>JBGVPY010000065.1:0-71377 GCA_045127235.1 Eubacteriales bacterium
TATAGACTCTATGAAAAAGGTGAAAGCGGTTGTATGACTGCTTTTGACATCGCTCCCAAGCTTTTGAGCGAGAAAAGTCCGAAGGAATTGATTGAAACAATGCTGTAAAGCAAAGTATTTTTTATGAGTCAAAAGCCCATATGCAAAGACGAGAGAAGAATGCGAAAAAGAGCTTGCCAAGATGATAGAACAGAAGAAAAAGGAAATCGCTAAGCTCAAGAAAAAAGGCGAAAACGGCATAACGCACAGAGGGACGACCGCGAACGATCGCCCCTCAAAATTTGCATCGCAGTAAACAAAGAAAAGAAATTTTCAAAATGATTGAGAAAAAGCAATAAAAAACCTCTTAAAAACCAAAAAATAAGACAAGTCTGTGGTCAACTGAAAAAGCCAAATTTGTTAAAAATATATAGAAAAACAGCCAAAAACAAGTCAAAATAGCTTGTTTTCGGCTGTTTTTATGGTCGAAGTGCGGAGAAGCATCGCAACAAGTTGCTCGTAACACTTCGCAGTCTTAGATGTGCGAGCACCTCACGACTTTGCTCGCTAGGCGCACTCCATTTTCGCAAGCGAAAAGCGAAGTTCTCTCAGCCAACACTACGATAAAACAAAAAAGCACCGAGTGGTGCTTTCTTGCTTTATGGTCGAAGTGAGCCAACCCCAGTTGAACACCATATGGAAAGTGCGATAAACCCTTATGGCAAAAGGCTTCGTGAAGTTTTTATGAGAACAAAAAAGCGCAATAAATGTAAAAATGTAGTAAAGCCAACACGAAAATATATCGGTTTCGAAAATAGAAATATCGCAATAATAGTTAAAAAGGCGACTGCTTACAGTCGCCTTGAATTATTTAATGGTGATGGTGGTGATGGTGGTGAGTAGAAGAGGTAAATTCTATATGGCAATGTTCCTCATGACATTGCTCATTTTTCGCTTCAATTTCAAGTGTAACATGTCCAATACCATGCTCATTTAATTCCTCACGAATTTGTTTCTTAATATTATGACTATCACCTTCGGCAACAATATGCATAGTTGCATAATTGTTGTGCCCGTCCATGCTCCAAATGTGAATGTGATGAATGTTGAGCACACCATCAATTTTTCCAATATGTTCTTTTAGCTCGTTTACATCAATATTATGAGGCACTTTTTCTAAGAAAAGCTCAAGCACCTCTTTTAAATTTTTTATTGCATTCACAAAAATAAATATAGCTACACCGATAGACATAAGTGGGTCAAGAATATAAAAGTTTGTAAATCTCATTACAATTGCACCAATAAGAACAACAACCCAACCAAGCACATCCTCAAGCATATGAAGATTTACTGCTTTTTGATTGAGTGAATCGCCCTCGCGAGTTAAAAGAGCTGCCACAAAGTTTACTAAAACACCGACAATTGCGAAAACAATCATACCGTTATAGTTTATTTCATTTGGATTGATAATTCTTACTATAGCATTGTAAATTACCATTACGGAGCCAAATAAAAGAATTAAGGTTGTAATAACACTACCGATAATCGAGTATCTGGTATATCCATAAGTGTATTTTTCATCTGGTTGCTTTTTGCTTTTCTTTTCAAGAAAAAAAGCAATACCAATGCTTGTTGCATCTCCAATATCGTGAATTGCATCAGAAATAATAGCAACACTTCCTGTGAATATTCCACCAACAAACTCAAATATGGAAAACGCCAAATTGAGAATAAAGGCAAGGAAAATATTTTTCTCCGTTTTCATAACTCCTCCAAGTTGACAAAAATTTAATTTTATAGTACAATATATTTGTTATGGAACAACTTGTACGATATAAGTATATTTTAAGGCAAGATTAAAGTCAACATACCTTGTATGCTAATCGTTCAATACCGAACAAATTTAAAAAATTGTATGGAGAAAATTATGGATAGACGACAAAAAAAGACAAGGGAAGCGATATTCAAATCATTTACTGAGCTTTTGTCAAAAAAGCACTACAATCAAATAACAGTTGGTGAAATTATTGACAGGGCAGATGTTGGTAGAGCAACATTCTACGCTCATTTTGAAACGAAGGATTTTTTGCTTAAGGAGCTTTGCGAGGAGCTGTTTTGCCACATATTTGATTCAACCAAAGAAGGTGGAGCAAAGCATAAACACATTTTTGATTGCGATGCACCATCATCTGTTGTATTGCATCTGTTACAGCATCTACAAAGAAATGATAATAACATATTGGAATTGTTGGCTTGTGAAAATAATGAACTGTTTTTAAGGTATTTTAAGTCAAATCTAAAAATACTAATACAAAGACAGCCTCACATTTTTGAAAACAAAAAAGAAAAAGACATACCTGATGACTATTGGGTTAATTATGTTTCATCAACATTTGTTGAAACTGTCAAATGGTGGATAGAAAATAAAATGAAAGAGAGTCCCGAAAGACTTGCTGATTATTTTTTGAAAGTAATATAGCTTAATAAAAGATACATTTTTAAACAAATTTTATTAAAGTTAAAAATAAAAAAAGAACTACTAAATAAACAAGTAATCCTTTGGATAAACAAAAATGACCCACTCAAATGAGTAGGTCATTTTTATGGTCTTGTACGGAGGCAGCATCGCAATAAATTGCTCGCCACACTTCGCAGCCTCAAATCAGCGAGCTATCACGCGAACCCCCAAAGCTCATTCTTCGCTTCGGGGAACCCCTATGCGGCTTTGCTCGATAGGCGTACTCCATTTTTGCCAAAGGCAAAAGCGGAGTTCTTTCAGCCACACATTGACAAAATAAAAACGCACCCATAAAGAGTGCGTTTTAATTTTGGTCGAAGAGATGTCCACACGCTCGAACCACCCTCTGAAAAGTGCGAAAAAGCCTTGTGCTATAAGGGTTTATCCAATGTTAGAGAGAGGGCTAATTTTGAGCAAAAATGTAATTTCAATGTTGAAAATTGCTCAAAAACGCACAATTTCTGTAAAGGTTAAGAGTGCAAAAAAATAGATTTCAAGAGTGCAAAAATATGGAGTTTTTATTGCACTCTTACCAAAATAGTGTCCCTAAATTTTTGGTTTAACAATTAGGTTGTAGGTATTGAAAAAAGAAGCTTATGGTGATATAATCAAAGGGTAAAGTTACGAGGTGGAAACAATGATAAAAGAACTAATGCACGACCCTATTTTCCTCGCTGGTAAATCTGAGGAAGCCACAAAAGAAGATATATCAGTAGCCAACGATTTGCTTGAAACATTGATGGCACACAAGGAAAGTTGTGTCGGAATGGCAGCCAATATGATTGGTGTTCGCAAACGCATAATTGCTTTTTATGATGAAAGTGGGAAAACACCCACATATACAGTAATGTTCAATCCTGTCATTCTTAAAAAAGATAAGCCTTATGATACAGAAGAAGGTTGTTTGTCTTTGCTTGGCAACCCTCGTAAATGTAAGAGATATAAAACAATAAAAGTGCAATACCAAACCCTTGAATTACAAACCCGCATAAAGAATTACGAAGGTTGGACTGCACAAATTATTCAACACGAAATCGACCATTGTAATGGAATCTTGATATAATAAAATCAGTATAAATATGAATTAAGAGGAAGGGGAGATAGGCTATGGTAAAAAATCCATTTGATAATTTTATGTCAAATATGGAAGGTATGGTTCGTGAACACGATAAAGCAATAAAACGTCTTTTCAGTGGGCATATTAAAGGAAATTTCCTTATTGAAATGAAACGTCTTGTGCAGACAAAATATCTTGACGTATATAAATACTATAGCTGGGATTTTTCACCAGAAACAATCGTTAAGGGTTCTGACAACACCTTGGATTTTGACATTAGCAGAACGATTGTAGGATGTCATTCTTCAAATATCATATTTATGAACGATAGCGAAAGAGTAACCCTTGAAAGAGATGAAAAATATAAAAATGCTTTGGCAGAGCAAGTAATTCAAAACATAAGACTAAGACAGTATGGAAGTCAGTTTTTTAGAACAAATCCAATATTACGTGGAGAATTATTTTTAGCATATAATATTCCATACGATACTTTTGTTATGTCAGTCCGTTCATTGGAAATAATAAATCAAAACAGAAAACCCAATGATTTGATGTATTATCGCAGTATAATAGCAAAAAAAGCTCTGGCAGCGCTTACTCTGTTAGAAGATGGTTTTTTAGATAATTGCTATCCTATTTGTAGAACGGCAATGGAATTATACATAAAATTGTTATTATTTATGGATTATCCGAACCTTGTAGCAGAACATCAAAAATTCAGTTATTTTGAAGTTTTACAATCGTGTTGCGAACAAGATTATCCCGAAGATTTTAATGAACTCTACAAAAATAGGCTTTGCAGAGGGAAAACAAAGAAAATAGATTATTTGCATTATGGATGGGTTGATAGCATACCGAATTATCATTCAGTAATAACATATCAGCCTTATTCAATCAATGGATTGTTGAATTTTTTGCGTTTAACACACAAAGAGGAAGAACAAGACTATTTAATTAGTCTTGAGTATTTTTACAAGATGTGCCACGGATATGCTCATGGCAATGTAAACCATTCTAAATATCCGTTATTGCATTATTTTGAAATTTCAATAATGTTGCATAGAGTTGTGTCGCATATGTATTCTAATCTATGTAATGAAAATAACATTGATATTTCAATAAATGGTATTGATATATTAGAAAAAGCTGAAAAAGATTATAATGTTCTCATAGAGCAATATAACAAAAGGTCAACTGAACTGTTCGAAAGACATTATCAAAACAGAAGATAGAAAAAAGTCCTACCGATCTAACTCGGCAGGACTTTTTGTTATATATAGAGAATTAAGTTCCAATCAAATATATAACCTCTGCTATATTTGTCATATTTTGTAGGGTCAATAATAACATTTTCGGTATAAAAGGAAAAAGCCTGATGCTCTAAATCATCAGGTCTTTTTGAGTCTATGTAGTTGTAATAGATTTCTACCTTATCGTTATATACGATAATTTCCTTAATAAAAGCTTTAAGCATATAGCGAGGCTCTTTCTTTAAGCATTTTAATATGTATTTTCTAACATCATTAGGAGTGAGTTTTAATTGGTTTTTGTTTTCCTCGACAACGACTTTGGCTTGAGCAACGTCATATTCCTGTTCAAGTTCTTCAATTCTTTGCTTTGTAGTAGCAGTAACAATGCCTTGCTCAACAGCAGCCATTACATTATCAAGAGCTTTTTTAATTCTATCTCTATTGGCAATTAAAATATTCATTATAGAGGTATCTTCAATTCTTTTTTCGTGAGCTTCAAATATTTTATTAACGAGTTCGTCAATTTTTGAAGGATTGTCAAAAGCTTTCAATGTAACATCAGTAATCAGTTGTTCAAGCATATCTTTTCTAAAAGCACAGGCTTGCATACAATTTTTGCGACTCTTTTTTCTGTTTCCGCATTTGTAATAATGGTTAATAGCACCTGTGCGAGAAGTGCCAGACTCTCCAACGATATTTGAACCACAATAGCCACATTTCATTTTGCTTCGTAAAAGGAAAATTACTTGGTTTGACATGCCGCCAACCTTATTTGTTCTCATAAGTGATTTAGCGGCTAAGAATAAATGGTCTGGTATAATGCGAGGGAACATATTTGTATAAACTCCCTCTTTGTGGTGTCGATAAATGCCTGTATATCGTTCATTGCGAAGAATACGATATATATTTTTTGTTTCAAAAGGTTTACCATTGGTCTGAGTTATACCTTCATCAGTAAGAGCCTTAACAATATCTTTAGCAATAGTTCCAGCAATGTACATTTCAAATATGCGATTGATAACGGTAGCTTGTTCCTCACAAACTACATATTTTTTATTTACTACCTTGTAGCCGTATGGAATACCGCCTCCAAAGTAGTTACCTTTGATACGAGTTTCTTTTTGTCCTCTACTTACTTTTTGAGCAAGTTCAACAGAGTAGTATTCAGCCATACCTTCAAGAAGCGATTCCAAAATAATTCCTTCCGGACCTTCTGGAATGTGTTCTTTAGCTGATACAACTTGAATACCTCTATCTTTTAAGGTTTTCTTGTGAATAGCCATTTCATATTTGTTACGGGAAAAACGGTCAAGCTTATATACAAGCACCATATCCCAATCCGCTTTTTGAGCGTCTTTAAGCATTCTTTGAAAATCAGTTCTATTATCGTTAGTACCTGTCATAGCTCTGTCAATGTATGTACCAACAATGGCAATATCATTGTATTTAGCATATTCATAGCACTCACGGAGCTGACCTTCAATGGATTGCTCAGTTTGTCCTGCACTCGAATAACGAGCATAAATTACAGCAGTTTTCATTTTTATCTCCTTTCGAATTTTATCTTTTTTACTAATTGTAAACTAATTAAGTCCTTCTTTCCAATACTGATATATTTCGAAAAAGCACCTATTTATTCAACAAGAATTTATGATGAATTTATGATTTCTTACTGATTTATTACTTAAAACAGAAAAAAACCAAAAACATCACCCTCACACGACCATAAAAACGGAAGCTTGTGAACGTGGCAAAAAATGTGAGTATTTACGAAGATAAAAAAAGTGTCGCCAAATTAAATAATGTAGGGTTATTAGCCCTTATTTTATCTTCTTAACTCTTCACGAGAACCGGATTTTATGGTATAACCCAAAACAAATCAGTAGTCAATCAGTAATCAATCATATAAAAACCAAAATAAAACCAAAGAAGAAAAGAAAAAAATAGGTAATCAATCGTAAATGGAATGGGCTAAAAAAGAAGTACCAACATGATGTATATTAAAGACGGAGAAAAGAAAGGAGGAAAAATGCTAAAGGAAATAGAAATAGGGGAAAATCCTTTAGGAATAAAAATATTCATCAACGCAGAGCCGAATTTAGAAAGCGTTCCAAAAGAAGAAATGGAAACCTTAATAGTAGAAACAGAGGTTCTAATTTCAGAGATATTTGAGAAAAATGTTAAGCGAAGAAAGCCTAAAAAATGATAATGTCGTGATTTCAGGACACCCTCAAAAAAGTTCAAAAAAGTATATTGACAAAGTGTAATTTATGTAGTATAATCAAAAACGAACTACAAGTTCAATATTGCAAAAAGAGAGGGTGAGGTTATGAAAACCTTCAATGCAGAAAAATTAAAAAAAGTTGCAGACTTCATAATTTCACATATAAGAAATTATGGCGAAGCTCCATCATTAAGGGAGATTTGTGAAGGATGCAATATTAGTTCTAAAGGAACGGTTCAAAATATTCTAATTGAGCTTGAGAGAAGAGAGATAATTTCTTTTGAAAAAAGAGGAAAAAGAAATTTCATTTCAGTACCAAGCAATTTAGAAAAAGGTGAAATATCAAACGCAGCACTTGTAGGAGCATGTTCTTGCGGTGAGCCAATATTGGCGGTTGAAAATATTGAAGCTACAATTCCACTACCTGTAGAGATATTTGGAGACGGTCAACACATTATTCTCATAGCAAAGGGCTCAAGTATGATAAAGAGGGGAATATTTAATGGCGACTATATGGTAGTCAATACCTCTGTATCAGCAAATATAGGTGATGTGGTAATTGCCAGAGTTAACAATGAGGAAGCAACGGCTAAGGTATTAAGGAAAGCAAAAGGAAAATATTACTTAGAGCCGGCAAATGACGAAGTTGACGAAAATGGCGAGAGGGTATATAAGGATATTCACCCTAAAGGCGAATGGGAAATAATTGGAGTAGTTAAGCACATAATACATAATGTAGAAAAAAATGTTTAACTCAATGTCATAGGAGTGCCAAAGGCATAAAGAAACAAATAAGGTAATTAACTCAACGAAATCCCCGTTTTAGTTGCAGTAATTATATATTGGTATTAGAATTAACTAATAAAATGTAGGAAACTCCCATTCCGAACAGGAAATTAGTATCTTCTCCAAGATTTTAATACCGTGGGAACATAGGAGGTGTAATTGTGCTACCAGAATCAACAGTACGTTGCCCTGAGTGTTTCAGTTTTATGAATGTAAAGCTACAAGAGAATGGAAAAGAGTGTGGGACATGCCACCATTGTAATTCTCTGATAGTGTTGCAACGTGCAAAGGATAAGAAAGTTATCAAAATCACAAAGCAGAAAACTAAATAAGAAACGTTTATTAAGCAAAGTTGGTTGTGAGAAAATCGACACGTAATCCCTGCTCAATACTTAATAAATAAGGTTCGTGTAAAGGTATATAGCCCCTACGGATAAAAGCTCATAGAAGCTTTATTCGTGGGGGTATTTTTTATGAAAAGGAGAAAAATATGATGGAAAAAAATAAAATTATCAAGGATCTCAATGAGATTAAATATTATTATTCACATAAGGAGTTTTTCGACAACTCCTACAGCATTACCGGCAACAATAAGGTGCTTAATACAATAGAGCGTTACAACAAAGCAATTTGTGATGCCGACCAAAAAATTCATGAATTATTTGTACTTATGTACATTCAAGGCTTATCTTGGGAAGTAGTAGCGGCAACAAAGCCGTGTTCAATGGACTATATATTCAGACACCATAGAAGATTACTTAAATTCTTCCAAGAACATGTACAAGCTGCGTAAGGTGGTGAAGATATGGCAATGACAAAAAGTGGATATATGCCTGACTTTATGGTAGGTGCTAACAACGTTTACAGAACGAAGCAATTTATTGTAAAGCAAGAGATTACGATAGTGATGTCAGCGAATAATGATTCCTACATTATTAGTAATGACACGTATTATTTAAGAAATCCAAAAAGAGATTTTGAGTTTGCTATGTGTTTTAAAAACAGACGTTCTCTTAACGGCAAGAGATTACCCTGTTCCTCATACACAAGAAAATATGTAGAATAAAATAAAATCGGTTGATTTCATACACGGGATCAACCGATTTTTTAATTTTGCCGACAAAATCAATGCTAAATAAATCGGTGAAAATCAGTAATCAATCAGTAATCTTACCAAAATATATAGTAAAAATTTAAGATAAAAATAGGTAGTGAATAGGTAATGCTTAGGGCTAAAAAAGAAGTGCCACCTTGTGATAGAATCTTAGTGTAATCACGAGAGAGCAAGAAAATAACCGATTGGTTGTAGCGGCAAATCGAGGATGATAAAGGTGGCCACCTGCCGAGACAGATCGCACAAACAAAACGTTTAGAAGCTCTGATTACAAAGTACAATTTAATATAGCCGATGAGGCAAAAAATTACTATTTATTATAGCATGCAAAATTTTAAGAAAAGAGGTAAAAAATCATGGCAGAAAAGAAGAGCGCACCTGTAAAAGCTCCTGCAACTAATACAAGACGTTGGGAGACACCTTCCTACCGTGCTGCATATTACGCAGTTGAGAGAAAGAACAAGGTGCATATGAGAGGACAGAAGAACGGACACGAGCTTACACCTACAGAAGCAACATTCCGTTCAGGATATTTGCAGTGTCAGGGCGACCATGCAGCGTCATACAAGTATCATAAGGCGATTGCCGAGGGTAAGACAAAGCAGGAAGCAACACTCATTTCCCAGTCTGTAAACTCAAGACCGGCGCAGTTGCCACCGCCTAAGAAAAAGAAAGGCAACTAATTTAGGGTAATAAGTAACCCAAACGAAAAATCTATCAAATCAATTTATTAAATTTTAGGAGGTAAAAAATATGAACAAGACAATTTTTGTCAAGAGAGAAACTTATGAAAAGGACGGTAAGGTACGTTTTACATACTTTGTTGAGGGTAACGTAAGAGGTCAGTATGTTAAGGCATCAGTAGTTCCACACGACTTTGGTGGTTACGGCGTACTTGATATCGTATTTAACGGTGCAATGGAAGCCGAGCTTATCACTAAGAACTTTGAAATGAAGGATGAAAAGGGCAAGGTAACAGGTACAGTTACAACCTACGCTGTAATTTCAAAGGACGAGGATGGCACAGTATATGAATGTGCTGTTAAGCCTAATCGTAAGTCCGACAAGGACTATCTCGGTATGCTTGTAAGATAAGAAAAGCATAGAATAACTAACGAAATGGGCTTGTGTTCAAATACGAGCACAAGCCTATTTTTTACTTTAAAATCAAATTTTAGGAGGATTTTTAATGAAAAAGAGAATTTTAGCATTCATTTTATGTATTCTTACGGTTTTCACTTGTGTAATTATCACAAGCTGCTCACCGGAGGATAAAACAGATAATTCATCCACAGGTACGGAAGAAAAGGACGACGGATACAAGGTTGTTCCTGTTGATAATGTACCTGATGTAGCAACAATGGATGGAACAGCAATGGTATCAAATGTGTCATATAAAATGGCACGTAGTGGTATGGTATTTGCTACTCCTACCGCTTATTCAAGAACAGCAGGCGAGGGCATTACTCTTGAAGCAACAGTTGAGCCTTCATTTGCGACAAAAACAGCAGTAGATTGGTCTGTTTCATTTGCTAATCCCGAAAGTACATGGGCAACAGGCAAGAATGTAACAGATTATGTAACGATTACACCTACATCCGATGGTAGTTTAACTGCAAACCTTGTATGTGTGCAGCCTTTTGGTGAGCAGATTATCGTAAAGGTAATGTCAAGGGAAAATGCAGAAATTTCAGACACGTGTCCCCTTGAATATATGCGTAGAGTAGAGGATGTTTACCTTACTATTGGTAACGATATTACACTCACACCCGATTCACCTACATATGTAGATTTTGAAATTGCATCCGGCAATAAGGGTAAGGGTGGTAAGGTATTACTCCACGTAGAATTTACCGACGTTTATACCATTGAGTCTTGGGCTGGTGATGGTTATGACGCTTCTGACCTCAGTCAGTGGGGAGTTATTGCAGGAAATACATCATTAAATGAAAGAGGTTCAATGTCCTCGTTTGAAGGACAGCTCTCAGGCGGCGGAGTTAAATTTACAGGCGTACCTAATTTCTGCTATGTAGAGTGGACTAAGGATAAGGATATTTACTTTGATGTAGATTACCTTTCTGACCTTGGAGCTTATCTTATGAAGGATTCGGGTGGTGCTACATATAACATCAACAACGAAGATCCTGAGTTTTTAAATGCAGTTCTTACTGATGCAAAAGCAAGAGGTACAGACACACTCTTCTGGTTTGAGGTTATTCACCCTACAAACAACAGAATCCATTTTGAAGTAAAGATTGGCGACATTGTAAATAGTGGTGTAGCACCTAAAAATATTACTCTTAATCAAACAACATATGATTTCAACGCAACCGAGCTTGATTATTTGAAGTTTGGAGAGTGATTTAAGAAATGAGCAATAACACAAACAAGGTATTAAGAATTTGTGCAATCGTGGTTGTAGTGCTTATTTTAGTCGCTGTTATTGCTTTTATAGCTATCAATGTAGTGAGAGAGTCGCAAAAAGCGAATTTCTACTTAGTGCATAATGGCACACAAATTACAGAAAGCACAAATGAAATGTTGCTTGAAAGAGGAACACCTGAGAAATTTGAAATAGCATATTTTGAAGGTATGGAAGAAGAAAAACAGGGCTATTACGTAACTGTTGAATGTATTCCGGGCGGCAATAATTTCTATTTCAAGATCCAAGGTCAAGACTCTTCATTTTATGCAACGAAATCCGACGTAACAGAGTTTTTTGAAATTGATAAGCAAGAGGAATATTTTACTATTACTCTTGATGAAGATTATCGAGCAACAGATGTTATTGAGTGGGTTTATTCAGACAAGAGAGTTTACTTCCCAGAGGAAGTAGATTGCTCAAAAGCCTTCTTTCAAATCGTAGTTCACTTAGAGGATGGCACAAGCGTATATAAAATGCCATTCAGATGTGAATATGTGGCAGAAGGCATCAACATAGACAAAGGAACAGTACCAGACTATTTCGGAGGAGGATTTAGTAATGAATAAGATAGCAGGTATTATAATAGCTATTTTAATCCTTATGGTAGTGGGCTTAGGAATAGGACTTTTTGTACAAGCCTCTCCTGACGAACCTGAGAAATTAGGTGATGTAGTAGAGCCTACACCTTTGGATGAACAGCTTAACATGGAAATGGAGAATAGCGAACATATTGAATTGCTCGCAGCTCCTATGACAATCGGTGAAAATTGTGTAACAAAAACACTCACCGCAGTTATTATTCCAGCAACAGCAGAGGACAAAACGGTAGATTGGAGTGTAGCTTGGGGAGATACAACCAAAACAGAAAATGTACAAGATTACATTAAGGTTGTACCAACAGGTGATGGCTCAAATGTAGCAAATGTCAACTGTTATAAGCAATTTACAGGTGAAATCATAATCACTGTAACAACAAGAACAGGCGGTTTCAAGGCTAAATGTACAGCAACATATATTGGTGTACCTACAAGCATTAAGGTAAGTTCAACACTTACTAAAAATAGCAATAACACTTATGAAATTCAGCCTAATTCAACAGCATCATTCCTTATTGAACAGGAAAGCATTTTAGGTGATGTAAAAGCAGGTGGATATAACAACTATGAAATCACTACAAAAGGCTTCGGTTCAGTAATTCTCGGCTATTATGAAACATATAGGAGTGGTGGCGAGAATTGGTATGATGCAAGTGATGAAATCTATAATTATGAAGATTTGATGGAGAATTACATCACCATTAAATTAAGTGGCAATTCTGTTCAAGTGGAAACACACGAACCGATTGAAGATTATTATAAGTCGGTTAGTGTAATTGACGGTGGCAGAACAAGAGCATATAAGGACAAATTCCGTTCTTATGTAAGCGATTGTTACGTTTTAGTTACTGTAACAGAAAAGACTTCTGGTCTTTCAACAAGCTTTAAGGTAGCAGTTGCTAAGCAGTAAGGAGGCGATAGAATGAAGGTTATAACATTTATAGTCAAAATTCTTATCGTTCTTATGCTTTTAGTTGCGATAATGGGAGTTATCGTATATTTTGGCGGCTATGACTTTTTCGTAACTTGTGAGGGCGAAACCATATTTGACGTGGGTGGAGGCTTCACGGTATCAAAGGACGAGCCGTTAAGGGTTGATGTAGGGTATGTAAAGGCAAATGGTGGAAATGCGGAAAATAAAGGTTATTCAGTAAGAGTCGTACCTAATCCGATAAACGGAAAGGACTTTGATTTTGTAATGAATAACGCAATATATTCCTTCCAAGCAGAGCCGGACTTAACTGATGGTTTTATTATTGAGGAACACGATACATATTTTACAATCGCTCCGAAGGGTGGCATTACTCAAATTTTAAGAGCAGTACACCCTAATTCAGCAGTAGAAGATTGCAGAACCAAAGCATACGACAATATGTATTCTATTATCATTTATTCAAATGATGGAGATAAGTATGTAAAGGTTAATTTCTCAATCGTAGAAAGCCTTGAGGGTGTAGAGCTTGACAAGGAGGCGATTCAATTTTGATGCACGCAAGAGTGGTTAAAAAGATACTGCTCGGCGTAATCGCAATGCTACTTGTACTCATATCGGTATTCGCTACCCCTATGAGTATAGTGGCAGCATCAATAAGTGAAGAGTCGAGCAGTCCAGATTACAGTAAAACTAATGTGCTTGACGATTTAAGACACTGCACAATAAACGGTAAACCCTTTAATATTGCCGATTTCCCTTATGATGAAAGTAAGGATATACAGGTAATAAGCTTTGTAGAATATTGCTATTCCTATAAGGCAAATCAAAGAGATAATTACGGCTTGTATGTTTATGTTTACAATCCAAAAGGCTTAGATTTGTCTAAGAGCCAGAATTTTAACAAAATTCAGATGGCAATATCCTTTAATGGCGAGGGTAAACCAAATGATTATTACAAATTTCCATTGGAATTTTGTTCAAGAGTGGAAAACGGTGATTACAAGAACCTTTTCTACAAATTTAAGGTAGTTGACAAAGAGGTAAACGGAACGCATTTTGCTGATAGAGTAAATTCAAATGAACGTAAATATTATGTTTCGGGAATTGAGCTTGCAACATATACAAGCGACAATGCAACTGATTACCCGGTTGGAGGCACTTATGTTTTCACGGGATATGCAAAGGGCTACGGACCTGATCCGTTAGCTTCAAGCACACTTGATTGTGATATTGAGTTTCTTGAAACAATAAGCCTTAATGTAAAGCATACATTTTATCGTTCAATGACATCTGCACTTGGCGCAGGACACCAAAATCAGCTTGACACAGTATATTTTTCAGTCCCTAAAAAGTACATTGATACATATGGTAAATTACAGAGAATAAAAGCAGAATGGTATGAGTACAAAACGAAAGAAATTGTTGTAACGAGTAATGAAGATTTTGCAAAAGAGTTAAGAAATTTTCTTGGTAAGTATGCGGAAGAATCCGGGGGTATAAATCTTGGAGAGCCTCAACGAGAAAGATTTGATACAGACTATGGTTTGATGACTGATTGGACTGAACAAGAAGCAAATCTTTGTATTTGGGGTTGGAATGTAGGAGATTGCTATTATGCCTCAGAGGATGCTTGCCCTTCACTCCATTATTTATTTGAAGTTGATAATATTGATGAATATGATCCATACGCCGATTTGAAAGACATAGGTGGAGTTCAAAGCAATGCACTATACGAATGGATTAAAACATATAACAAATCTTACCGAAACGGAACGTTGCCAATAAAAGAAGGAAACATAAGTGCTGACTTGTTTGAGAGCGATATTGATGAAAGCAGAAAACTTGATAGCATATACGGAAAAATCAAAAATGGATATAGCTATTACGATTTTGATGCAGACGTTGATTTACAGGTTCTTAATAGCTGGTCGAGTACATCACCAAGCTTTTGGGATAACTGGAAGAATTTCGGCTTAGGAGCTGCTTTTTCGGGTGGTCCTGATGAAGAAAGCATTACAGTAGCACCTATTTATATTCTCAAGGAAAGCGACTTACAAGGCACAAATAAGGAAATTGCCCAAAGATTGCTTATTAACATAAACGACGTTGACAGTCTTAAAGCAGAGTACAAAAACGCTAAAACTCTTACATCTGTAACCGATGAAGAGTGTGAGGTTGTTTTGTTCCGTTTTGCAACAAGCGATTATTTTTCAAAGCCAGCAACTATTTTAATTAAAAATGGTGGTTTCTTATGGACTAATAAGAAAATAAATGACGAAGCTTATATAGCACAGGAAAGTGTTTTCTTTGATTTCGACATTATTCAGCTTACATTTCAAAGGGATGGCGTATATACAGTAATTCCTGTTGTATCAAGTCCGATTGATATTGTTAACGATATAACACCACCAACCGACCACAGTGAAGATGCGTGGTGGAAAATCCTCATAGCAATTTTAATACTTATTCTTTTAGTATATTTGCTTTGGCCGGTTCTCCCACAGGTTATTTCACTTATCATATCCATTTTTAGATGGATAATTAAAATCATTCTGTACCCGTTCAAGCTTATAGGTAAAGCCTTTAAGAAATCAAGGGACAAGCCTAAAGAGGACGATATAGACACAAATACACAATAAATTTTGTATGGTAACGGAATTGTTACCAAGAAAGGAGAAAAATGAAAAACACAATAACAATTATTTTAGCAGTAGTTTTAGTTATTGCTTTAATCGGAGCAGTAGCAATTTTGTTCAAGCCTGATGTGCCTGATACACCTACAGATACCAGCACCGACACAAGCACAGATTCAAGCACTGATAAGCAGCCCGATAACAATGATGACGATTCAGGCATCGGTCCTCAAAAGCCACCTATCATTTTGGTAGAGGATGTAGAAGAGCTTACAACTGCTCTTACAAGCATTGAAAACGGTGCAACAATAGAAATTCCTTCAAGCATTGAACTTACTGAAACACTCAATATTGGAAATAAGGATGTAACATTCATATTTTCCGAGGATTTTGACAAAACAGTAAGTGTAGAGCTTGAAGAGGGTAAACTTACCATTATGAACGGTCATTTTAACGGTATTGACATTGGAGGTAAAGGCACACTTATTCTTGATAATGTAATGTCTTTAGCAACAACCGAGGGAGATAGCGGTTTAGCACTCCTTGATGGTGCAGATATCACTGTAAAAATCGTAGGTAATGTATCACTTACCGGTGCAAAAGACGGTGATGGTATTGAAGTACCTTATGGAACTAAGCTCTTACTCACAGGTGATAGCCTTGTAGCAGTAGGAAATAACGGTCTTGAATATTTGGCAATAGACGGCTATGGAAACACAGATGATGAAACATATCTAAATAAGAGGGGTAGTGGCATAGGAAATGCCGTCAAGAACATAGGTTCACTAACCATTAAGGATATGGCTTCACTTACAGCTAAGGGCTATGGAAACAAGGCTTTTGGTATTGGTGGTGGAGATAAATCTGTTGTAACCATTGAGAATACCGTTATTGAATACGCAAAAGGCGGTTTTGCACAGGAAACATTTATTGCAAGTGATTTAAGCTATGGTAAGGCAGAAGCCGAAGGTGGTTGTGCTATCGGTGTCGGTTGTGGTGTTGACGGCGACTATGACTCTGGAATGCTCAAAATGAAGAACGTAACTGTTAAAAAGGCAGACGGTGGCTCAAAATCAGCAGCTATTGGCGCTCTTTATTGGACTGCGGTAGATATTTCAATCGTAGATTGTAATTTCGACCAAATCACAGGTGGAACTGCATCAGCAGGTATTGGTGGTAGCCGAGTATATAAGGGAGTAAGCAAAGACCAGTATGTCAAGATTTTCATTGATAATTCTAAGATTAACGTAAAGGGCGGTCAGTATGGAGCAGGTATAGGCTCAGGCTATGACTGTTATTGCCAGACAAATTATGGCGTTACTTATATAGAAATTATCGGTGAAGATACAGTTATCAACGCTCAAGGTGGAATTAACGCAGCAGGTATTGGCACAGGACACCATAGTGCAGGACTTGCGGGATATATTTCAACCGATTGTAAGGTAACTGCAAAGGCAGGCGAAATGTTCATTTATGAAACTGAATACTCAAAGCCACAGGATATTGGATATGGTATGTGTAAGCCTACAAATGAGCTTGCAAACGTAGCATATGTATTTGATGTTCAGGGTAATGTGGTAGAGCAGCCAATTTTCTTACCTTTACCGGAAGAAAATGGTGGTTCGGAAAATCCTATTCCCGATATAGACGATAATATTCAGGAGGTGTAATTATGGCAGAAACAGCAACATTTAAGGAAAAGGCATCCCAAACATGGGGTATGGCTAAGGAAACAGGCAAAGAAGCGTGGCAAAAGACAAAAGAAGGCACGAAGAAGGCTTGGAGTAAAACAAAGGAAGCAACCAAAAAGGGTTGGGAAAAGGGTAAGAAAACTTACGGTGAAACCAAAACCGATTGGAAGGCTTCGTATAATGTAGGTTATAGCTCTGGTGTAAATGACTATGAGCAGGTAGCATCACGTTTCGGTAGCAAGTTTATGGCAACAGTTGGTTACAGAAACGGTCTTAGAGAAGCACATAGAAACGCTAAATACTTGAAGAAGCTCAACAAAGAGCAGTAAGAGGTAATCTATGGCTTTCAAGGCATATGATTTTAAAAAGCACTTCGCTTACATAGCAGATGTGTTAGGGGATGAAGTGTCATACGATAATTTATCTTTATACCTTGATAGCAGGCTCTTTTTAAGAAACGAAAAAGACGGTAATTTTGCCCAGATTGTTTATCTCACAAATGACAGATTCAGAGTTATTCTGTGTCTAAACAAACTGGGCTGTATCGTCCACAAAACCTCAAAATCCTTTGAGACGTGTATAAATTTCTTGAAAGATAACGCCTTTATATCAACAGGTATCATTAGAAAATGGAAAGTAAACAATAAGAAAATAAAGGAGAATATTTAATGAAAACATATCACATTGTTAGAGCCGAGTACAGATATTTTGTAGCGGTGGAAACATTTAGTTTAAGAGGAAGAAAGCCATTACATACATTCGAAGCGAAGGACTTCTTGGAAGCTATTGAGTATAAGAATAATTATGTAAGGGAGAAGAAGCTCGTATGGTAGGAATATTTGGTTGGTTTAGAAAACGAAAAGAATTAAAGCAGAGCCAAAAATATCATCAAGAGCGAAAAGCAGAATTAGAAGCGAAGAATAGCAGAGGCGGGCTTCCATTACCTAAAGATTGGATAAATGAGGAATATCATATAAAAGTCTTTAAAAGGCAAAAAGAGCTTAAAAGGGTTTTAACTAAGGATGAGTTGAAACAAGTGCATCAAGAAACCACTAAAGATGTTTTAGACTTTGTTGATAAGCATTTATTCAAAATATCATAACGGAGGAAAATAATGAAAAAAGTAAAAAGGATATTAGCAATAGTATTCTTGATACTTGTCATATGGGCGATCGGCTATTTGTGTCTTACAGGTAGCCGATTGTTTTTTAATGACGGTAATGAGGATACGTTAAAAGGAACATTTTATCAATATAACAATAAAGAGTATTTCTTAGAAATTTCAGATACGTTAGAAGCCAGACTTTATACACAGGGTGTGGGAAAATTGCTAACGTATGACAGTTTTAAGGACGGAATAGTTAAATATATAGATGGCGAAACGCCTTATTATTTTGCTATTCTCCCAGAAGGACTATTCGATTTGCAAGAACGCATAGTGCTGGAGGTGTATTAGTATGAGTAGGAGAATGAGAATAGTTAATATAATTCTAACCACACTAATATTTGGAGGCTTTATAGCTCTTGCAATATTTGTGTATAAAGACTCTTATGCACGTGTTTGGGAGTCAATTCAAGACCTTTGGAACAGTCTTAAATTCTTCGTAAAGGAAGTGTTTATGCTCAATTTTGAAGCAGAGCCAACCGTTACAGATTTTTCAAAGGTATTACAGTGGCAAAAAATATTACCAGAGGATTTTGAAAATTTCAAGCTTAAATTTGGAGCATATTTCAGTTTGTTTGCTACGAAAGAGAATTTTAATTTGTACATGTCTAACGTGGGAACAACACTTGCGAATTTCTCTAAATCATTGGTTATCATAATTCCTGTAGGACTAATTTTGTGGTTGATTATTAAAGCCATGTATAGCAAAAGCAATACAAGGCATAATCACGATACGTTACCCCTTAAAATGTATAAAAAGTTTATGGGAATATCGTATCATCCAATTAGAAATTTTATTTCGCAGTACATAAGATTTTATCGAAGCAATCAAAATTTAGTAACTGCAACGATAATTTTGTGGCTGCTGAATTTCAATCTTATAACAGTTTTAATTGAATTTTTAGCTTACTATTTCTTCTTTGTAGTAACCTATGACGTGTCAACGCTTTATATTCAATTTGGCAAGTTATTTATAGATTTACAGGCAATATTCATCCACGTCCCCCTATGGATTATCATAATCTTCGTTGTAAGGTGGCTTCATAATCGTAGGAAAAGCATAGCAAAATCGCAACTTAGACACATGGAAGCAAGAAACTGTGGTTTTATAAATGAATTGCCTATTGTTTCAATGACTTGCGGATCAATGGGAAAGAAGAAAACAACCGTCATAACCGATATGGCCCTTAGCCAAGAGGTAATGTTCAAACAAAAAGCATTCGACCTTTTACAGAAGAATGATATGCGTTTTCCAAATTTCCCGTGGATATGCTTTGAGGACGAGCTTAAAAAGTGTATTGAGTATCATACGGTATATAACCTTGCAACCATTAAGGACTGGGTTAATAAGAAACGTGAACGTTTTGAAAGAGTAGGAAATGTACATACTCAATTATATGATTACGAGATTGAAAAATATGGGCTTTATTTTGATGATGGCTTAAAGCACTTGTATTTGTTTGATGTTTTAAGTACATACGCTCAGTTATACTTTGTGTACGTCATTGAAAGCAGCTTAATTGTAGCCAATTATTCCATAAGAACAGAAAACATAATGATAGATGCGGGCAACTTTCCTATGTGGATATATGATTTCTTTCCGGAAGCAACATCTTGTGAAGGAAGGCACGCACACATTATTGATTATGATGCTTTGAGATTAGGCAGAAAGGTTATAGAGGACAATCCTAAAATCGGCAGCTTTGAATTTGGTGTATTAGTAATGTCTGAGATAGGCAAAGAGAGAGGAAACAATCTTGAGCTTCGAGAAATAAAAAAGAGCAAGGATGAAACAAACCAGAAAAATGATTTGTTCAATTCTTGGCTCAAAATGTGCAGGCACTCAGCAACTATTGATAACTACCCATTTATAAAGGTGTTTACTGACGAGCAAAGACCGGAGTCATGGGGAGCAGATGCCAGAGATTTATGTGATATTCTAACAATCGTTTCTTGTGGCGACCAAAGAATAACTTTGCCGTTTTACATTTATGAGGAAATGATAGTAGAAATATCGCTTAATTGGTTTTTAGGAATATATTATGATTTTAGACACAGGCGAGGGGATAATACACTTTTTGTGCATATCTTAAAGAGCATTATAACCAAACTGTTCAAATACAATTTGAGAAACTATAACCGATATGGGTATAGTGTAGCATTTATTGAAAAAGAAAGCGGTAAAATGGATGGAAAAATTAAGAAAAAGAAGTATTTTATTTTGAATAAAAAGATATACGCAAGACGTTTTTCAACCGACTGTTTTAGCGACTATTTCAATGATATTGCAAGAAGTACATATATCGGACTTGATGATTACGTTGAATATCAAACCGAGAGAGCCACAGTGGACGAGCTGCTTCAACAGAACAGTTATTTCATTGACTCTCTATACAGTTAATTTTGAAAGGAGTTGATTTATTTAATGCCATACGAAAAAATGAAAATTTATTTCGATGGCAGCCATTAGCATTATATAGGAATACCTCATACCGAAAAACCCAAGAAAGACAGAATAAAACGAATAGAGGAATTAGTTACGGTTATAGAGGATGAAGAAACAAAAGACGGAGAAAAAGAAGCTTCTGAACCCACTTTCGCAGACATATTAGAAGCTGAAATTTCGTCCGAAAATATCGCTGTTATCGAAGAAGAAAGCAAAGTCGAAAGTGGCGAAAAACAGGTTGAAACGCCTGTTAAAACACAAAAAAAGGCAACCCGAAAAGAACTATTTAATGGTTTTTATGAGGAAAGCAAGAAGTTGAAAAAAGCTAAGCGTAAAGAGTATATTTTAGAGCGAATGAAACCGTATTTTAAGTATCATGAGTTAGCTGTAAGATTTGTTGATGAAAATATAGAGAGAATTGAACGAAATATAATATGCAGACGAAAACGAATGGTAAGAAAAGTAAACCTACAGGAATTCAATTATTTTTGCACATTTACATATGATGATAAGAAGCATACAGAGGAAAGTTTTAGAAAGAAATTAACACTATGTTTAAGGCGATTTAGCAGTACAAAAGGCTGGAAATATGTAGGGGTATGGGAACGCTCGCCAAAGACGCAAAGGCTTCATTTTCACGGCTTATTTTATGTTCCAGAAGGCACAATGCCTACAATGATGATAATAGAAGAAGGATATGATTTTAATGCACATAAAAGGCGTAAAGTAAAGCAATGCGGATTTTTCTTAGAGAAATTTGGCAGAAACGATTTTGAGGATATAGACCACCCAATGTTAAAAAGTGAAGGTATGCGATACATAATGAAATATCTTGAAAAATCAGGTGAAAAGATTGTATATTCACGAGGACTGCCACAGTATTTTATCTCAGATATATGGGAAGAGGATATAGCTTGTCCTTACAACGAAGAAGAAACAAAATTTCTACTTTTCGACAACTTCGGTTGTTGGGACGAAGGAGTTTACATAGGACAGGTAAGCCCGGAAGTGATAGAACAAATGCCGAAATCAAATGTATAAACAAAAAATGACAACGAATAAGCCGCCGAGGGTGTTATGCGTTGCTTTGGCAAGCGGTTCAGCGCCAAACACGCATCCCCTCGGCTTCGTTCATTTTGTTTCTTTGATTCGGTTTCTATCTTTGGGCGTGTGCTTGTCTTCGCCGAGCGAAGCGAGGCGACTTGTATCAAGACAAGCACACGCCTAAAAACGCGTTACTTCTAATCATTACTTTCCGATTACTGATTGATTACTGATTAACTTTGAAAATATATTTTCAAATATTTTGGTAAAATGCTTTATTTTTCATTTCGAATGTGATATAATATTTGCACCACACATCTTCAAAGTGAATAGAGTTTTTTAGTCCATAAGAGGGGATACCATAGGTAAAAGGTATCGTCTCTCGTTTCATAATACTCTTATGGGCTATTTGAAGAAGTGTGGTAACTTTAGAGGGATGTACTTTTTCGGTGCGTTCTCTTTAAGGGGGCGCACTTTTTATTTTGTAATTGAGGTAAATATGATAGATAATCAAGATTGGGACGAAGAAGAGCTTATCCCAGACGATTGGACTGAGGAAGATATAGCTTGGTGGAATAAATTCGAGCCTTTCTTAAAGGTTGCTTTATTTGAAAGTGCTAAAGAAGAGGTAGAATACTATGATAGCTTGCCTGATGTGGAGATTGAGTTTAGTGATGATTTCAAACGAGGCATGAATAAAATATTTAGAGATGCTTTTGGAGCTGATTGTAAAATTCCGCATCCAGAGGTTGAAAATATAAACAAGGCAGTAAATGTTTGATTAGAGGTGCTTATATGGAAAACGAAAAAATATTTGATGTAACAGGCGTTGAATTAACTCCCGGTGATTGGGATGCTTGCTTAGGTAATGGAAAGCATTATGATAAAAACGGCGAACTTATTGAATGCTGTTGCGACGAGTGTGATTATCTAAAATTGTGCTATGAAAATGGCATGAAAGATAGTGAAGAATAATAAGCATTTCTACTTAAAGAGCCCTGTTTTTTCAACAGGGTTTTTATATTGTCGTGTTTTCGGGACATCACGAACTTTACAATAAGAAAAAGTGGTGTTATAATTGAATTATAACAAATATTTTGGAGGCTTTTTATTATGATGATTTGTCCACAAACCTATGTAAATATGTTCTTAGAAGGTAAAAGTTCAACTGAAATCAAAAAAGAGATTGACAAGCTCAAACGCAGAGTAAGAGAGTTAAAACGATTGCTTGAAGATCCAAGAGAACAGCTTAATCCGTGCTTTTGTCCTCACCCTTCAGTACAAATTTCTATGAATTTAGACTACATTGAAGCAGCAAGAAACTATCTTTATGAAAAAACAGGCGAGCTCTATATGACCAAGAGCGATGAAAAAGCGTTAATTTTTGCAGAAAACCTTGCGAATGTTGAATCTATTGAATTGCTTATAACAGGATTTTTCAATCCATCTGAACCTGTTATAATTAAATTTATTGGTGATGATGTTGTTCGCGTAGAAAATGAAGAAAAGATTTTAGATTATGACAAAGAGAGCTTTATTGAAGATTTCAAAAGTTTGAATGTTGGTTCTTGGCGTAGGCATTACGATACCACACGCTTTGGTTTTGATGTTTGCGATGGGGAACAATGGGAATTAACAGTCAAATATTTGAGTGGTAAAAAAGAAGTATATAGTGGAGATAATGCATATCCGTACAATTTTGATAATTTATGTAATTTATTCGAAATAAATTGGGGAATAGAGGAATGAAAGAGTTATTAGAGTTTATAGAACCATTACAGAACTTGGATAAAGTCCAATGGGGTGGAGGCAAACAATCCGACGGAACAATTCAATTCCCGTTTCCGTTATATCCTTTTGAAATACAAAAATTTGAAGAAGTATTTTTTAATTCAAGTCTTGTAGATAGAAATTACGGGGATAGAATGAATGAGAAAAATTGGTGGAATGAGCAAACAATGGAAAATGATATTCCTTCAATGTCTGAGAATGATGTTGGCACTTGCATAACAGCTATTTTTCGAAGAGAACGTTTTTGTGATGGCACAATACAACATTTTTTAGAAAATGGAATTATTATAAAATTGTTAGACAGGCTAAAAAACATTAAGACTTTGTCATAATTTGTTGAAAAACTATTCAATTTGTGGTATATTATAGTTATATTGATTTAAAAGTAATGGAGCACAAAATGGCTAATGAAATAAATTGGCAAGCGTTATCAAGTGAAGAGAAGAAAAAACAGTTGTTTTTAAGTCAAAAAGCAACACTTGATTCTTTTCTTGAAAGAGGTGCAATTAGTCAAGCACAATACGATAAAAGTTATGGCGACTTAAAAGTTAAAATGGGTTTTGATAAGGAGATTTAAAATGATAACAGGTGAATTAAAGTCAAAAATTGATAAAATTTGGGACACGATTTGGACGGGCGGTATTGCATCCCCGATAACTGTATTGGAGCAAATTACTTATTTGCTTTTTATGAAATTGCTTGATGATAATGAAACGAAAAAAGAAGGTAATGCGAGAGCTTTAGGAATTACATATAAAAGCAAGGTGTTTCTTGAAGGCGAGTATTGTCCTAATGATGATGGCAATATGAAAATACCATATTCTGACCTTCGTTGGAGCAAATTTCATAATGACGAACCAAGTGTTATGATGGAAACTGTTCGTAATTATGTTTTCCCATTTATCAAGACTGTAAACGGTGATGGAAAAGATACTGCATTTTCACGTTTTATGTCTGACGCTGTATTTCTTATTACAACACCAAAGGTGTTGGCGGTTTGCGTTGATACATTAAACGAAATTGACACAAGTAATAAAGACATAATGGGCGACGTTTACGAATATTGTCTTTATAAAATGTCATCAGCAGGAACTTTAGGTCAGTTTAGAACACCACGCCATATCGTTGATATGATGGTGGCTCTTATGCAGCCAAAGGTAAATGATAAAATTCTCGACCCAGCTATGGGAAGTGCGGGATTCCTTTTAGGTTGTGCTAAGTATTTACAGGAAAACAATTCTAAAGACCTTATGCGTAAGGATGTGGCACAGCACTATAATACAACAATGTTCAATGGATTTGATACAGATCCATCTATGCTTCGTATCGGTGCTATGAATATGTTACTTCACGGTGTAGAAGAGCCTAATATTGCAAGACAGGACTCTTTGTCTGATGATAATACGATAAGAAATGAATATTCATTGATAATGGCTAACCCACCATTTAAGGGTAGCGTATTTGAAGAAGATATTAGCAAAGATATCTTGTCGCTTTGCAAAACAAAGAAAACGGAACTTCTATTCCTTTCTCTTTTCGTTAAATCATTAAAGATAGGTGGCAGATGTGCTTGTATCGTTCCTGATGGCGTATTATTTGGTTCTTCAACAGCTCATAAATCTATTAGAAAAGAACTGATTGAAAATAATAAATTGTTGGCAGTTATATCAATGCCTTCTGGTGTATTTAAACCATACGCAGGCGTTTCAACAGCTATTTTAATATTCGCCAAAGACCCTGTTGGAACAGATAAAGTTTGGTTTTATGATATGCAAGCAGATGGTCTTAGCCTTGATGATAAGAGAAGCCCTGTTAACGAGAATGATATTCCTGATATTATTGCTCGATACCACAACCTTACAGCTGAAGAAAGTCGTGAGCGTACCGAAAAGAGTTTCTTTGTTTCCAAGCAAGAAATCGTTGATAATGATTATGACCTATCCATCAATAAATATAAAAAAACTGAATATGTTGCTGTAGAGTATCCTTCTTCTGAGGAAATCATGGATAAACTTGATGCTATCGAGGAGAAAGTTATAACCGGATTAAAACAATTACGAGGAATGTTAAAATGAAAAAATATTCATTTAGAGAATTAGTAGTGGATGCCCGAACAGGATTGAACCCTCGTAAAAATTTCACTCTTGGTAACGGAAGCAATTATTATATAACGATTAAAGATATTCATGATGGTAAAATTATAATTACCGACAAAACCGATCGCATTAACGATGAAGCCATCGCTATGATTAAGAAGCGTTCAAGGATTAAAAATGGCGATATCTTATTTACAAGCATCGGTCGCATAGGCGAGACCGCTATTGTAATCGACAAAAACGACACATGGGATGTCAACGAATCGGTATTCATCTTTACACTTGATACAAAAATAATAACTCAAGAGTATTTTTGTGCGTTAATGCTTTCTAAAAGTGTTCAAGATAAACTTCAAAGGGATAGTTCTGGTTCAACGTTCAAAAGCATCAAGATGAATCAACTTGAGAAAATGGAATTTTTTATACCTTCTGTTGATGTACAGATTGAAATTACTCAAAAATTGAACCAAATCAAGGAGTTGATTTTGGCTAGACAAGAACAGATTGCATTGCATGATGATTTAATAAAATCCCGATTTATCGAGATGTTTGGTGATCCAATATTAAATCCATACAATTGGAATATTGTTAACATTACTGAAGTGGTGGGTGGCAAGGTAACAAATGGGTTCTTTGCTAAGCGAGATGAGTACACAGAAAACGGAAATGTCAAAGTTTTGGGAGTAGCCAATATAGTAAACAGAATGTATTCTAATGTTGCGGATCTGCCGAGAACAAACGGAACTGCATCAGACATTCAAAAATTTGAAGTTCGCTATGGAGATATGCTTTTCTGCCGTTCATCACTTGTAGCAGAAGGTATAGGTAAAGCTTCTATCGTTCCACACGATGTGCCACCAAAGACATTATTCGAATGTCATGTGATACGATTGCCGTTAGACTTAAACAAATGTGTACCTGAGTTCATGCAGGTATTAAGCACAACGGATTATTTTAGAAACCAAGTCATAGCACAATCAAAAACGGCTACAATGACTACAATTGGTCAAGATGGAATATTAAAAACAATGATCATTTTGCCACCAATAGAAAAACAAAAGCAATTTTTAGATTTCGTTAAACAGACCGACAAATCGAAATTTGAAATACAAAAAAGCCTTGAACAGCTTGAAATTTTGAAAAAATCTTTAATGCAAAAGTATTTTGGCTAAAAATAGTGGTGTAGGATGTTGGTATATTCTAAAAATTAAGGAGTATACCAACATGAAAAACACAATTATTACTGATATTGAGCAAGGAATGCAAGGATTTCTTGACAATGCACAAATGAAAAAGCTTCACGAGATACTTACACATGCACTTTTTGGAGTTGAAATTGTTAAAACAGAAGAATTTTCCGAGAATAGCGAGGATTTTGATAATCAAACCTTGCTCACAACCTTCCTTTCAGCTAAAAAAGTCGAGGGATGTAGTGAAAAAACATTAAAATACTATAAAGCTACTATTGAAAGAATGTTTGTTGATATTAAAATAAGCGTTTCCCATATAACGACAGACGATTTGAGAGAATACCTTGCTAATTATCAGCAAATAAACGATTGCAGTAAAGCAAACATTGATAATATTAGGCGCATTCTTTCAAGTTTTTTTGCGTGGCTTGAAGATGAAAATTACATATTGAAAAGCCCTGTTCGTAGAATCCATAAAATACGGACTACGAAAACAGTAAAAGAAACATATACAGATGAGGCTCTTGAACAAATGCGAGATGCTTGTACTAATTTGCGAGATCTTGCACTAATAGACTTGCTATCTTCTACCGGAATGCGTGTTGGCGAGCTTGTAAAACTCAATATTTCTGATATAGATTTTGATAACAGAGAGTGTATAGTTTTTGGAAAAGGAAGCAAAGAACGTCCTGTTTATTTTGATGCACGAACAAAAATACATTTGAAAAATTACGTTCAAAGTAGGAACGACGATAATCCTGCCTTGTTTGTTTCGCTTTTAAAACCATACAACCGCCTTGAAATAAGTGGTGTGGAAATCAGGATGCGACAGCTCGGAAGAGCGTTAGGAATAGATAAAGTTCATCCGCATAAGTTTCGAAGAACCCTTGCAACAAGAGCTATTGACAAGGGAATGCCCATAGAACAGGTTCAACAATTGCTTGGACACGCCAAAATTGATACTACAATGCAATATGCAATGGTTAGTCAAAACAACGTAAAACTTTCGCACCGAAAATATATCGGTTGATTTCAAATCCCGATTTATCGAGATGTTTGGAGAGTGCGAGAATACAGTGCGTCTTGGTGATTGTTGTGAAGTTCATGCAAGAATTGGATGGCAAGCACTAACAAGAGATGAACATATGAAAACGGGCGAATATATGCTTGTAACGGGAACGGATTTTAAAGATGGAGAAGTCAACTACTCAACGTGTGTATATGTTGCTAAAGAACGGTATGAAATGGATAAACACATTATTTTAAGAAATGATGATGTGCTTATAACGAAAGATGGTACGATTGGTAAGGTAGCGATAGTTCATAACCTTCCTAAACCTGCGACTTTAAATGCAGGTGTATTTGTCGTAAGGCCTGACGAAATATTTAATAAAGAATATATTGCAAATGTTTTCAAAGGTCCATTATTTAGCGATTATGTAGAAGCGTCTAAAACGGGTGCGACAATAAAACACTTGAATCAAAAACACTTAGTAGAGTTTATGATTCCTGTGCCTTCCTTAGAAGAGCAAGAAGCGTTTTCTCAATTTATAAAACGCATCGACAAATCGAAATATCATGGTGAATTCGCCTACAGATCGGAGGTAGCAGCATGATAAATGAAAAGCTATTTACGGAATTGTACACGGATATAACCAAGAAAGCAACAAAAATTCCTCAAGAAAACTATCTTGACGAGGGAAACTATCCTATTGTAGACCAAGGAAAAGGACAAATTGCAGGTCGTTGGAATGAAGCGGAAGGTTTGTGTGTCGAAATACCAGCTATAATCTTTGGTGATCATACACGAACTATTAAATATATTGACGAGCCGTTCTTCATTGGAGCAGATGGTGTAAAAGTTCTACGTCCAACAAACCAAGCGGATAATCCCAAGTATTACTATTATGCTTTACAAGCGGCAAGAATTCCGAATTTAGGGTACAGTAGGCACTTTAAGGTTGTAAAAGAACTGATGATTAGGGTGTACACTCGTGCAGATCAAGACCAAATTGTTTCAATCCTTGAAAAAATAGATGAAGTTATCGAAATCCGTCAAGCCGAGTTGTTGGCTATAGAACAGCTCGTCAAGTCCCGATTTATCGAGATGTTTGGCTCAACAGGAAAACAAGTTCCGTTGATAGATTATGTTTGGTTTCAAGAAGGTCCGGGTGTTCGTTCTGCTGATTTTACGGAAAAAGGAACAGTGCTGTTGACAGGCTCAAATATTAACGATAATGAAATATCATTTGGTTATAAAAGTGATAGACACATTTCAAATGAATTGGCATCAGGCAAATATGCTCATTTTATGTGTGATAAAGATGATATTTTGGTTGTGTCTTCTGCTATTGACCCTGATAAGTTTGATAAAAAGGTCGTAGTAGTTGGTGTTGATAAGAAATACTGTTTAAACACTGGTATTATTAGATTTAAACCTAATAAACAATATTTAACTCTTGGGTATTTTAGAGAGTTTTTAAAAACAGATTATTTTAAGCATCAAGTGAGCAACGAGATGAGAGGAATTGCTCAAATGCATTTTGGGCCATCACATCTAAAACAGATGACTATTTTACTACCAGACTCGATTGATAGTCAAATTGAGTTTGACGCATTTATGCAACAAGTCGATAAATCGAAATATTATTGTGTTTTAGCACTAAAAATCATAGAAAAATTACTCGCAGAGGTGAAATTATGAGTAAATTTGAAATTTTAAACGAAAAAACTGAATATAAGGAGATATTGCGTTTGTGCAATGAGGCAGAAAATGAAGCTAATCCTTCTAATGTAGCATTAAAATGTCGAGATGCTCTTAATGGGATAATTGCGTTCATTTATGAAAAAGAAGAAACTTACATGCCTCAATCTGCCACAATGCTTGAACTTATTGACGGAAAAGTTGTTTCCACCTTTGCACACTATTCTGTTATAATTGATTCTTTGCATTATATTCGTAAACTTGGAATGAATGCACAACACGGTGTTCATATAAAGAAAACTCAAGCTAATCTTGCACTTGATAACCTCGCTTTCTTTGTTGAATATCTGTATAAGAAAATAGAAAAACCAGACGAAATTAAAAACATTATTTTGCCGAAATATATGAGTGAAGCAGACACTCGTAAAATATATATTGACCTTTATTTAGGCGAAGCAGGTTGGAACGTTATGGAACCGAATACAACAACAAAGCTTGAAAGTGGCGCTGTTGTTCGTTGTGGTACTGTATATCCTTCTTGTGCTTGTTGTGAAATAAAAGTAGAGGGTTTACCTAATAAATCCGGAATTGGCTTCTGTGATTATGTTCTTTATGGCAAGGACGGAAAACCACTTGCCGTTGTAGAGGCAAAAAAGACAAGTGTTGATGCAAATGTTGGTATTGCACAGGTTAAAGAATACGGAGAATGTATGCGTAAACAATACGGATATATTCCGGTGTTATACTATACAAACGGTTATGAAATTTGGGTTATTGATGGTACTTATCCATCAAGAAGGGTAATGGCTTTCCACACTCTTGAAGAATTAGCTTACATAATTCAAAAAAGAGATAGAAAAGACATAACTGACCTTACTATAAATGATAAAATTTCGGGCAGACCGTATCAAAAAATGGCTATTACAAATATCTGTGAACGTTTTAACGAAAAACAACGTCGTGGGCTTATTGTAATGGCTACAGGAACGGGTAAAACAAGAGTTTCAATATCTCTTGTTGATGTATTGTTACGCAATAAATGGATTAAAAATGTTTTGTTCCTTGCAGATAGGACAAGTCTTGTAGAGCAGGCATTTAAAAACTTCAAGAAGATATTGCCTGATATGAGCTATTGCGTTCTTTCCGATAAATCACTTGCGGATGAACCAAATGCAAGAGTAACATTTTCAACCCACCAAACAATGATAAACTATATTGACGCAGAGGACAAGGAATATTCATCTGCACGATTTGATTTGATTATCATTGATGAAGCTCACCGTTCAATATTTAATAAGTACGGTTCAATATTTAAGTATTTTGACTCCCTTTTGGTAGGTCTTACCGCTACTCCAAAGGAAGAAGTAGATGCTAATACATATCAATTATTTAATTGTGAAAATGGAGAGCCTAACTTTGCATATTCATTAGAAGAAGCAGTAAAAGACAAATATCTTGTTCCGTATAAGGTGCAAGCAAGAACAACAAAATTGTTATCTCACGGAATAAAATACTCTGATTTATCGCAAAAAGATAAGGATACTATTGAGTCTATTATTGATTTGGGTGGAGTAGAGGACGACTTTGTAATACCTAAAGAAACTTTGTTTAAAATTTTCTATAACAAGGACACTTGTAAACGTGTTTTAGAAGATTTAATGCAAAACGGATTAAGAGTTGAAGCTGGTCAAAAGGTAGGTAAAACAATCATTTTTGCATACAATCATATACACGCTGACTTAATAGTTAAAACCTTCCACGAGGTTTATCCTGCGTATGGTGAGGATTATTGTCAACTCATAGATAATAAAGTAAAACACGCAAATCGCTTGATTGAAAAATTTGATATGGACGACAACTTTAGAATTGCTGTATCTGTTGATATGCTTGATACAGGTGTTGATATTCCTGCGGTTTTAAATCTTGTATTCTTTAAGCCTGTACGTTCTAAAATCAAATTTGTTCAAATGATAGGACGTGGTACTCGTTTGTGCGAAGGATTAATTGATGGAAATGATAAAACTCATTTCTTGATTTTTGACTATTGTTCAAACTTTGAGTACTTTGACAAGCATCCAGACGGAGCAAACAATCAAAACGGAAAATCGTTATCTCAAAAATTGTTTGATATTCGTATGAATATTTTAGTTGAACTTCAAAGATACGAACATCAAAGCAACCCTGAACACAAGGAATATTATGACGAATTAAAGCAGTATTTGTTTAATAAGGTTCAGGAAATCAAGAAAAATTCTGCCCGTATTTCTGTAAGGGAAGAAATGGCTTATGTTGATAAGTATATTGACTATGACAGATGGGCAGCAATATCTCAATTAGCTAATAAAGAAATTCAGTTACATTTAACAAAACTCATAGACAATGAATTGGACCAGAAAAAAGGTAGCTTGTCATTTGATTTAAGGATGCTTGATATTGAATTATCGGTATTAGCAGAAGGAAATATAGGCAAGGCTATAAAATCTGTGGAAACAATTCGCAGGGTTTCAAATATTTTGTTAAATGAAGCAGGTTCTATAACAGCAGTAATAAATCAAGCAGAAACACTACAAAAGCTTGTAAGTGTTGAGTTTTGGAAAAATCCTAAAGTTAAGGATTTGGAAGAAATTCGTGAACAAGTGCGTGAACTGATGCAATATTTACCACCTAAAGTTCCACCAGTAGAAATAGATGTTGAAGATGAAACTGAAGATAGTGGATATGATGTATCAGGCTTGATTGATATAAGAACCTATAAGGAAAAAGTAATAGATTATCTTGCTGAAAACACAGATAATGCAACTATTAAGAAAATTCAAAATCTTGAGCCTATCAATGCTGAGGATGTAAAAGAGCTTGAAAGAATTTTGTGGACCGAGCTTGGAACAAGAGAAGATTACGAAAGTGCAACCGATATTGATAATTTGGCAGTTTTCATTCGTTCTATTGTTGGTATAGAGCAATCCTCTATAAACGAAAAGTTTGGAGAATATTTATCAGGAAATACACTTAATTCTGAGCAACAAGAATTTCTTAAGGCTATTATTGATTATGTTCGTGAAAATGGTGATATCAAGGCGGAAGATTTAATTGAAAAATCTCCATTTGACAATTATGATATTGTAACATTGTTTGGTAGTTATGTTCCAATTTTGTTGAATATTGTAAATACGATGCATAATAGTATAGTTGCGTGATGAAATGTAGTTTTAAGTATGTTTTGTGATTATTAAAGCGAAGGAAAGAGTTTTATGGAACAACAACTTTTTGACACGACACCATTAAAGGTAGGACAGTTACTTGAAAAAATAGAAACTGGAGAATTAGGTTTGCCAGATTTACAAAGACCTTTTGTTTGGGAAGACTCGAAAGTAAGGGATTTGTTTGACTCAATGATGAAAGGTTATCCAATCGGATATTTGATGCTTTGGGAATGTCCTGAATTAGAAAAGAAAAAGTCTATTGGTGTTGAGGCACACAATTACCCCACACCAAAAGAAGTTATAATTGACGGACAACAAAGATTAACTTGTCTGTATGCTGTTATTAAAGGAAAGAAAATTTTTGACAAAAAACAGCAAGAGAGGGAAATAGTTATTTCGTACAATCCTTTGACAAATATTTTTGAAGTAGGAAATCAATCTACTTTGAGAGATAAACATTGGATATATAATATCAGCAGTGCTTATACCACACCTCAATGGAAATTTATGAATTCGTATATTTCTACATTGGCGGAAATCCGAAATGCAAAAGGGACTCCTTTAACAAGTGAAGAGGAAACGATAATAGGTGAGAACTTAACTGCGTTGTATAATTTGACTCAATTTATTCTACCTGTATTTAATATTAAATCGGATGCTGATGAAGAATCTGTGTCAAATATTTTTGTTAGAGTAAATTCGGGTGGTGTAAAATTAAAAGAGAATGATTTTATTTTAACCTTGTTATCTTTATATTGGGCAGAGGGCAGAAAACAAATAGAAGAATTTGCACGTCAATCTATAACGCCAAGTAAAGAACCAACTTCTTATAATCTTTTGACCGAAGTCGAACCGCAAGATATTGTTAGAGTTATTATTGCATATGGTTTTGATAGAGCAAGATTGAAATACGGCTACAAGCTCTTAAGGGGTGCAGACTTTGATAAAAAAGGTGTAGTTGACATATCATTACGTGATAAGAGATTTGATGTTCTTAAAGAAAAATTACCTGATATTCTAAACATTCATACTTGGCACGAGTTTTTAAAGGCTGTTATGAATGCGGGTTACTTAGGAAAGGAACAGATTTCTTCTGGAACATCTGTGTTCTATGCGTATGCTTTTTATCTTATCGCAAAGTACAGATTTAATGCATCTTACAATGAGAATATGTTAATAACATCAAAATGGTTTTACTACATATCTTTAGTTTCATTGTATTCGGGTTCGTTCGAGTCTGTAATGGAAGGTCATTTGAACGTTATAAAAACATTAAATACATTTGACGAATACAAAGAATTCATAAACCAAAAGATTAGTGAAAGACTTACAAATGACTATTTTGAATATACACTTGTTGGTTCGGAAGGCTTGGCAGTTTCAGGAAAAGGAAATCCGGCTTGGAACGCGTATTGTGCTGCACTTAATATTTTAGATAGTCATATATTGTTTTCAAAGGCTACGCTGCTGGTTTCTAAACTTTATGAACCGGGAGTTGATGGTACAAGAAAATCACTTGAAAAGCATCATTTGTTTCCTAAAGCATATCTCAAAAAATTGGGTTATACTGACAGCAAAATAAATCAGATGGCTAACTATGCTTATATTGATTGGAAAGACAATGCTGAAATATTAGATGAAGCTCCTTCTGTTTACTATCCAATAATTTGCAAGGGAAGAACAGAAGAAGAAATTATAAAAATGGAAGAAGAGAATGCTTTACCAAGAGGTTGGGAGAATATGTCTTATGAAGAATTTCTTGTGAAAAGACGTGTTTTGATGGCGAAAAAGATAAAGGAAGCATTTGAAAGGTTGAATTAGCATAACAGGAGAAAGGGGAATAAAGATGGACGAACAAACGAGTTTAATTATAGTTTGTAACGACAAAATGATGGAATACGCAAATTTTTTAGTTCAACTTATTGGATTGAAAGATGATGGCGAAGAAGTTGTTGGAATAGAAGATGGCTCTGTTTCTGCTGCAATTTGGACTGAAAAGCAGTATAAGGATAACCTTGCTCAAATTACTTCTGACACACATATTTTGTTTATCGGTAATAGCAAATTAGTAAAATTGCAAGCTGCAAATGTTAAAATTATGTATTCACAGTATGGTATGAATTATGGTTGGCTTGGCAAGAGAGCTGTAATGTTTGTTGATGATAAGATGCTTAACAAAGAACAATATGATAAGTTTTTTGAATATGCAAAAGATTACGAGCAAAATTTCAATGAGAAAGCACTAATCACTTGGGAAAAAGTTGTTCCATTTATAGGCGGGGTTATTGCAATAGGTGCATCTGTTGCGAGTGTGATTTTCAAGAAAGATAAGATGCATAATCAACAGTATTCTTGCTTAACAAGAGTGTTGTATATTGAAGGACTAAAGAATTTTTTGGAGGCTTAAATGGAAGGCTTCAACGAAGGGTATAGTTATTTTGCTAAAAATGCAGGTGTTCTCTCTGCTGCTTTTAAGTCTGCTATTGACGGAGAAAAAGGTGCAATACATAATGATTTTATATCAAAAGCTAATGCAGAAATAGATTCTTTAGTAAAAACTTTAAATACTACATTTGAAGGTCATAAAACTCCAACAGCTCAATTAAAAGGTAATGTCGCTGAGCATATCCACGCAAGCTCATTTAATGTAAATGCACACCTTAATCATTCGTCAAGCAGCGCAGAGGTTTTGAAAAGTAATAAGTATGGTTCTGTTGATATACAGGTAACTTGTGAAGATGGTACAATTAAAAATTTCAGTTTGAAATATGATAAGTCGGGTGGAGAATCTGCGAAACAACAAGCGATAACCGTTATGGAAAAATTCCACAAATATAAAAGTGCCGGTGGAAAAGAGGACTTAGCAACTTATCTTGAAAAAAGAGGTTATGATGAAGAAACCGTATATACAGATTTGGTATATTCGGGACAGTATAGAGTAATCCCTAAAGGTCAGCTAACAGAAGCGGTAAGCTGGTTAAAAAGAAAAATTGGAGAGAATGAATTAACAAGACCTGAACAAGCTGCTCGTTATCGTGAAACGTTAGAAATGCTTGAAACTAAAATAAGTGATAATGCCGGGATTGAGTCTATTGAATTCACTAACGAAGAAATGGCAAAAATTGCGGAATTAGCAAAAAAAGGTGATGTAACACGAGAGGATCTTGAGAAACTTGGATTTATTGTTCCTGACGGATATGGATTAAAGTATGTGTTGGGGCAGGCTTTTAAAGCAGGTTTATCTGCTGCACTAATTTCTTTGGTGTTAAATGTTGCACCCGAAATATTAAGGGCTATAACACATCTAATTAAAGAAGGATATGTTGATAAAGAACAGTTTAAGAATATTGGTTTTGCCGCTATAAAAGGAGCTTCCGAGGGCTTTGTTACAGGAACTATTTCTGCAGCAATTACAGGAGCTTGCAAATTAGGATTACTTGGAGAAGCGGCTAAGAACGTAAACGCTTTGATTATTGGAGCGATAACTGTTATTGCATTTAATGCGATTAAGAATGCTTATAACGTATCTAAAGGTAAAATTACAAGAACGCAAATGGCAAATGCTCTTGTGAAAGATGTTATTGTTACAGGTTGTTCGTTGGCTTTAGGAACGGTTTCTCAATATTTTATTCAAATACCTATTTTTGGGTATATGGTAGGTAGCTTTATAGGTTCAATTATAGGCACTTTCACATATGAATTTGGTTATAAAGGTGTTTTATCTTTATGTGCAAGTACAGGTTTTACGATGTTCGGTTTAGTTGAACAAGATTATACTTTACCAGAAGATGTGATACAATCAATCGGTATTAAAGTTTTTGATTATGATAAATTTAATTTCAAAAAATTTGAACTAAAACCGTTTGAAGTTAAGCAATTTTCAGTAAAATCACAGGGAATGAAAATGTTTGAGATAAAACCATTACGCAGGGGCGTAATAGGAGTGTCAACTATAGGATATGTATAGATAAAATATTGTTAGATTCGGAAAATTATGAAAGGAGGACATATTTGATATTTGAAATTTTAGGTGTAATATTAGAAAGCTTTTTTGGAACGATTAAAGGTTTGATACCTGTTATCCCTTCCATTTTAGATTTGAAAGATACATTAGAACAACTTACACCTATGGGAATGTTGCAAACAGGATTAGCTGCAGTAGGTGTTCCTGCATTAGTTGTAACTATACTTGTTTTTGTTGTTAAATTTGTAATCAGCAAAATACAGATGAACTAATAAATAGTTAAGTTATACGTTAACTTACCAAAGTATAAAAAAAGCCATCTCGTTTGAGATGGCTTTTTTGTGTTAATTAGTTATTTTTTAGGTATATAGTATTTGAAATTAACGCATACTGCCTTTTTGGTAGCACCGTTATTATTTACATATTTGTAATCAGGCTTACCGTTTTGCGTAGCTCTAATTACAATCTTCTTAGGGTATTTTTCAGTTATAGGTGTATTACCTTCAAAAAACTGTTCGGGTGTACCCACCTCAATGATATTGAAACCCTTTTGTATAAGCATAACGCTGAATTGCCATAGCTCTTCAAACATTTGGTAAGTGTCAAGTATAACAGAGAAGTCCTTTTCTTTGTGGTAAGCTGTTATTCTAAAATAAGTATTCATTTTGTTTCTCCTTTTTAATTAAATAAGTTCAATGCAGTATTGATAATCAATTTCTTCACCCATAACGGTTATTGTGTTTCCATTTTCGAAAAATTCAAATAACCATTTGTGAAACTCTTCTGGACTATTAAAATCATATTGTTTTTCTTTCAAATATGCTTTTAATTGTTTGTAGTTGAAGAACGTAATTTCAAGTATCATATAATCACCCCCTTTAAGCTGCTTTTAATAATTTCTTTAATTGTTTGTTAGCGTATGGTAGCCAAGTTCCATTAACATAATTTAATATTTCTTCACTTGGTGTAGAATTATGTTCACCACGAACCTGTAATATTTGATGTCTGGAAAGAGAATATTCAATCGTTACAAGTGGTGTTTTTGGATGTTCTTTATCCCTTACAAAGAAGATTAAAGTATTTTCATCAACGAATTTTTTATCATAACCCATTCTTCCAACGCAGTGGTGTAAAGTATTTCCTTCTTTTTGAAGTTCGTTTGGAGATTTGGCTATAATACAAATAAATGAGCCTTTACATTTTTCCTGTAAAGACTCATATTTTTTCGCAATAATTTTGAATTGAGCATTAAATTCTTTTCTCGCTTTAGCATCAGCTTTTGCTTTGGCACTTGAATATTCGTCAATTCTTGTATCGTGCCAAAACTTAAAATCGTGAGGATATCTGTTTTTATCAATGCTCATATCAATACCTAAATAGATGCAGGCATTAAGATAATCTAAGTAACTTCTGTTAGAGGTTTTTTGTGTTTCTATGTAAGATATGAACTTCTCATAATCACCTTTTTGTTTAAGCATATCTCTAACAGGCTGCATTCCTTCCTCGTGAATGAGTCTTTTTCTTGCTGACTCATAAGATTGAGCTTTATCTAAGTCCCAACCTTTTTTATAGGCTAAGAGAATAGCAGTTACATGATAGCCAAAATGTTTTATTCTAAGGCGATTTTTATATAGCCATTTGCAAAACTGTTTATCTTTTTTACATTGTCTTAAAAGCATTATGCTCATAGCCCTTGCTTCCAATCCCATTTTTACCAAATATTCAGCTTGAGGGAAGCGTTCATATACTTTTAAGTATTTGAAAAAATCGCCATAAGGATATTGTTCATAAGCACAGTATTTGTATTCTGGGAATTTGGCTACATATTCTTTGTTTATGCAAGGACACCAAATGTGGAAATACTTATCATCTGCCTTTCCCCATTCACCATCTGCATACCAAACTTCACGTCCATAACCTTCATAGAACCAATTTGTTACATATCCACCCAACCAAAAGTAGGCAATATCTTTGACATAGCAATCTTTTGAGTGCATAGAGTGAATAACAACCTGTTTGCAAATCCATTTCTTGTATCTCGATTTAACAGCTACAATAATTTGAACAAGTTCACCGTCATTTTTAGTAAGATAAGAGTAATATCTTGTGTGTCCGTCTTGAGCTTTATAGCTTTCCAAATCCTTTTTCTTAATGAGATTTAATATATATTTTGGGATTGGCTTAATTTTCTCAATTTTCATTTTAACAACCCTCCAAGTTTTCCATTCCAAACATTTCTGCTAAGATAGCGACGTGTTCAATGCTATATGGCATTTCTTCGTCAACTACCTCACCTGTCTTTTTGTCTATTGTAATTCCTTCAACCTTGACAGGCTCTATTTTATCCCTTACCATTTCATTGCCATTTTCACGAATTACAAGGGAATGATTTAACGTTATTTTATTGAAATACGATTCGGCAGCGTGATAAGGGAAACCAATCATTGCAAATCTACCGTTGCCTAATTCTCGGCTCGTTATTGTCATGTTAAGTTCATTACCTATCAACTTAGCATTATCACCGAAAATCTCGTAAAAATCGCCCAAACGCACGGCTATAACGTGGTCTGGATATCTGTTTTGAATTTCCATATACCTTTCGTAGAGAGAAGGTTTTGGCTTTTCTTCTACAGGTGGTATAAATTCTTCTTTTCGTTCAATGGCAAAATCAGGTTCTACTTCTATAATGTAGTCATAGAACCTTTGAATATTTTCATCAAGTGAATAATCGTCGTCATACGGAAAATCGTATTTGCGAATAATTCCTACGTTTGTAGCGGGCCCTGCGTACATTATTTGTTTTTCATATTCAAGGAAGAAGCAGTCGCCACTTGGAAATCTTAATAAGTTAGATTTTAAGTTTGCTAATGGGTTTATAGGTTCTTCTTCAACAGGTTCTTCCTCAATTATATCGTCCTCTACAGGCTCGATTTTAACAGCTTCTTCTTTTTCTTCATTATCTGAGCCGTTATTGTCTTTGTCAGTCATAAATATGTCTTCTAAGCCCTCAAACATAGAAATAACTTCGCCCTCTTTCTTTACAGGTGGCTTAGGTTCAATTTTAACTTCTGGCTTAGGAGTGGTTTTTCTAACGGGTGTAGGCTTTTTATATTCGCTGCCATCCTCGTTATATAAAATTCCTTCAATGGAATCTTCTGCAAAGTAATGTATTAACCAACCGAATACAACCTTATCTTCAACCATGGCACTTCTTGCACCTTTTTCAGCCAATTTCTTAGCTTCTTCTGTTGCAAATGTCATAAATGTTTCAAGTGTCTTTTTGTTTATAAGTGTTTTTCCGTCCTTTTGGATTTTCACACCATTGTTTATTTTTTCAATCAGTAATTCACCGGCATTTTCCTCAAGGTATGCTTTAAGAAATTCTTGTTCTTTTGTTTTTGTTTTTATTTCTAATTTGCTCATTTTTAATAATCTCCTGTTTTCTTATAATTTTCTGTATAAAGTAAAAAATCCCAACTGCGTGTACAACGTCAGAAAGGAACATCTTTTTCGGCTTGTGCAGCCTCATATTTAGTTATAGGAACGATTTTCCATTTGGATTTTTTAACAGCATCCTTTGGTTCTCCCAAAACGATTATTTTTCGTTTTTTGAACATATCAATTATTTTTTCTGCAAAGTCATAAGTAGGACAATAGTGGGCGAGTTTGTATTTCTCACCCTCCTTTTGTCTTAAAAGTTTATAACCATACGGATTATTCATTTAGCAAGCACCTACCAATCTTGAAAAGTAAGGCAAGGTAGAGAAAAGGTTATATTTCATAATAGTTTCGTGAATAGTTCTATCATTCATATACAAGTTATTATCTGCGTATTCTCGCCCTTTGTTTGTGAGCTTTTTAAGTTCATATCTATCACGTCCGTCGTGGTGATAGCCTTCTATGTAGAAATGTCCGTTTTCCTCATAGAAGCAAGTGTAATCTAAGTGGCGAATAAACTCAAATAACTCATCAGTTGAGTATATAAATCTGCCACATTCAGCCGGACCGTTCCAACGTCCACAGACACCTTTTATTAAGAACATTTCATTTTGTTCAAAAAGGTCATCAAGGTAGAGCTTTAATTCTAACCATTCAAGTCTGTGAAGCTCATTTAATTCGTAATAAACAAGAGAGTCGGAAATCTCATCAATGGACTCCCAACCCTCTTGTTCTGCATAGCTATCAAACATATATTGTCTTGTTTCTTCAAGCAATTCATAATCACTTGTATCGTCATAAAACTTAGTGATTTTAGTTTTCATTGTTAAGCCTCCTTTATAACACCGTATTTATCATCAGCGTAATAACTGCCTGTAAATACATTGTAAATTGCTGTGCATTTTGTTCCGTTGTAATCAACGATAAATGCGTTTGGAATTGGATGTCCGAACATATCATCCTGTTTTAATACTGTTATTTCTTTCATTTCACCATTAAGCGTGTGAATATGAGCCATTGTCTTAAACGGTTTCATTTCTTTCAATCTCCTTATAGTATAATTCAACGGGGAATCCCGCTTTTGTTAAAACATTAGCTATTTGCAAGCTATCTTTGAAAAAGGTGTTGAGTTTCCATTTACCCCAAACACTCTTGTATATGTTAGTATATTTTCCTTCGTAGTCTTTTGTAAGACCAACACAAGTTTTTAAGTGAATTAAATCGTTGAAAAATCCGTGGAATATATACTTTTCAACTTCTTTTTCCTTAAATTCGTAGATAAGTACGCATAGGCAATTACCTCTATATACATTCACTGTATAAACGCCATCTTCGTCCTTGTATTCTACAGTTCCCATTTTGTCCTTCCAATACCAATTAACACTCATTTCATTTTACCTCAACTTTCTTTAAATCAATATTTGTAAAATTCTCGCTTCCACGACCTATTTCGTAGAAGTTCCACCAGAGGTCAGATTCTTCTTCCTCTAATCTTTCGATGGTATCAAGGAAATAACCATCAAGAGCAGTACCATCTTCTGCTAAGTGATTTCCAATCCATTGATGATTGATTTCTTCGTAGATAAGTTCTTTGAAGTTATCGTAAGCGTCGCTATAATTTTCAAATAAACAATAGTCAACGCCTGTTTCACCCTCATATCCCCAATGGAATAAAACTAAGAATACAGTTTTCATTTATTCACCCCCTTTCTATCGAAGCTCTATAATGCCATTAGCATATTCGTAAAAGCCTTCATAGCTTAAATCTCTGCCATAAGCATCATAGTCTATATAGTTTTCTAAATATTTTGGAATCTCGTAGCAGCAAACCTCATGTATCATATGGTAAGCTAAATCGTTAAAGTCCATATTAGGATAGAGAATAATGTCATCATCCCAATTTGTTCCATAACTATCAACGAGTTCTTCCCAATCTCTAAAGCTTCTAATTTCAAGATAAGCTTCAAATACATCTCTTTTATAGCTATCATCAAGAATGCCTGATGCTTTTAGTGTTTCAAACAGATTTTGAGGATGAACGTAATCCCAATTTTGACTGTTACAAGGTATTCCTTCAACATCTTGAATAAACAATTCTTCGTCTATACCGTCAAGTTCAAAACCTTGTTTTTCGAGTTCTTCTACGATTTCATCCCAATCGTTATAATCGGTTAAATCAATCCAAGAAGAACCTAAGGCTCTTTCGTTACATTCGTTATATGAACCCCAAGAGCCTATTACAATTCCGATGTCTGGCAAACCCATCATTTTCTTATTCCTCCGTTTCTTCCCAGCCTTTTTCTTTGAATATTGGCTGTATTAAATCATAATCTTGTGGTATTTCGTCGGTGATATTTATTTCATCCCAAGCCCAACTACCAACTAAATCAAAAGTAGAAGCATCAGTATGGGCGATGTAATCTCCACCACCAAGTCCATTGCCGATACAGGTTAGTAGTGAAAGTGGATGCAAACACCATTCTTCGTCATAGCATTTCATAACGCTTGATTTGTAGTAAAGAGAGCAGTCAACATATTCCTTTTTGGTATGATTGATTATGTATTTATCCATAAAATTAAAAGCAACTCGGTCAATAGCCTTACTTCTATCAGGCTCTCTCCAAGCTGCTCTATGATAATTGTAAATTTGAGTTTTTGTTAAACCGTTAAAATTATCTTTGAAATAACATTCAAATTGATTAGCATAATCACCCATCCAAATAAGTCTTACAGGCTTATCTGAGTTGTAAATTTTGTCGCAAACGGCTTCCATAAACCAGTTTCCAACCCATGAATGTTCTGTGATTTTTGCTGAGGTGTATTCCTCTTGTCCGTCAATGATTAAGTTTCTATTTAGAATTTCAATTCTATTATTTGCTTTGATTATTGGTCTGTAGTATTGTCCCATTTTTATTTCCTCCTAATTATCCTATTCTTCTAATTCCGCCGCCGAAGCTTTGTACAAATACAGTTCCAAGTTCGCTATCGTCATCATAACTTTTGTTCCAAACATAAGCGAAAGCATAGTGTTTATTACCTATTGAGTCGAGTGTGAAGCTCCATTCATCCTTGTACTTGTTTACATAGAGGAAGGAGTAACATTCACCAAATGATGTCATTTCGTGAGTGATAGCATAAATGGTAATGTCAAATTCTTCTTCAAGTTTCTTCATTTTGGCTTCAATTTCCGGTTCTTGATAAACCCAAAATCCACCAAAATTTTCAAAGAAGCAAACCTTATTTTCTTCTTTGAAGCCCTTTATGTAAGGCTTGTAAATATCAAGCTTTTTCATAAGCTCGATTGCAAATTCTTTTCTTTCTTCTTGTGTAGCGTATTTCATTTTTTATCTCCTTTAATATATTTTACTTTTGAATGTTAAGTTGATTTCAGTGTAATCTGCTGGTGGTTCGTGATAGATTGAAAGGTCATCCCAAGCCCAAGAGCCAATTAAATTGAAGTTAGAGTCCTCAGTTGGATGGTTGTAATCACCATCTCCTAAGCCATTTCCAATACAGGTTAAAAGTGGAATAGGGTTAAAGCAAATACCATTTACAACGCTATTTTTGTAATATTTAGCACCGTAAAAGTATATTCGCTTAGAGTGATTGACTATAAATTTATCAATGATAGAGAAGTCGCTTGCAACTGCTGATGTGGTATAAACATCTTTGTTCCAATATTTGAAGCAATAATGCTTAATTTTTATTGGCGAAATTCCATTTGCAAAGCATACAGGCGAGTCCATCAGTCTGTGAGATTTGTTGCCAAGCCAAATAAGTCTTACAGGAAAGTGAGAGTTATATATTTTTTCACATATTGAATTTACAAATTTATCACCTATTCGTGCATGGTCAATAAGTCTATCAGATGTACGATATTCACGCTTATGATAGATATAAGTTCTGTCATAAACGGAAGTTTTTCTATTCGACTGAACGATTGGTCTGAAAAACTGTTCTGATAACTCATCATTTTCAAATTCAATTAAAGAGCGTATATAGTTAAATTCGTGATTGCTAAAATCGCACATTCCTTGTGCTACAAAGTCTGAATGCCCTTCGATTTCTGTAAAATCATAAATGAAACGGCTTAAAGCTCTTTCTAATCTTTCTTTTGAAATGTTCATTTTCTTCCTCCTAAATTTGTTTAAAAACATCGTGAATAATGGCAGTTATACTATCTGCCGTAACTTCAATTTGACGGCATCTTACACCATCTTTATCTAACAGGTGAACGTATTCGCCTTGATTTGGTATGTATTCATATTCAGCTCCATACCAACCAGAGTTAGACATTACTAATAAATCGGAAAGGACTTCCGTTACGAAAGCCCTTTTATCCTCTTTAGTTCCTCGGTAGATTTTCATTTTCTCACCTCACCTTCAATATATAATTTTTCTTCTATTCTATCTTTAGCTTCGTCTAATAACTCAGCTAAATCGAATATTGGCTTTTGGTTATCAGTTATCATAATCAAATCTCCTTTTCTAACCATTTCTTTATAGTTTCCGCATGGCATCTTTTTGGATAACACCAACAAAACAAATTAACCTTGCCATATTGCTTATATGCTCTTAAAATCTTTACCAACTCTGCCTTAAATGCAGCATCAGTTTTAAGTTTTTTGTAGAAATACATTTCATATTTATTACAAACCTCATCCCTCATACATTCATCAAACATATAGTAAGGATTTCCTAAAACGCTCGACCTATCAACCTTAAAATCATAAGCGTTATTTGGTTTTTCATTTCTTAAATTTTTAATACAAATCATTTTAATCACCTCTTATTCAAAATCTTTAATATAAATTTTGTCATAATCAACACCGTACTCGAAGTATAAATCTCCATTTTTATCTTCAATTATTGGATAATCAGTTACAATTATTTTTCCTAAATCGCTAATTGCAACATGAACGATTTCATTCGCAACATTCAGCTCAATTAAGCCGAATGTTACGAAGTTATAACCATTATGAAAATCATAAAATTTTTGATTTATAGTATTCATATTTTCACCTCCTTAATCTTCGATAATCTTGTACCAAATGGTGTAATTAAGCTGAATTTCGATTGTTTCATAACTCTTAATTTCTGGATTGCGTTCACGCTCATCAGTTACAGGAACGTCGCAAGTTACAAATTCTGAGTAATTACCTTTAAATTCATCTGTTTTGTTCATTACAGGGAAACAGTATTTTAAGCAATCTTCAAAATTCTTAATATAAGCTGTACCCTTTCTGCTCAAGCGAGCTATGAGCAAATCGCTCTCAGTGATAAAGCCGACTCCTGTGAGCTTGTCATTTTCCTTTTTAGATTGCTTTGTGATTGAATAGACTACCTTTTTCATTTCGTCTTCCTCCGATTTTTATTTTTTTGGCGCGAAGCGCTGACACCACATTTGGAGACCATAGACAAATAGAATAATGTAAATGTATATTTGTCAACATGCCCGAACCGTTAAGTAAACGAAAAAATATTGTCGGCAGGTTATAAAAAAGAAAAAAGCCAAGTAGAGTTATCCACTTGACTTAGCAAAAGACTTTTTTATGAAATTAAGTCATTCGCCATATTTTTTCTAAAATAGGCGTGTTGACAAATACGGAAAATGTGGTAAAACAGAATTGCAAAAAAATAAAAACCGGGGGGAGACAGAAAGAAATGAAAGGTAGTCGTGATTCAACACAAAGCAATCGTGAAGAAAAGGAAATTGACAAACAAAGCGAACAGGACAAAGGCTTTAGAACCCTCCCCCAAAGACGATTTGCTCATAGTGAACGATCAGAGCAGATAGGGTACAAAGCGGATTTCAAGTGTGCAAGGTTGCAGTTGAAATTCACTAAGAGTGTACAAGGTAAATGCACTCTTGAAAAATCGGCAAAACCCTTGTAAATAGTGATAAAAGACCTCTTTAATATGTTTATTTTAGTTCAAGAGTGCAAAGTTTGAATGGGTGAGCAAAAGCTATTTCATTTGGTTGAATAATTCAAACATAACGTTGCGACTTGCAGTTGACATTTTTCTGTACCTGCGAATCAATTCTTTTTCTTGGTTGTTGAGTGGGTAATCAATGCTTTCAAAAACAAACAGTTCCCATAAAGCAATACCTAAAGAATCACATAAACGATTAAGTGTACGGATGCTCGGTACACTTCTTTTTTTGAAAAGGTCATTTAAGGTGTTAATGGATAGATTAGCTCTCAATGAAAGCTCATAAATAGATAGGCTTTCTTCAACTCTAAGACTATCAATTTTTGCTACGATAAAATCAATGATTTGTTGGTTAGTAAGTATCATATAAGTCCTCCTTAAGAGGTCTTTTAACACCAAAAATGAAAAATGGGGTGGCAAAATGAAAGCAAATTGGGTTTTTGGGGTGGTAAAGTGCGTTGAAATAACAGTTTATTGATAGTAAAATTATGGCATATTTTTTACTCGGAGATAATAATGGAAAGTGCAGAAATCAATTTAACCTATTTTGATGAAATAAATAGTAAAAGTGTTGAATGGTTATGGTATCCGTATATTCCGTATGGAAAAATTACGATTATTCAAGGAGATCCGGGAGAAGGCAAAACTTCTTTGATTTTAAGTTTAGTTGCGTTATTGTCTAATAACGGTAAATTACCTTGTAGCGACAAAAAGGTAAATGGAATAACTATCTATCAAAATGCTGAAGATGATATGGCAGACACAATCAAACCTCGATTAGAACGATATGGAGCTAATTGCAATAATGTATGTTTTGTAAATAGCTATGATTATTCTAATTCGTTTAGCGAAAACGGAATTGAAAAGGCAATATTAGAAACTGGAGCAAAACTCCTTGTCCTCGATCCAATACAATCTTTTCTTGGAGAAAATGTTGATATTAACAGAGCAAATTCTATTCGCCCATTTATGACAAGTTTAAGTGAAACTGCTCGTAGAACAGGTTGTGCAATAGTCCTTATAGGTCATTTGAACAAAAATTCAAGTGGTAAGGCGAATTATAGAGGACTGGGCTCAATAGATATACTTGCAGCAGCAAGAAGTGTTTTGTTAGTTGGTAGAACCTCTGCAAACGAAAGTATAAAGGTGATGGCACATCAAAAAAATAATCTTGCTCCTTTAGGTAAGTCGATAGCATTCAAATTGCAAAGCGGCAAGGTAATATGGATAGGAGAGCAAGATATATCAGCAGAGGATGTTATTACAGGCGGAAGTGTAAAATATTCCAAATTAGAAGAAGCTATGGAATTTTTGCTTAATTTTCTTGAAGATGGAATGAAACCATACAAGGAAATCGAAGAACAGTTTTTGGAACTTCAAATATGTAGAAGAACATTTATGAAAGCAAAGGCACAATTAGTTATTAAATCAGTCAAAAAAAGTGATGGCTGGTATTGGGAATTGTCATAATGGAAGGTGAATATGGATTTTAATTTTCAAGGTAGTGGTGTAGTTAGTCAAAAGCCAGAAGGAGCGTCAAAATTTATTCCTGCTATGGCAAAAACAAATATTTATGATGCTAATAGAGTTTTTAAGGCTTGTGCGTATTGTAGAGTATCAACAGATAATGATGAACAAAAAACTTCGTTTGCCTTACAAAAAGACCACTATCAGCAGCTTGCAGGTTCACATCCGAATTGGGATTTAAGGCATATTTTTGCAGACGAAGGTATTTCGGGTACATCACTTAAAAATCGTGTTCAATTCTCTGAAATGATAGAACGGTGTGAAGCTGGAGAATTTGATTTAATATTAACTAAGAGTGTATCTCGTTTTGCAAGAAATCTTGTCGATTGTCTTTCGCTTGTACGTAAGCTTAAAAATCACAATCCACCGATAGGCGTTTTCTTTGAAACGGACAACCTGTTTACTCTATCTGAGGACTCTGAATTAAGACTTTCAATATTAGCTTCTTTTGCTCAAGAAGAATCTGTGAAGAAAAGTGAAAGTATGAACTGGTCGCTTCAAGAACGCTTCAAAAAGGGTGATTTGTTGATGCCAGAGCTTTATGGTTACAGGAGACCGAGAAATTCAGAGGGCAAGATTATAAAACACACCAAGCTTGAAATTTACGAACCGGAAGCTATAGTTATTCGTTTTATTTATGATGCTTTTTTATCTGGATATACATCCGAGAGTATCGCTAATATTTTAACTGAAAATGAAATTCCAACTAAAACAGGTAGCAATAAATGGCATGAGGGTTCTGTTAGTTACATACTTAAAAACGAAAGATATTGTGGTAGTGTTTTAACGTGGAAAACTTTTACTGCCGATATTTTTGAACACAAAAAAAGGAAAAACAACAGAAATAGAGACCAATATTTATATCAAGACAATCACGAACCCATCATATCTGTTGAAAAGTACGAAGCTGTTCAAGAACTTATGGAAAATCGCAAACACGGTATGAGAGGCTTGCATGTAATGCACGTTATTGATATGGGTGTTTTTGCTGGATATGTTCCAATAAATCACCACTGGATAAATGATGATGTGGAAGCTTATTTTGAAGCATCAAATAGTGTAAGAACAGTACGACAGGAACGAAGAATACCAAAATCATATTTTAGTGCGTTTGATTTGCAAGGCTATGAGGTTGTAAGAGAGCAATTTTTAACAACTCGTCATGAAATGCCCGCATTAACCATTGCAAATGAAAAGATTTCTTTTAACAGTAAGTGTTTTAAGAAAATGGTAGGAGCTACCCATATTCAACTTTTGTTGCATCCTACACAACGAAAAATAGCAATAAGACCATGTACGTATGAATATCCGTATGCTATTTCAATTCAATCACGAACAGGTGATACAGTATCAAGTAAGGCTTTGAGTTGTGCTTCATTTATACGAATTTTATATTGTATTATGGGTTGGAATCCCGACTATTACCAGAGAATAATAGGAACGCTCATTGAAAAAGGAAACGACCAAATTATAGTTTTCAATTTGTGTAATGCTATGCCGTTAATGCTTCTTGATGAAGAAAAGAAAAAACGTGTTGGTGTTTGTCCCGAAGAATGGGATGATTTTGGTAGCGAGTTTTATGAATATGTAGAAGAAAACGATTTGTTTTATTTGCCCAATAATACTAACTTAGGATTGGATGCAAAGGGAACTCCAATTTCAGGACAACTTCCATTTGAAATAGATTGGAAAAGACATTTGGAAATGTATAGGGAAAGGAATGTAACGGAAAATGAATAATGAACAGGAATATATCTATGAAATAGGTGATGATGAAGAAAAAGAAGAAGTCAATCTTGCGGGCTACCAAGTAACAAAAGCAGAACTTTTTGCTCATTCAAGAGAGCCATCAGTTACAATATGGCAGAATAAAATTAAATTCAATATGGCTTGTTTGAAGCGATTTCCAAAAGTAACGCATGTGTTGATTTTGATTAACCAAGATCAAAAGCGCTTAATTGTAAAACCTTGTAGTCCAGATACACCAGATTCTTTAAGGTGGGCTACAGGTGGTGGCGAAAAGGAAGTCAAGGCAAGAGATATGTTATGCTACATTTTCTCCGAAAAAATATATCACTTAATGGAGTGGAGCAAAGACTATAGATATAAAATACTCGGAAAGCCTGCTGTTTGTAATGATGAAGCACTATATTTATTCAAATTAACCGATTTTGAATTATTTATAGCGAAAGGTAAATACAAACGTAGGTCGTATTTGCCTGAGGATTGGCGAGATTGTTTTGGTACTCCTATAGAAGAACATGAAGATGTGTATAATATTGATTTAGCAGATGGTTACATAATAACCGGAAAGAAGGATTAAGATGGGTTCATATAGTTTTGATACTGAATTAGAGGAAATTTCTCTTAATGGCTTTCAAATAGTTGGAAACAAATATTTTGGTAGGGTGCAAGGTGCAACAATGAGCCTTCAAAAAAGGTGTGTTGTGTTTAACACGGTTGCAGTTAAAGAATTGAATAACTGCGAAGCAATTCAAATTTTGATTAACGAAAAACAAAAGTGTGTTTTGATAAAACCTATTTCTTCTCATGATAGTGATGCGATTATTTGGAATAAAGGCAAAGAAAAACAGTTTTCAAGATTAGAATGTAGTTCTTTTTCAAAGCATTTATTCGATTTATGGGGATTGGATGTAAAGTTGAAGTATATTGCAGATGGAAGGCTCGTAAGAGTTGATAATAAGGTAATGATGATATTCAATTTTAATAATCCTATAATCTATGATGGCAAAAAAAGGTTGAAAGAAGATTATGAAGATAGAAACTAAAATATCTTTTTACTTAGCCAATAACACTATAAGAATTTTTAAGAGTACAATTCGTTTTATGGGTGAGCCGAAGTTTATTAGGTTTAGAATAAGCGAAGATAGAAAATCTATGATTTTAGAACCATATCATAAAAAGACGTTTACTTCTTTCAAAATACCTAAAAATTTATTTGACTATGGCGGCAGTATGCAGGTTCATAGTAAAGCATTTTGTAGCTTGTTAGCAGCTCAGTTGAATTGGAATGCAGAATGTTCTTACAGAATAGTGGGAGGCTTGCTACATAAGCCAAAACAAATGGCGATATTTGATTTAACATCTGCGGAGGTTATACGCCAAGAATAAACTGAAAGGATTGAATTTTATGGATTTTGCAGATGAAGTAAAATATGTTCGTAATAAATTATGCTTATCTCAAGCAGAAATGGCAAAGCTATTAGACGTAACTGAACAAACAATAAGGCACTGGGAAAATAGAGAATCAAAGCCAAGATGTATTTCTATACGTAAGTTGAAAGCTGTTTGTGCAAAAAATAAAATAGATCTATCCAAATTCGCTGAAAAGTGATACTTTATCAATTATATTCGTTGAAATAGTAGATGTCAATATAAAATCTACTCTAACAACGAATAAAATTACACCTTGTATGCGTTATAATAGAATATAGGGTGGTGATAAAAATGCAGATGGAAGATATCAAAAAGAGAATTACCGAATTGAGAATTAAAAAAGGTGTATCGGCAAGAGATATGAGTCTTTCTATCGGTATGGGTGAAGCTTATATTAGCAATCTTGAAAATGGTAAAGCTATGCCATCCATTGAAGTTTTATTCTATATCTGCGAGTATTTTCAAATCACACCAGCAGAGTTTTTTGATGAAGATATTAAAGAGCCGACCAAAGCTTATGAAGTATATCAACTTATCAAAAAATTGAACAACGACCAATTAGATGTAATAAAGTCTATGGTTGAACAGATGAAATAAAAAAAGGGTAGAGCTTTGTAAAACTCTATCCTTGTTTTGTTTATGGGAGAAAATTATGAAAAATAAAATTATTAAAAATGCTATTCAATGTAAACGATGTGGTGATATAATAGAGTCAAAGCATGTACATGATTTTGTAACTTGTAAATGTGGAGCTTGTTCAGTTGATGGCGGACACGATTATTTACGACGCTGCTTTGCTGAAAAAGATTGCTACATAGATTTATCGGAGGTAGAGAAAAATGATTGATAGAAGAAAGAAAAATGCGGAAATTTTTTCGCACACACAAAGCTTTTATTCTTCTAATTTAGAGTTGAAAAATAATATATCGCTATCAATAGATAATCAAGTTTTTATATCTGAGAAGTCTGAGGTTGTATTACCAAAAGCGACAAAGAAAGAGAAAGCACAAATTATTGTAAGTGGTAAACGTACATTTGAAGCTGCTGAGCATTATGTAAAGCAAGGGAAAAAGACTTGTGTTCTTAACTTTGCATCTGCCACAAATGCCGGAGGTGGAGTTGTAAATGGCTCTTCTGCTCAAGAAGAGTGTTTATGCAGATGTTCAACCCTTTATCCTTGCTTGAGAGTAGATAAGTTGTGGAAGGAATTTTATTTACCACATAGAGAAGCTAACAACCCACTTTATAATAATGATTGTATATATACACCTGATGTATATGTATTTAAAAGCGATATTGATTTTCCAGAATTACTATCAAAAAATGAATGGTGGAAAGTGAATATACTTACTTGTGCAGCACCAAATCTAAGAGAGAAGCCAAGCAATGCAATGAACCCTAATGCAGGTAGTAAGCAAGCGAAAATAACAATACAAGAATTAGAGAAGTTGTTAGAATCTCGTATTAGAAGAATTTTTGAAATAGCCGCTTCAAATGAAAATGAGGTTTTAATTCTGGGTGCTTTCGGATGTGGAGCTTTTAGAAATCCTCCAGAGGTCGTTGCGAAGGTGTTTAATAGAGTAATGAAGGAATTTGTATATTACTTTGATATTATTGAGTATGCAGTTTTTCATAGAGTAGGGGAACTTGCAAATTATGAAGCATTTCAAAGGAACATAGAAAGATAAAAAATAAGGATAGGGCTTGTTGTCTGCTCTATCCTGTTTTGTTTATAAAACGAAAAAAGACTACTCGGTTTGAGTAGTCCTTTTTCATGCCTCTAATTAAAATCGGGCTTATAATCCCTGTGGTTCGAATTAGAGACGCTTGGTCGAAGTGCGGAGGTTCGAACTCCGGGCCTCATGGTCCCGAACCAATACTAGACAGTTTTTGCCATCATTTCCCCTCATCTTGACACCTTTCCTCTCGGAAAACCATGCTTTCGTAACCTCTTACGAACACTGTTTCCACCTAGTCCACTCCCGTATATGGTCTACACTGTGGTCAAAGCCATAAATCAACCACAAAAAATCCACCCTGTGTGCGATTTTAATCCCACCACCATGTTAACATATAATCCTCAAATTTGCAACCCTGTGTCAAAAAACCACACACCGTTGCATTTTTCTTTTTCAGCATTCAAAAATTGCCCCGCAGTAAACAAAGAATACACCCGGAGTAAATTTTTGCAATGTTCTTGTCGAAAGCTCTTGTGCAACGATTTAAAAAGGTGTATAATATTTATATTAAGGTGATTTCGTGTATAAAAGCGTTATTCACTAGATCATATTGCAAACAGAACTGAATATAGAAAAACATTTAGAAAGGAATAACGATGGACAATTTATGGTTGCTTACCGAAGAACGCCCTAAGCTTTCTGTTGTATTAACAATTTTGGACGAATATAACAACGACTTTGGCGCGTCCGTAACGGTTAGTGAGAACTTTAATATTAGACCTATTATCAAAAACGGTAAATTTACATTTGAATATTTGGTAGAGGGTGTATCTGTTCAAGGAATCGCAAATGTCTTTATAGAAATAGTCAGCGGTAATTCAAGTTTTGTTGATTACATGCTTATTCGACAGGAAACGAAGCCTACAGATCATTCTTTAGACAATGTTCTTATGGCGATTGAAGAAACAAAGACAAGTGACGCCGAATCAAGAAACACAGGCATATATCAGCGTGCATCAAAATTTGTTTACATAGACAACTACTGCCCTCATGCAAAGAAGTACATGTTATACAATGAGGAAATGACGCCTGATGAAGATAGAACTCCCACAGATACAAATAGATTTGGAACGAACATGCTTCTTACTTTGGGAGTAAAGTTTATCGGCAAAACCATGAGAGGTTTTAGAGCTTTTGGAAATGTCGATGAGATGGTTGCACAAAAATCGAGCATGCGTCTGCCGAATCATACGAATGTTCCCATTCTTCTTCACAAGTATGCGGATAGGATTACTGTTTCTGGACGATTGGCAAAGCCAAAAGATGCCGGAAATATTGGTCATGACCCTAATATTGGTGCTCTTTCTTGCATTGGATACACGCTCCGCAAGCTCGGTTGGGATAAGGATATTGTTGTAACACATCACGGAGTTTCTCAATCCTATGTTGACAGAACGAGAGGGAGAAATAAGTGTTTGTTCCTCTTCAGCATGAATCAGATGAAGTTGGACGGCATAACTATGCCTTCCATCGTTCCTATGCCAGAATTTTATTGGAACTACTCATGTTCTTCTGAAAAAGTAGCGTCAATCTTCTTGCACCTTACATGTCAATATTCAGGAATTCACGGAATCTATGAAAATCACGCTGGTTGTGAACGCGGATATTTCAGAACACAAACAGGAGCTTTTTTGGCATTACCGAAAAAGGATAGATTTGGAGAAAACCTTTTACTTCCTGATGTCGTTTTGTGTGACGATGCAATAAGAGAAATCTACAATGTTGAAGGAAAGAAATTATCCACTCTTTATGATGGCGTCGCAGAGGTTGACACATACGATTCAATAGAAGATGAGTTCATAAAACCTTACTATCGTGGATATTCTATTCAACGTTGGATATCTATTTTCGGAGGAAATCTAAAAAGAATTCCTCACGAAAAAGTTTTGATTTATTTAAATGAATCAGGAGAGGTCTATATAAATAATGCCGCTCCTGCGAACATTAAAGCTGCGTTCAACAGAATCGGCATTACTTGTTAATATTTTCGGAATATCAAAATGTATTGATGGATTTGATTTGCTACAAAATCAAAGGGATACCCGTATGGGAACAGCTTAACAGACTGATCGGCCCATATCTTCATTCCTCGATAGTATAGCTTAGGTATTTCGTTCAAAGCATCTATAATTCGGGCATGAAGTAAATTTGTTTCTTTCTTTTTAGGTTGCATGTCCTTGCAGAAAACAACCAAATATCCTTTGGACTTTAGATAAACTAAGGATTTTTCGACAATGGTTTTCAAAGTGGGGATAAATTTATCGGGATCGATATTTCCCAAATCAACATCATAATTAGTAAACGGGGTTGCGGTTTTACCATAGACATCTATGTCCGCTCCCGTTTTTTCTTTTGACATCATGTTGGCATATGGTGGATCAATAAGGATCATACCTACTTTTTCTCCACGTAAAACTCGGTCCATTTCGTCTTGATTTGACAAAACATTGTTGCAATCACCGCAGATGCAAGGAAATGCCGTAAGTTTTAAACTTTCAGCAGCTAATTTGTAGGCATCAATATAAGCTGAATTTAACTCGATTCCGACAGCTCTACGATTGCATAAAGCGGCACCCAAAAGAGAACCGCCAACTCCTGCAAAATAATCTAACACAATTTCGTTTTCTTTTGTAAAAAATCGAATTAGATCGCGCATAAGCTGTGGAGGTTTGGGAGTAGGATGGACCTTTCGGATTTTATGTGCATAACTATCCTCGCCTTTGGTAGAATAGCACGTATTTATCACGGAACAAATTTGAGTAGTCCATTCTGCACCAGATAAATCGTTAATTTGATTTGTCATACAATATCTTTTTCCATTGGAAATTTGTATATTAATGTTACTGTCTTCCACAAATATTGCATTATCGATATCCGCCTTAACCCAACTAGGTAAAGCAGATATTTCTTCTTCTGATAAAATATCTTTTACTTTTCTCATGGCATCGTTCGTATTTTAGTAATTTGTGATTAAAACTTCAATTGTTTCCGTTGATTTGTCTTTTAATTGGTAATTACAATTGGAGTAACTACTGTTTATATAATTGATATTGTATTTTTTGGACCACTCCATTAAAATCTTGTTTTCTTTTCCTTTGTGCTTTAAAACATTGGAAAGTGCAAAACGAATTCCTTTTTTGTTGGCTTCATCTAGGTATGCACATAGAGCTTTTTCTTCTTCTTCACCCCAGTCATGAAACCCACGATTTCCATCATTGTAGGATCCGGTAGTTATCAAATATGGAGGATCGCAATAAATAAAATCATTGCAGTCTAAAGCAGATAGACTGATTTCCCTAAAATCTCTAGTGTAAAATTCAATGTTTTTCTTTTTTAGTGTTTCCATAAAAAGAATTAGATTGCGTCTTGTTGTTTCAGAATATTGGCTTCTGTTTCTTCCAAAAGGATTGTTGTATTCCATTTGGTTGTTAAATCTAAATTGATAATTAAAAGAGAAGCATGAAAGTGTGAACAAGTCTACTGGATTACCAGTTTGATTATAGTAATCTCTAAAGGCTTTATAACCGGCTTCATTTTCTTTTGACAAGTTATATTCTTTTATTTTGTCATCAATTCTTTTTAAGACGGTAGGAATATCGGCAAAACAAAAGAAACGTACCATTTCAACAATACGAGTATTAAGATCATTGCAAATAGTCCTGTTTGCATCAACATTAACAGAAACATTGAATCCACCTGCAAACAAGTCGACAAAGGTATCGATATTTTGTGGGAATAAACTCATTAGTTGAGGTAAAAGTTTGTATTTACCACCTATATAATTCATAGGACTTTTGACAAATCTTTTTGAGTCAACACCTGGTATTAACAACGTTTCTTGCGTTTTTGGTTGCGTGATTGGTTGAAAGTTTTCTTTCACTTGTTTTTTTGCGTAAAATATGTATTCGAAGTGATCAGCTTTCCCGTTTTGAGGTTGTTTAGATTTATACCTGCTATAAGGGATTTTATATAGCTTTACTGTGTCTGCTATGCAATTGGATTTTAAAATATCTATAATTTCATCGGCAGAAAGAAGGCCGTCATCACTGTAGCTGATAATGATATGTTTGAATTCGGCATCTGAAATTAAAGATTCAAATGAAGATTTTACAGATTTTTTTACGCAATAGTTGGATTTTTCATTGCCGTATGGACGAACACCAGTAACACCCTTTAAAGAAGGAGAGTCGTATTTTGCAACGGTCTCAAGTAGATGATAGTTAGGCAAATACTGACGTTCGTTGTATGGGGGATCTATATACAAGATGTCACCACTTATTTTTTTAATGAGTTCGTTGGCGTCTTCGTTATAACAAATGTTTCTTTGATCGTTGTCAATAACACTTAATTTTATTAACTCAAAACGTTTGAAAACGCGCTTGTCCCATGATTTTAAATACGCACCGTAAGTTCCGGTTATGTTTGAAACGTATGGGATACCTTCGATTAATGCCGCCAAAAGATATTTGAATTCGTTAGAATCTATCAAACCGCTTTTTTTCCAAGTGTCAATTGTAGTTCTAATAAAATCAATTCTTCGAGCGCTTTCTTCGGTTAGATACATGCGACCAGCAGGACCAACAGGAGAATATTCTTGTGTAACAAAACCTTGAAAAGAAGAAACATCTGTAGACTCAAGATAAGCAAATGGGTCATCTATGCCAGATGCTTTTAATTTTTCAAAGGTGGGAACTGTGTTGTTTTCAATAGTAGCAGCAGTTAATATATGTGAAAAATAGAGAAGATCATTACTTATTATTTTGTAATATGGTTTGAAAAATCTAGAAACTGAACCAGTTCCAGAAAAGATATCACAAAACACTTGACTGCCGTCGTTGCAATTTTCGTCAATGACTTCTTTTATATTTTCTAATAGGTTGCTTTTATTTCCTATAAATCTCATAAATCCTCCAAATTACATCCTATAACATCCTTGATTATGATTATAACTTAGTTCGCGCGTAAAGTCAAGAGTTTGGGAAAATAAAATTAAATGTTGTAATATTGTTGCAGACGATTGATTTGTTTGCTATAATAAACTTATAAATTACAAGTTTACTAAAAATGTAAAAATTTAGTTGAAATAAACGTTGTCAACCAAAACAATATTATCAGGAGGAGCGTACAATGAATTGGGGGACTTTTCAGACATATAATGATGCATCTGACAAAGCTTTTGAAGTTTTGTGCAATCAACTTTTTGAAAATTGGTGTAGAAGCGAGTATAAAGAAAAAATAGAATCTTTCAATGTTGTTAATGGTGCCGGTGGTGATGGAGGAGTAGAGTCTTATGCAACATTAACCACAGGGGAAATTATTGCTATGCAAGCAAAGTGGTTTTTAACTAGTATAGATAGTAATAAAATTTCTCAAATTAGGAATTCGATTAAAACTGCTATAAGCTTAAGACCTAATATTAATAGATATATCGTATGCGTTCCAAGAGATCTTTCTTCGTTAACAGCTAAAAGTGAAAATACAGAAGAAAATCGCTGGAATAACTTGGTTGCAGAGTTTCCAAAAATTCAGATTGAACTATGGAATGACACACGAATAACAACGGAAATACAAAAGGATACTTCGGTTGGAATAAATCGTTATTGGTTTTCAAAAACGGAAATTTCAAAAGACACTATAAGATTTGCTTTTGAAAAAGGAAAATCAAGTTGGCTGTCATCAAAATATGTTCCTGATTTAAATGAAAATGGTGTGATAAAACAGAATATATGTAGATTCTTAGGCGACGAACAAGTGCATGTTCAATTAATTAAAAAAATAGATAAAATAAAAAAACTATATAGTAATTTTGACTTTTCTTTTAAACAATTATTAGAGATTGCTAAATCTAAAATTTCCGATATAGAAACCATATTTTTAAATATTCAAACAGAACATTCAAAAATTAGTTTAATATTAGAACAAATAGATAGATGGTTGACAAATGACACAAACGAGATTTCGGAAATAGCAGAATCTTCTTTTTATGTTAACTATGAAGAGTATATAGAAAAAATACAAGAGAGCCGTGCTTGGCACGAGCATTATTTTCATACATCAGATATTGTCAAAATACTTAAGAAACTTTCTCAATTTGATTATTATCAATTAGTGCATAATGTTAAAGAGTTAATAGATAGAACAAGTTACTGGTGTATAGGAGATCCGGGCACTGGTAAAACGCATGGAGTTGCTTCAACGGTAGAAGAAATAATTAAAGATGACTATCATTCAGCCATAATTATTCAAGCGAAAGAAATACCTCAAACATATACATGGCATAACATCGTCATGGCTCATTTGGGATTGTCTTCGTGGGGAGAAGATGAATTATTTCAAGGACTAATTTCGATGGTTAATCGAAATAGGTTTAAGCCGGAGAACTTAAATAAAACAGTAAAAATACAACCTAAATTTTTAATTATAGTTGATGGAATTGATGAATCATCTCTTCACGAAAAATGGATTGAACGAATAAAAGAAACTGCAGCAATTGTGGAAAAATATCCGCAGCTACGATTTTTCTTTACATCAAGACCATCTGTTTTTCCACGTGATTTGGGAAATGCTAGAACTTTAAGATTGAGAAGTGATGGGGATGTTTCAATTAGTCTTTTGTTTGACAAATACATAAAAGCATATAATGTCAATGCAAAAAACAAAGGTTGGTTGAAGTATGCATTAACCACGCCTCTTTCATTGAAATTGTTTTGTGAATTAAATCAAAACAAGAAGGTAAGTTATTCTAAGGGTGCTGACCTTGCTCTTTCTAAATTGTTGAGAGAAAAAATTAATAAAATAGAAGAGGAATTTGTCAAACAAGCAGATATAGATTTTGCTAATCAATATATTCATAGGACTATAATGCTTTTGACTAAAGAATTTTATACCGCTTCAAAATTGGAACGTTCAAACCTTGTATTGCGCATAAAAAATGAGTTGAATGTTGAAAAAATATGTGCAGAAAAATTACTTAAGTGTTTAGAACAATATGGTATTATTCGTTTATACTGTGAGCATAGTAACACATTTTTGAGCCCCAATACATATTTTTATTATTCTGGCATTCAAGGGTACTTTGATTATGCGTCTGCTCTTTTAATTCTTGATGAATGTGAGCATCCGGAAAAGATACAGTTTGATAAATATCCAAACATCCCTCAAAATTCATTGTATGGACTAGCTGTAATATCGATGCAGGAATACGGATATTTAATAACAAAAAATCCTACCATAAAAGACATAGCATCCGAGTGGACGATATTGGAAATACAATTTTGGGCACTGAGACATTCATCTGCGGAGCAAGCACAACAGTATAAAGAAAGATGTTTAGAATTGATGGCAGAATCTGCGGATAATCTTATTACTATAACAAACAGCCTAATCTTGCCACTGTCTAGAGATGTGGAGCATCCTCTTGGAGTAATGCTATTAGATGAGTTTTTGCTAAGCTTTTCTTTGCCTGCTGAAAGAGATATTATTTGGTCAGTTTCTGGATATTTACGTGATGCCTATGGCAAACGTTGGTACAGAAGCGAGGAGCTTAAGTTGGGAAAAGATGAATACGGTTTGACAGAAGAGGATGTTTATAATGGTTGTCCGATCGTTTATGCATGGGCTCTTGCTTGTGTGAACAATTCTGTTCGTCAAACATATCGAAACGAATTAATGAAATGGGCTAAAAAAGTTCCGGAAGAATTTTTAAAATTGTTTTTAAAATTTTCGACTGTTAATGATCCTCAGATACTCAGCGACATGTTTTCTATAATGATGTGTTTAGTGTATGAATTACCTAGAGCTACCATTATCAAGGAAGTGAGTCAATGGATCATGGCAAACGTTTTACATCCCAGCAAGATAGATTTAAACAGAAATATATCAGTACGATATTATTCGATTGCAATTCTTAGAAAAGCTATTTCTATGAACATTATTTCAGTAACCGAAGCTATTTCTTGTTTGCCACCATATCATCTTGGGACATATGATATTAAATTGAGTAAAGAAGCGCTTGCTGGAACAAGAATGTCTGGTTATAGTGGTATAAATTACGATTTAGCAAGATATGTTTTAGTTGATCATTTTGAATCTGCATTTTATGATTTTAGGCATCGTAAAGAAAAAAAGTTAGAAAGATTAATAAAAAAAGTTGTTGAAAACAATCCAGACTTTTGTGGAATAACTGTTGAAAAATTCATTATTTCTGCAGCATTTGCGTATATAACTGAAATGGGCTGGAAAGAATCCGAATTTCGCAATTTAACAAAAAATGAAACAGACTCGGATATAATAGGGGGTGTTGATTGCGACATAGGAAGGACGTATTATCATGCCACTCACGGACAAAAAAGCAATGTGATGACCATTGCTGAAAAATATGTATGGCAAGCAAAAGATTATATAAGTGGTTTTTTGTGCGATAGACTGCCTTGCGGTGAAAGATATGATTACATAACTGATTATGGAATGCTTAACGATTTTACCATACCAGTCCAAGAAATGATGCAAATAGATCCTGATAATATTCCAGAAGATAATCCTTGGCATAATCCTGAACCAAACGTTGCTTCTTTGTCCGGAAATAACAGTAGCAAAGAAGAAGTTATTAGGGATATTGTTAATGCGCCAGATTTTGATTGGGTGAAATGGATAGATGTTTCTAATAACGACAAAAAGTATAAATTAGAAAGTGAAGAATTGTTGGCATTGAGTTCATTTTCGTGTTTCTACGGGACAGCGGGAGTGGAAACATGTTTGTTCATTAACTCTATAATTTTAAATGAAAACGAATTTGATAAATTTATATTAAAATTACAAGAAAATGAATTGTCTCCTATGTTATGTAATCCCACGGATTGGTATGGTGGAATAGAAACTTTATGTTATATAACCCCTAAAGAGGTTTGTTGGTTTGATTGGAAAAATCGATATGAAAGTATGAACTGTGAGAGCTTTCCTGAAATAGAAATAACATCCGCTGTAGACAAATGTTGTTATAATTATTTGGAATATGGCGATGTGGAGTACTATATGCCTTCAACATTATTGCGTGCAATGCTAAATATAAAAGATTCGGATGGATATGCTTTTAAAGATGACAACGATGTTGTAAAAGCGGAGTATTGCGTAACTGGCGAAAAGTGGGGAACATACCAAGATTATGTTTTAGTAGACAAAAAAATATTACTTTCTCAATTACATGCACAAAACAAAAAAGTGGTTTGGATTATGAAAGAGTATCGAAGAGAAGATGGAAAATCACGAGAAAAACATGGTGGCTTTTATGCGGATAAAGAAAAAAGCTACATAGGATATTTCAATGGCTCCAATTTTGAAGTTAAGGAAATATATTCAAGGATAGAACGTGATTGAAATTGAAAGTAAACTTAATTTTATAGTTGCGAATCATACGATTTCAAAACAAGAAAGAGAAAAATATGACCAAAATAATAAAAAATGCAATTCAGTGCAAACTGTGTGGAGAAGTTATTGAATCCAAGCATGTTCACGACTTTGTGCAATGCAAATGCGGAGCATGTGCAGTTGATGGCGGACATGATTATTTGCGTAGGTGCTTTAGAGATAAGGACTGTTACATAGACCTTTCCGAAAGTATCGAAATATCTGAAGAAGATTCGTAATAACACTGGACTTTTGAAAACTTGTGTGATATTGTGATGTTACCAAACAAAGGAGGTAGCATTATGATATTAGAAGCGTTGAAAAGTTTGTATCCAAATGCGAGTGAAAAGGTGCTCATAGCTGTCAAGGAAGATCTTGAAAAGCTGCGTGGAAAGCAAGTAAGCACAGTAGAGCTTGTAGATTGGATGGACAAGCTTGTTGCAGCACACACAATTAATGAAGCATTAAAAATAGAGGACGATTCAAAGCCGACCAGTGTCGGTAATGAGTCGTCCTTTGTTTATGTGGAGGGCAGTGATGAAATCAATGATTGATGAGCTGTGGTATGGGAATGTATCTCCAATGGATGATACAAGAAACAACACGGAAGAAATGAAGGAGCTGATGAGCTACATAGCTAGGCATCAGGAAGAACTCGTGGCAACACTAACGGACGAGCAGAAGGCGATTTTTGAGAAGTTCGATGACTGTTGGAGCGAATACGCAAGCAAGGCAGAAAAAGCGATATTTTCATATGCCTTCAAGCTCGGAGCAAGGCTCACGCTCGAAACACTAACCGACTGAAAAGCACGGCAAAAACCGTGTTTTTTCTTTGCCAATTTTAAGATGTCTTGAAATCGCGACATGCAAGACTTGACAAATTTTTCACTATCCGGTAAAATAGAAACACATAGAGCTACGACCTTGTGTTATGGCTCATAAAATAGTTTGTTACTGTTCTTTTTTATGCTGATAATGCAGAGTACTTAGCAGGCTTGCCTGCACAAATAAATATCTACGAAGGTAGGTATCATTACATATTTAAGTAACAAGCGAAAGGTAAAAACTACGATTTTGTGCGTGGTTCTTTTCGCTATGCTTGAATGTGAAGTGATGCCTATCTTTTTTGCGTTTAGTAAACAATTTGTAAACATTTTCAAAAAGGGGAATATTTTTGCCGTTTTCGATGGCTACCAATTGAGGGATAAAAATATTTTCTGAAAAAGTTGCCCTTTTTATGCGTTTTCGGTGACCTATTAGAGGGCAAAAAATATTTTTCAAAAAACCTTATATTTTCTTCATTTTCAATGGCTACCTATTGAGGGGATAAATTATTTTCAAAAAAAGCTTGACAAAAAGCCATTTTCAATGGCTACCACTTGAGAGTAAAAAATATTTTTCAAAAACACGCATATTTTTTGCATTTTCACTGCCTACCTATTAGAGGGCAAAAAATATTTTTCTTAAAACCTTATATTTTCTTCACTTTCGCTGCCTACCAATTAGAGGGATAACTGTTCAAAAGGTGTATCGCTGTAATCAAAGAATACATAACTCAAAAAATTAAAACAGGAGGAGCCTTATTGAACAAAGAAATCGACAAATCAGGAAACTATTTCTTAGCACCGAAAAGCATTTTCAGCCTGGGCTTATCATCAGGCGAGATAACCTTGTATCTGTACCTTATGTTCTGCGAGGACAGAAACACCTACAAGTGCTACCCAAGCTATTCCACCATAGGAAAAGCGACAGGAATGAGCAACAATACTGTTCGCAAATATGTGGAAAGCTTGGAAAGACGAGGTCTTATCTTCACCGAGCATACAACTGTCATAACCAAGGACGGCAGAGCTCATAACGGAAGCCTAAGATACACTATCAATCCGATACAGCCTATCGAGGAAATGTATTTTCAAAGGCAGCTAAGAGAAGCGAACGCAAGAAGAAAACTAATCGAGTACGAAAGGAGAAAGCAAAATGAAAAAGTCAATGTATAAGAGCAAGGATGAGCTACCAATGTTCTTGTCAGTTATGGATTTAGCCGACCTACTTGGAATCTCACGAGCAAGCGCATATGAGCTTGTAAACGAGGAGGAATTTCCAAAGCTAAAAATTGTGCAAGGAAGAACTATCATACCAAGAGATAGACTCCTTGAATGGCTAGATGAAAAGACCAGATATGACAAGATTTGATATCTTGTTATTGGAGCAGGATAAAGCCGTGTCTTGACTCGGCATACCACATCGCACGGCAATGCCGAGCGTGTAAGGAGTTATGTGATATTTACGCTATTAAAAAATCGTGTCTTGTGGTAGCCGATTTCAAGAAAACAAGTCTAAAACAACAAAAAATCAAGGTGTTACAAGGACACTATAATGTCTAACACCAGAAGGAGAAAAAATGAAAGAAAATAACACACTTGAAGCACGAGGTGTCAGCCTTACTAAAAATCAATGGGAGCGATGCGAAAGATTGTCAAATGAAAATGGCTATCGTTCTCGAAATGCGTTCATTCGTGATGCAATAGATTTCTATTGCTCTTGGCTTGAAAAGGAGCAAAACGAAAGGTTTTTAACACCGGCACTTGAATCGGTTATCGGTGCAAAAATCCGTGATAGTGAGAGTAGAATTAGTCGAAATCTTTTCAAAATTGCAGTCGACCTTTCTGTGCTTGGAAAGATAATTCTTGACGAAAACGGTGGCGGTTATGATGAAGATGTTCTTGAAAGCTATCGTCGTGATAGCATACGCGAGGTGTCCGAAACTAATGGCACAATCCGTATGGAAGAGCGCTTTAAATAAGGAGAAAAAATGGCGAAATTAATTCTTAAAGCACCTTACTATAAGCCAAACCATAGAACAGATACAGGAGCAACAAGAGGTGGCTATGTCGAGTATATTGCCAAGCGTGAGGGAGTCGAAATTCTCCGTAGCGGTATGGCTGAATATATAGGTCAAAGGCAAGGCTCCCACGGAATGTTTTCTGACGAGGGAGTGAGCATTAATCTATCTAAAATCAAGCAAGAAATTGACGAGCACGCAGGAAATGTGTGGGGCTTAATTATCTCTTTAAAGCGAGAGGATGCAGAAAGGCTTGGCTACAACACAGCCGAACAATGGATGAATATTATTCGCTCTCGCAGAAACGATATTGCAAGTCAAATGCATATATCCCCGTCCAATCTTCGTTGGTGTGCAGCCTACCATAACAAGGAGTTAAATCCTCATACTCATATTATGGTTTGGTCAAAAAATCCAAGCGAGCCATACCTAACACGCACAGGAATTCACAACCTGAAAGCGGTATTTGCTAGCGATATATTCCGTCAGGAGCTAACCTCTATTTACAAAAAGCAGACTAGTGCTCGTGATAATATCAAGGAAAAATACAAGATAAAAATTAGAAATCTAATTAAGGATATTCGAAATGGCAATCACAATATATCTCCAGAGCTTGTTCTAAAAATGCAATTGCTTTTCGAAAAGCTAGACAAGCACAAGGGCAAAAAGGTGTACGGATATCTTAATAAGGACACAAAAAATCTTGTAAATGAGATAGTAAAATTGCTTGGAAAAGATGAAAAGATACAGGAGCTATACGATAGCTGGTACGGATATAAATGCGAAACTGTTCGCACCTATACCGATACAATGCCAGAGAAAATTCCAATCGAGGAAAACGAGGAATTCAAATCTATTCGCAATAATGTTGTGCGTGTTGCAAGTGAGCTTGGGAAAATATCCGACCAACCCAGCCGTGAAATTGACTACGATTATTCACAATACGAGAACAAAAAAGATGACTTCGATTTTCTCTACCATAAGGCAATGATAGAGGACAACCCAATCCTTTATTATCGCCTTGGCAGATATTATCTTGAAAAAACTGACGATATGGAAAACGCAGAATATTGGCTACGCTTATCAGCCGATAACGGAAATTCCTTGTCTGCCTATCTCATATATAAAGCATATCGTGACCATGAATTTGATGACACACCAAGCGATAAAATGAAATATCTTTGCATGTCGGCAGATGCAGGCTTTGGCTATGCCGAATACGAATATGCAAAATATCTTATGGATAAATCTCCAAGCGAAGCTATGGAATATCTTAAAAGAGCATCAAATCACGGAAGCTTTCAAGCCGAATATGCCTATGGCAAAATGCTATTTGAGCAAGGCAAAAAAGAGGAAGCAAGACAATACTTTGATAAGTGTGCAAAAGAGGATGCGTGGACGGAAGCAAGAGTAGGACTTTTATACTACTACGAATATCAGGACTACGAAAAAGGAAAAGAGCTATTAAAGGATAGTGCCGAGCAAGGCTACACACCTGCCAAGGAAGCATTAAAAGCAATCGAGCAAGGCATCAATGCTCAAATCGTAATAGGCGTGTGCGACCTGTTCTATTACGCAAGCAATATCATAGAGGAAAGGTGCGAGGATATGTATTCAAAAGAGCATCAGGTAAGCTACCACGGAATAGACAGAAAGCAACGCAAGGAAAACCAAGCAAAAAGGCATGGTATGTCATGGTAATTGATAACTCTTTGATAACTTTCTGTGTCCTTGCTGGATATATGCTCGAACATGTGGTATCTTGTGAGTACCAAAAAACGAAAGGAGAAACAAATGTCAGCTAAAAGACGACCTCAAGGTGACGGAACAATACGCAAGCGAGTTGATGGCAGATGGGAAGGGCGAATTATTATCGGTCATAAAAGCAACGGAATGCCCATATATAAATCGGTGTTTGGTAAAACTCAAAAAGCAACCCTTGCCGAGCTACACAAGCTAATCGACCAATACCAAGGCGTTGATTTAAGCGAGGAATGTAGAATGACTCTTGGCGAGTGGCTAGATAAATGGCTTGATGAGTATATGATTTTTACCATACGAGAAAATACCTTAGCAAGATATCGCAATATGGTTGACAACCAAATAAAGCCATATATAGGAAATAAAAGGCTAACCTCGCTAACAACAGTAGATATTCAAAAGCTTTATACCAAGCTAAAAAAAGAAGGACGATTAAGAGAGCATCCCATACACGGTCGTCAACTCTCCGATAGCATGGTAAGAGGTGTGCATATGATGCTACACCAAGCACTTGAAATGGCAGTAACTGAAAGACTAATCGTTAAAAATCCAACCAAGGGAACAACCATTCCCAAAAAGAACTATGCCGAAAAGCAGATTTTGTGCGACAGTCAGCTTGAAATATTCAAGGAAGCCATAAAGAAAGAGCCATATTGGAGCGACCTGTTCTATGTAGAAATAATGACAGGACTACGCAAGGGAGAGCTGTGTGGGCTTAAATGGAGCGATATAGATTTTATATTGGGCACAATGTGTATCAGACGTTCAGTTTCAAAGACCAAGGATGGAATTGTTATAGGAGAAACAAAAACTGATGCAGGGGTAAGAAAAATAATTCTACCACCAAGCGTAATTGAGCTATTGCAGAGAAAAAAGCAAGAAGCAACAAGCGAGTGGATTTTCCCACACTATGCAAATCCAAGTGAGCCTATGCATCCCGAGGTTGCTTATCGAAAGCTTAAAACAATACTCAAAAACGCAGGCTTGCCACTAATAAGATTTCACGACCTACGACACACATTTGCAACCCATGCACTACAAGGCGGAGTTGATGCCAAAACATTATCTGGAATTTTAGGACACACAAACGCAAGCTTTACTCTTGACACCTACACTCATGTAACCAGCGATATGCAGAAAAACGCATCAGATATAGTAGGTAAAATGATGCAGAAATTTATAAGAAAGGACAACTAATATGCCAAGACAAATGAGAAAGCAAGGCGAGGGAAGCATATTCCAACGCAAGGACGGAAGATGGGAAGGCAGAGTAATGATAGGCTATAACGAAAAGGGCAATCCCAAGACAAAAAGCGTATTTGCCCATACCAAGGGCGAGTGCGAGGAAAAGCTCGAAAGATTAAAAGCCGAGTGTGGTAGAAGAAACGACCGAATGAAGCCGGATATGAATTTTGGCGATTGGATGGACTTGTGGTATCAATATTTTTGCAAGCCAAGGCTTCGTATAACAACACAAGCTTGCTATGAGGGAAGAATTTATACTCATATAATCCCCGAAATAGGTCATATTCCACTGAATAAGCTAACACAAAATGACCTTCAGCAATTCTACGCAAGAATAAAAAGAACAGGCAGAAAAAAGAATGTAGAGAAAAAAGGCACAGCCTTGTCCGATAGAAGTGTTCGTTCCTGTCATGCAGCATGTCATTCAGCACTTGAAAAGGCAGTAGAGGAAGGACTAATTCAAAGAAACCCCTCAATCGGCTGTAAGCTTCCACCGAAAAAGGGAGCAGAAATGAAAATATTAACCCAAGCAGAAATAACAAGATTGTTAATTCAAGCCGACTACGAGGGATATTATGAAATGTTTCTTCTGGAGCTAACAACAGGAATGCGCCGAGGAGAGCTACTTGGACTTAAATGGCAGGACTTGAACACCGATACAGGCGAGCTAAAAATAGTAAGACAATTAACAACAAAAGGAATAAGCACACCGAAAACAAAAAGCTCCATAAGGAGCATATTCCTACCAAGAGATATGGTAGAGCTTCTTATAGAGCTTAGAAAAAACACTAAAAGCGAATGGATGTTTCCATCACCTGTAAAAAATGGCGAGCCAAGACACCCATCATCAATAACAAAGAAATTTCGCATAATGCTTGAAAGAGCAAATTGCAAGCATATACGCTTTCACGACCTACGCCACACCTTCGCTACAATGGCACTTGAAAACGGAATAGATATAAAGACACTATCAAGCATGATAGGACATGTATCATCAGAAACCACACTCAATATTTATAGCCATGTAACCGATACAATGCGAGTGCAAGCATCAGTTAAAATAGATAGAGAAATCGGTGGTACAAACGCACAAATGCCCGAATTTGAGGAAAAAGAGCCAGAGGTAGAGAGCACACCCACAAACGAAAAATTCGAGCCGTCTAAGCCAAAGCACCGCAAAAACGGAACAGGCTGTATCACAATGATAAATGACCACCTCTATGAAGGCAGATATACCCCCTGCCTAAACGGAAAAAGAATCTCCAAAAATGTTTATGCCAAAACAAGGGAAGAGTGCGAACAAAAGCTCGCTGAGCTAATCGTGCAAATGAAAGCAGAAATAGCTAAGCTAAAAAAGAAAAATGCATAAAAATAGATGGGTGAGCAAACGCTCACCCATTAAAAAATCGACCTTTAATTCTCAAAAATCGAGAATAAAAAAATCGAAACAATATATAGACATTGGTGAAATTCTTTGTTAAAATTAAGGTGTAAGTTGTACAGCTTAAAAAATGCAAGGGAGCTGATAAAATGAAAATCACATTAGCAGATAATATTAGAAATTTAAGAAAGGCCAAAGGATTAACACAAGAGCAATTTGCTGAAATAATGGGCGTTTCTTTGCAAAGCATAAGTAGATGGGAAACAGGTGTTTCAGAGCCTAACATTCAGATAATTGCTGAAATTGCTGATTACTTTGAAACAAGCATTGATTATCTTGTTGGAGCCAAAACCGATAAAGAAAGCAAAGAATTAAAGAACCTGTTTGATGATTTGCAAAACGGAATGAGCAATAAAGAACAACTTTTGTATTTGCGTGAGCTTTATAAAAAATACCCAAGAAATCCAGACATTGCATACCTTATATGCGAAAGAACAGATGACTTGGAAGAACTTCGAGATATGGCAGATATAGTCTTAAAAATTGAAGGTTATGACAACAAACACAGGAGAATCAGTGTCATTAAAAGCCTTATTTCTAAAGAAAAAGAGGAAAATGTAAATTCACTGTTGGAAAAATATGGCTATTCCTCTGATATGGGATATAATGCACTTTTGGAGCAAAGATACAAAACACAAGGACAATGGCAAGAATATGTAGCTATGCGTCAGCTTTCAATGGTTGGATATTTGACCGAGGATGTTTTTGCAAGAATGGGAACAAGACCAGCCCCAAATCCTTCAATCGAACTCTGTATGTGGGCTTCAAAAAAGATATTTACAATAATCAATTTACTGACCGACCAAGAGAACGGGGATGAAATCATAGGCGATGGAGAAATTGATTTATGGGCAAAAACAAGAATACTTGAAGGACTTAGAATGTCGTGCTATCTTGCTTCCACAGGCGAAAAGGAAAAGGCTTTGACAACTCTTGAAAAGGTTACTGCATATATCGAAAAACTTCATAATTTGCCAGACGGAACAGAACTTACCTATCGTTGCAGAGGACTTGATAAATTAAAGGCTAAGGTTATAAGAAATGCCGAAGAGGATGTTTTCGATGAATACAAGCTTGAAAGAGGACAAAAACTCTTGTGGATAGATTTCAAAGGTGTAAACTTTATGGATTGGCTTTGCTTAAATAGATATTACGATATTCTTATAAAAAATCAAGGTTGGGAATGGTTTGACCCGATTAGAAATGAAGAACGCTACAAAGCTTGTGTTGAAAGAGTAAAAAAATGCATTGTCTATTAAAGACTTTATACCTCCTAAAAAGCGAGTGCTGAATTTTCGGCACTCGTTTTTGTGTCGCAGTAAACAAAGAATAAGCATAGGAAAAATCAAATAACAGTTTTGTGTTTTCTAATCTAACAGGTTATTGATTGAATGATGAATGTATGTTAGAATTAAGGTGTAAAAAGGAGGTAATCACAATGACGATTGGTGAGAAAATAAAATACTTTAGAAACAAAAAAGGAATAACTCAAGAAAAAATAGCTTCGGAACTATACATTTCATATCAAGCGGTATCAAAATGGGAACGAAACGAGTCTTTGCCAGATGTTACTATGATTCCAAAATTAGCAGAGATTCTTGGTGTATCTTGTGATGCACTTTTAGTAGAGGATATAGTTTCAGCTACAATGGATATTGACAAAATTCTATCCGAGGTTAGAGAACAAAAGAACATAGAGCTTCAAATAAAAGCTCTTGAAGAAGCTTTAGAAAAATATCCAAACAACGAGAAAGTCATTATTGAACTTATACAAGCATATAGTAAGGCGTCGGATTCGCCTAAATACAAGGAATATAGAGATAAGCTAGTAAAGTACGCTGAGCATGTTTTGGTGAGCACGAGCAATTCGCAAATTAAATATGATATAACACAAATGCTTTGCTATGTGTACAGAGACTTAAGAGAATATGATAAAATAAGAAAACTTGCAGCAAGTATGCCAAGACTCGAACAATGCAGAGAAGCATTGATATATCATTCAATGCGTGATGAGGAGTACAGAGTAGGAATGAAAGAGTATGCAATAAAGTTAATAGATACCTT
>JBGVPY010000066.1:0-12540 GCA_045127235.1 Eubacteriales bacterium
TGAAAGTCCTCTGCCTGATGCCCAGTAGAAAATTTCTCCTGCAAATGCACGTGTCCAGCATCCTGTTGCGATAAATGAGCAATCATGCTTTGTGGCAAGCTTGCATGCATAGTCTGCTGATGCTCTATTGTCGCCGCCGCCGATAATAATTGTGTTTCTGTCAAGAAGATTATCAAGGTCTTCCTCAGGAACTCTTTGAATTACACTACGGTATGTGATTACCTCTGCATTTGGGTTGATATTTAAAATCTTATCCTTAACGGCGTCAACCTTGTATCTTCCAAGGTCGTCAAATCCGCATTGATGTCTGCAAATGTTGTGAATTTCAAGAGTGTCTGTATCGCAAAGAACGAACTTGCCAACGCCTGATCTTGCAAGCTCCATAGCTACAAATGAGCCAACTGAGCCACAGCCAACTAAAACTGCTCTCTTATCAAGCATATCAGATGACTCTAAAAGTCCTGTGTTTCTTGAGAACAAACGGTTTACTGTGTCATAAGGCTTAATTCTTACGCTGTTTGATGATTCTGAGCTTTCATCATCCTCATCATCACTAAGCCAGCTAAAATCCTTATCCTCATTATAGGTTAAAACCAGGCTTCCGTCAATATAAGCTCCCTTTAAAACACATGTTGAAGCATACTCAAAGTTGCTTTTTGCTTTCTTTGATACGAATGAGCCGTTATCAATATAGCCGATTAAATATTTATCGTTTTCAAATCTCTTGGAATCAAAAACATAAATTGTTTCCGTTTCCTTTCTTACAATACCGAAAAGCGGACCCCTGAAATCTCTATTTTCTGTAATGCTGGTTGGCATATATACCTTCCAGTCGTGAGCCTTAAGAGGTGTATCGCCCTCAGCTCCAAATTGATTTAGGAAGTCATTTAAAACATCATCGTCAACGACGTCGCTTTCAACATCGTCGCTACCAAATGAGCCTTCCTGTAAGTCGGCTCTTAAATTATCAATAGAATTTTCGTCTAATTCTTGGTTTTCTTGAATTTCTTCGATTTCCTCGATTTCCTCGATTTCTTCAACCGCATTGTTATTTTCACACATTTTATCTTCCTCCTCTTAGTCGGTTAACAACGTCGCTGGTGCTGGCAAACTTCAAAACGTTTTTGTTTTCGAATTTGTCGTCTCCAACCTCTACATCAACCTTGCTGTAATGTACTTGATTGTGTTTGCCTTGCTCCACATAGTAGAATGTAATTCTAAAGTTAGGGTCTATATTGATAAGCGCTGAAATACAACCATTTCCGCATGAACCCGCAAACTTATAGTTTGTTTGGTCATCGGTTCCTGAGAACGAATCCATTGAGCCTGGGTGTCTGTGCCACATGCCTAAGAATACTAACGGATGCTTATAGAGTCTTGAATAAACTCCGCATACGTGGTTTTCATAGTCCTCATCGCCCTCGTGATATGCAGCGGAAAATACTGCGTTGATGCCAGGATCGCTTGCTTCTACTACGTACCAAACGCCGTTATCGAAGTGGCCTAGTAAAAGTCCGCCTGTTTCTGTTCTTACTCTATTAAATGTTTCGCTTAAAATTTGAGCATATGCTCTATCAGAAAGAACAACCTTCTTGCAACGGGTATTTACCGGGTTATCACGTGATGCGCGGGCGTCGCAATACTTCTTTTTCTTGCCGGAATAGCATGAATACTCATCACCATCGTATAAATCAGGTCTTTGATTTATAGGATTTTCGTATATCGAATTTGAAATTTCGCGGAACCATTTCGCTGTATTTTCAACTACGATTTCTACAAACGTTTCTTCTGTTTTTCCTGAAATGTAATTATCAAAATCCTTAGATATTTCACTTAGGGTTACGTACTCACATCCATTTGAATCCATTTTGATATTTGGAACGTAGTTCATGCTGAACTTTTCCTTGATTTCCTTGGCGGTTGGCTTTACCAAATAAACCTTTACAGGTGGGAAGCCTTGAACTGTTCTGTTAGGAAAATCCTTATCAATAACCATAAGGAATACAAACTCGCCAAGACTGAACGGAACTGTTAAAACACCCTCAGCGTTGATTTGATATGAATACCCTGTTTTATTTTTCTTTAAGTAGTCAATCTCTTTTTTGCGTTCATCTGGATATTTCTTAATCCAATTATTAACGTTCTCGTTTTCATCATAAACAATCTGCTGATTTGATGAAGCTGGTTGATTCTGCTCTGAGGCGGTTTGGTTATCAATAGCTTGATTAGCATTGTCGCACTTATCAAGATTTCTGTACATACCCTCTGCATCATCATTTTGATACAAATTCCAAAACGTTTGCCAATTTTCCAAATCCATGAGACTCTTTTCAACAAATAAACCCCATTTGAATGCTGCTTTCAGCTTTTCAACCGCATTTAACGGTGTTTTATAATTTTTGTAATAGCTTATATATTTATTGCCGTTACTATCCGTTCTGGTGTATGGTATATTGTCAAATTCGCCATATTTATTAAAGAGGCGTTGTTTTATTTCTTCATAAGTAGGAGATATGGAATAAACCTTAACTGAGTTTTCATTATTTCCGTCATAATTTTTGTCGTAAACAACCTTGAATTTCCATATACGCTTTTCATCGTTAGGCTTAATGCCAACGGTAATATTCCACGTCATATTTCCGTTATCTAAATATGCAAATTTTGTACATTTATATACGGAAAGCACCTGAGAAATTTCAGAGCTGAAAAGCTCCCTGTTTGTTTTATACCATTGCTCTGTTACATTGTCGCCGCTAATACAGTGAGAAGCATTATTATTCACGCCTTGCTCACTAAGCTCTTCTTCAAGATTAATATATCTTTTATTCATAATTTTTACCTCAAAATTAAAACCGTTTCGGCTATATTGTTGATTTGTGGTTTGAGTTAAATCGCTTTTTAAAATTAAATCTGTCCATGTCCTTGGAAAAGTGTCCATGTTTTTTGGTCGATAAGACCAAGCTCAAATACAGTTATCCAACGCATAGCAAATCGTAAGCATGCCGCAGCAGAAGTTACCTTACCGCCCTGCTGTGTATCTGCATAGATATTGTTTCTATCCTGTGTACACATATAGATTTGTCCGTCTGAGTCAGTAAGTAAGTGAGGTATTGTTTTAGGAGTTACTGACGATCTTGCAACCATTCTTTGCATTTCCTGATAGTTTGGTTTTACAGGATAAAACTTAACCGATCCTCCCCATCTTTGCTGTGGATGGTCAGAGTCATAAACGGCAAGTAACGTCCAGTCCTTCCTTTGACCGCATACAACAGGATGAATTCTCATTGTCCAGTACATTTTTCCGTTTGGAAGATATCCCATTTTTGCGTCTGGATGGAAATCAGCCATAGCCTTAATTTCCGCTCTTTGAAGAGCGGGGTTTGTTTGATACCACTCTGCCGCAACGATTGCCTTACCTGCCGGCTTGAAGCCCTCGCCATTTGCAAGTGATGATGCTGATGCTGGGTCTGCTGTATTTAAAATTGTACCGTCTTGGTTAATCATTGTTTCTCCGCCGCCTGCAAGTGTTTCTCTTAACGCTGCGATTTGGTCTGCTGTTGAATTGTCAGCCGCAACGATTGCCTTTCCTGCCGGCTTGAAGCCCTCGCCATTTGCAAGTGATGATGCTGATGATGGGTCTGCTGTATTTAAAATTGTACCGTCTTGGTTAATCATTGTTTCTCCACCGCCTGCAAGTGTTTCTCTAAGAGCCGCGATTTGGTCTGCTGTTGAATTGTCAGCCGCAACGATTGCCTTGCCTGCCGGCTTGAAGCCCTCGCCGTTTGCAAGAGATGATGCTGATGATGGGTCTGCTGTATTTAAAATTGTACCATCTTGGTTAATCATTGTTTCTCCACCGCCTGCAAGTGTTTCTCTTAACGCTGCGATTTGGTCTGCTGTTGAATTATCAGCCGCAACGATTGCCTTGCCTGCCGGCTTGAAGCCCTCGCCATTTGCAAGTGATGATGCTGATGCTGGGTCTGCTGTATTTAAGATTGTACCATCTTGGTTAATCATTGTTTCTCCGCCGCCTGCAAGTGTTTCTCTTAACGCTGCGATTTGGTCTGCTGTTGAGTTATCTGCTGCAACTACTATTTTTGCAACTGCTGTAAAAATTTGATTAGATGTGAGTGATGATGTTAAATTTTGTTTAGCTGTAAATTTCATGGTAAAACTTCCTTTCGAATATTATATTTCCTATTTTATTTTTATCTTGTTTTAAATAAGCAAAGCTTAATTACCAATAAGCCCGCTAAATCCGACATGACTTTCTGTATCTTCGTCCGTTGTATTGAAGCTATCAAAATCAATGCCGGTAAGCAACTCGTCAGGCCTGTACATTTTCATTTTGCCAAGCTTGTCCGTGCTTGCGTTGTAATAATACGCTTTTACTCTGTTGGTTATCACATTAAAATCACAGTTTCTTATCTGCTCCCATCTATCGTTAGAAAGGACGCTTCTAATAGATCCGATATTTCCTACCGACACAATTCTTAAATTGAATCTACTTAAAAGATAAGCGCATCTGCTATTTACTTCTCCTAAGTTATCGCAGATAAGTAAATTAACTGTATTGGACTTTGATATAACATTTAAGAATGAGCTTATTGTTTCAGAAACATTATTGTTCCATGTATCTTTATGTAAATTACTAAAGAAATTAGGATTGCAAATAACATTGTAGGACACTGCGTTATTCGGAACGCTGTTTGCGTTATCTACAAAGGTGTCTACTGAATCGAAAAGCTTAATTCTTCCGCCAATGTTTTTTATGTGCGAAATGTAGCTTAAATCTGTTTTTTCTCCATTCGGCGCTAAAACATTAACAAATAATCTGTTTTTGTATAGATAGGAGAGCTTTGACAAAACTGCTAAGAGTGTGCTTTCCTTAACATTCTTATCCTCTCCTGTGCATATTACATTTAAATTGTCATTTGACTTCATTCCAACAAATTTTCTGTCAAAAATAACATCAACGTTTTCAGAATAATCATCATAAAGAAGTCTGTTTGACTCCCCGAGAACCAATCCGTCATTTTCAAAAAATTCATCGCGGTTGAAAACCGGCGCTTCTTCGGAATTGATAACTATTGCTTTGTGGTTGCCGTTTTGTTTTCTCAAAATAGCATTACACACCTCTACAATACAACTGTTATCAGGATAATAGCACTGAATAATTGTATTATCTTTCTCGATTGCTCCCATGCTGGGGTTGATAATTGCCTGTCCCGTTTTAAGCGTTGGGGATTTGAGAATTGCTGTGTTTTGTCTGTTTGTGTCTGAGCATGTGTCCTGCACAATTTGTCGTGAACTACCCGGTGGACACTTTAAAATCGCTCGATGAATGAAATAATCTTTTGTATCGTTGGTAAATGTATTATTTACATCAGCGGCGGTTTGCACTCTTTGTGATGCCATAATAATAAATATTCCCACCGTACGGCACATTCTAACCAAGAAGTTAGTAATTGCTCCTGTTTCTCTATTATTACTGTATAGCGTTTGGAATTCATCAACTATAAGCAATATACGCGGTAAATTTGGAACAGCATTGTGAGTGTTATTATATTCATAAAACTGTTCAATGTTTCTGATATTTACTCCTGTTTCTGCGCTGAGCTTTTTGAAAATTTCATTTCTTTTTTCTACTATCGATTTGATATATTTCAAAAAGCTTGCTTGAGAATCAGAATCATGAGTGTCGTTCAAAATTGCTTTAACGGCTTTTATTCCTTTTCTTGCATATACGTCAAATTCAACGCCGTCCCTTAAATCAGCAAGATATACTTCAAGTTGATCCGGACCGTATCGTGTTAGAGCTTGAAGGACAATAGTGTGAATCAAGCTTGATTTTCCCGAATGTGGATCGCCGCATGCAAGCATATATGCAGCATCGCCTTTTAAATCAATCGCATATTCCTCGCCTTTAGCATTCAAGCCAACCGGAATCCTTATTCCGTTTTGAGCATCGAATGTAAAATAATCACTTTCGTTTATTATACGAGAGGATAGAGGAATGACGGTTGAATTTTCATTCACCTTAACGGCTCTTTCTAAGATTGCGCATTTAATACGGCTGTTAATCTTAGACGGAACTACGAAGCTGTATCCGCCGTCTTCTATTCTCATTTCTGTATTGGAGGTCTTTCTGATTGTATCGCAAAGACTCACAATGCTACGAATTGTAGTCATTCGCGCTTGAGATGCTGTTGGTCTTTGCTCTAATTCCGTATCGGGAATACCGATAAAGGAATATATTCCGCAGCGATTGCCGTTTCTTGCAATAGATTCTAGCTTTGAAATCATTTCGCTATTCTCAAGTTCACTGATATCGCTAAAGAATACCGCCTTTATAGGTCGCTTAATAATTGCGTTTTGGTTATACTCGATTATGTTGTCGTATGAATCTCTTAGATATTCGCCGTTGGTTTCGATTATATCGTCTGATAATGTATTGAGTAGAGCTTTAAGCTCTTCTTTTGATCTGATGATGTTTATGCGGTTTTGCTCGTCATTTGCTACTCCTGTAAAGGATGAATACTGTCCACCCATGTTGGTACAGTCGACTAAATAAATTGTAGCATCATCTTCCTTAAAGATATTGAGCATTTGAAGCGCATAATTTTCAAATAGTGAATATATATCAATATCTGCTGAGTGCTGTACACAAATCGGTTTTTCGTACGCTTTATCAAGTGTGATTGGAACTAATAACATTCTATTGTTGTAATGGAAGCCACTACTGAAAATTTGTGAAAGATAGCTATCTACCGTGCCGTCGTCGCTTACACTAAAATCATGGTTTGTAAAGCCTAAGAAAAGCTTTTCTGTTTCATCAGATGCGGGGTTGTTATTTACGTATGTATTTATGTAATGGTCAATCCACTCAGCTGAGTTAGCATAAGATTCGCTTTTATTCAAGCAATCTTGGATTCCGTCAAGGAATAACAACTTTAATCTTTTTAGATATTCTTGCTTTTCTAAATAAATTTGTCTTTGTATGCCGTTATTTTGTTCATCGGTAAATGCTTTTTGTTTTGAAATTGTTCCGTCAATTTTGCTCTTTTCACGGTCATATACTGTATCATGGTCCTTCATGAATGATATAATCATTTTTTCAAGGGTATTAATATTAGTTATGATTTCTGTAAATAAGCTTTTACGGAAATTTTTGCTAACGTAAGAAAAGGCTTTCGGAATTGACTTTAACTGTATTAGCTTGCTTATAGCCTCTTTGGATTTTTCTGCCTGCTCGTCTATTTGCTGTTTATTGTAATGGGTTGAAGCTGAATTAGCTTCTTCGGAAATTGTATATCCTTCTTTAAATTCGAAGTATCTTCTATCGCTAATTGCTGTTTCTCTGCTTTTAACAGATCTTAAAATACCATCTAATTCCGCTTTGCGCTGAGCGACGGTTTCTTTCATTTGTCTCAAGCTTTGATTTTTTTGCGACTTGAATTGATTAAAAGAATTAATTAATGACGCTTTTTCATTGTTGCTTTTTTCATTGTAATGATTTTGACAATAATTAAAGCTATGAACATACTGTGCAATAAGACTTTCGAAGCTTTGACATTCTTCTAGAAAATCACTTAGCTGTTTTGTCATAACGCCCTCCAAATTTCAATCAATTTTGCTGATTATATTATAAACCAAATGTGTTTTTTGCATATTTCATTTTTCCAAAAAAATTCTTTTCAAATGAAATCAATCTATCCGCTTTATTCATTTTTTATTGGTTTTTTAGTCAAAAGGGACAAATTCATTGCTTTTGAAATGGTTTTTGCGATGTTTTTTTGTCAAAAATGCTAAAAAATATTATTTTAATATTTTTATATTTTTAAAAAATTTTATTATACGCGCGATTCATAAGTATTTAAATATACTATATCATAGATATATTATTGGTTCAGCAGATTTTACCGATACCGTTTTTATATAAAAGCAGCTGACGCTAAAAGTAATTTGCGTCAGCTGCTTTGTATGTTATTCTGCGGATATTGCCGATTCAGGAACAATAATTTTAAAGATTGTGCTTGCTACCTCTTCGGTTGTAAGAGTAATAACCTTATTTGAGCTTGTTGAGTGATCAATTTGCGAAATGTTAAAGCCTCTTTCAGTATATGAGCCCCACCAAGAATCATCAATTACAATTCGTGTAATTGTTACATTATCAGGGCGAGTGCCTGTATAGTTCCAGCCCTCCGGGCGGTATCTCCAGCCCTCGGCAATTTCAATAATTGTTCCCACAGGAAGCTCCTCGCGTGTGAACTTCTTTGTTGCCATAAATCCTAAATTCCAATTACTTGTGCCATTAAAGCTATCTGACCCGCTGGTATTATAGAAGCTACCCTTAGTAAGTCCCATTTGCTCGGCTGTTAGCTGAACATAGCCCTCTGGTATTACGCCTACATTAGCGGAATCGTTATTGCCTGCTCCTGCATCCTTTGTGGGATATGAGGATTCTGTTACTGAATACGGTGTTTTGATCGCGTTATTTACGCCTTCAATAATTGCTTTAAGCTCATATGTATCAACATCGTTTGGACGGGATATGGAATTATCAATGGATAGTCCTGTTAATGCTTTTACAAAGGTCATTGAAGCAATATATCTGCCAAGACCTGTGGATAAGTGGTAGCCATCGCGTGTCATATCACCAATAAATGATGTTCTAACATTTTGAATTGAAGTGCCTGAGGGAATTACTACTGAAATTTCTGTGTTTGTTAAGATTTTTTCGTTTACCGCATTTACTATTGCATTATACATCGTCATTTGGTCTCTGTTGTACTTTGAAAAGTCAGCGTGGCCTGAGCCTACCTTATATGCCCAAGTCATATGCCATGCAAGAGTTGCATCAGGGCAAAGCGGCTTAACTATGCTGATTAGTTCATTTAAGTCATTGTATGAGTCAGCAATTCCGCTATATCCGCTTACCTGTTGGAATGTAATGAAGTCCCAATTTTCGCTTGAAACGGCCTTTTGAATAGATGTGCCGCCCTTAGTTGACCATGAGCCGTTTGTATTTGTGCGATAATCGTATGCGCCCTTCTCGTTTTTAGCATTTGATAGGTGTGTGGCAAGTGAGCAACCGCCAATAAACATATTGCCAAGCTTGATATTTTCAACGCCTGCGTCCTTGGCTACCTGATAAACATACTCCATAGCATCATCTGAGAAGCTATTACCGATTGCTAAAATTTTAAGAACTCCGTCCTCTGCCCAGTTCATATCAACAGGTTCGTCTGCTCCGTCGTTATTATCGCTGTCGGAGTCTGTATCGGTGTCTGTGTCTATGTCTGTATCAGTATCTGTGCTAGTGTCTGTATCCGTATCGGTATTTGTATCAACGTTTGTATCGGTATTTGTGTCAACAACCGCGCTTTCTGTGTCGGTATTTGTGTCCATATCATTTTGGTTATCGTTACACGATACCATAAAGCAAGCGAAAATGCACAAAACCATTAAAATAGCGAATAATTTTTTCATGTTTTCTCCTTGAGCTTTCAACTTATTTTTTTAATTTTAACATAATAATTTTAAAAAAACAAGTATATTGATAATATTTGACAATGTTAGAGCTTTCATTGAAAATAAAACAAGAGACTGTTGCAAATAGCTGATTAAAAAATAATCAGTCAAGAGCAACAGCCCCTTTTTCTGTTAAAAAATATCCAACGCGTTTATTATAATGTTGCCTTTATCGTTATGGTCACGTTGAATTTCAAACTTATCGGTTGAAGCGGTTATAATATCTTTTGCTTCAATGCTAGCGTTTTCATATTCGGGTGCTAGGTATTTCATTGTGTTACCTCTTCATCCGTTGAAATCTTTCCTACAATATCGTTATATGAAATAAAGCAATATTTTTCGTTTTCATTTGGAGTGCCTGCTTGTAAATATGAATACTCGGTATTTTCGCCATATGTTACTACATATGCGCCCAAAGCAAGCTTCAGGTCCTTATATTCATCGGTGAATCCGGTTATTTTTAGTTCAACAGATACAAAATTATATCCAGAAATTTCAGCTACTACCGCACCGCTTATTGCATTTCCGCTTTTATCAAAAACATCATTTGCTTCAAGCTTATTTTTTGCTACGGCAAACACGCCGTATGTTAAGGTCTTGCCTGTTGCTTTTTCATATTCTGAAATAGCTTCATTGTTTATAGTATAGCCTACTGCAATTCCGTCTCTTCCATCTATAGGTGTTGAGTAGCCCTGGCATACGAATAATGCAAGTGCTATATGCTCGCTGTTTTCACCGCAATTACCGCATGTAACCACCTTTTTACCATTTGATGTGTAGCTTGTATATGTTAAGGAAACGAGTGTGGCATTTCCGTTTACATAATCATAGTCATGTGTTAATGCTGTTCCCTCAACTACGGTCTTTGATATTTCATCACCACAGAAGCAATATGATACAGTAGCGGCATCAACCTCACATTTTGCATCCTCAAACACTGTTCTTTCTGTTAAGTGGTGACCATCTAAATTACAATAGTAAATAGTTTGGCTTCCGCTAATGCTAACATTTGATGAGCCCATATCGTTTTGGTTAACAAAATAAACTGCATTAACATTCCAACCGTTTACATTTACGCTTGTCATATCGCCAAGAAATACAACTGTTGGTCTTGCTCCGTTGCCTGATTCTGCTTCTTCAAATTCCCAACCACGAGTGATGCTTGTCAGACTTGTGCCAAATACTAATATGCTATTAAGATTCTTACAGCCTCTAAATACTGTTCCCGAAACGGTTGTAAGACCGCTTGGGAAGTAATATACATCAGGCTTTTGAGGAATATTATCGTATGTAAATGGCTCGTTTACAAAATATGCATTTGATAAATTGCCGAAAACAGACTTACCGTCAGTTTGTCCGTACATAATCTGTAATTTCTTTGGTAGGTGAATTGCGCCTAAGCTTGTGCAGCCTCTGAAATATGTACCGTCTAAATTATTTTGATTCCAACCAAATGTTGTAATGCAATCAGGTAAGCTTATTGCTTTTAATTTTGGGCAATTGTCAAAGAATTCTGGACAAAATGTAGTAAGATTGTCATTTTCATCGTGTTCAAATACACATTCCTCAAGAGATGTACAATCTGCTAAAACTGCCATACCAAATCCTGTTATTGTATCAGGGAAGGATATTTTCTTTATGTTAGACGAGCCTTGAATACCGTAGCCGCCTACATAAGTCATACCTTGAGGTAAATCAATGCTTACGATATCGTTATATCCGTATGACTTTCCCTTTGTTCTAAGGAACGAAAAGTCCATTACATCATCAAGCGTTGCTCCACCTTTCCAACCGTTTGCTGTTGCCGTTACATCTTTAAATATGTATGCAGAAGGACAGCAAAAACCATCATTGAACACTACAAGGTCATCAGCTCTAACCTCAAGATTTGTCTTTGCAGGGGCATCATCATATACGGTAACATCTGCGCTTACGCTAAATGCAAGCAAAAAAGTAAATACCGCAAAGACTAATAATGAAACAAATAATTTCTTTTTCATATTTCTTCTCCTTATAAATATTCGAGCAATATTAGAGAGAGTTATATCTCCCCAAACTAATTTTAACAAAAGTCGTTAGTTTTTTGAATGTAAATTTTCGTGTTTTATATGTACTATTTCCTTAAAATCACCGTTTTTATTTTAAATTACTTATTTTATAAGGTCCTCAATTTGAGGGATTTTCATCAGTTCTCCGCCACGCTTTGCAGATTCGGCTGCTATAATTCCCGGAAGTGAAATTCTAATGCCCATATCTACATCAATAGGTGGCTCTGTATCATCAATTATGCATTTTATAAATTCACGCATCATTTTTGCATCTACTCCGCCATGACCGTAAACATCTCCTGTATTTGAAAGCTTAACAGGTATTTCAAAGAATTTTTCAAAGGTGTTTGGAATTTCGTACATTTTTGCAAATGAGGTTGCTTCCTCTAATGGCTTGGTTTTATCTGTAAGAATAGAGCCTTTTGTTCCATACATAGCAAAATTATGGTCGTAGCCCACATACATACCGAAGCCGATAAATATACGAATTACTGCACCTTTTGCAGTTTTGAAAATTGCTATTCCGTTATCGTTTCCGTCTCTATATGGGTTGTATTTTGCAGAGTCAGGTGCCATACAGGATACGCTTACACAGTAGTCATCCATAATGTAAAGAAGTGGACCTAAATTATGTGTTAGGTAGGTTATTGCAGGATTATATCTTCTCCAATGATTTTCAGGCTCATATGGCTTTAATTCATCGGGATGTGTAGCGTGTAAATATTCTGATTCGGCGTAAAGAATTTCGCCAAATTTTCCATCCTCATACATCTTTTTCCACGCTTCAATAAACGCCCAATAAAAGCAGTTTTCTCCTGCCATATATTTAAGCTCAGGATGTGCTTTTACGGCATCACGAAGAATTTTTGCTTCCTCTAATGTTTCTATTGATGGAATTTCGCTCAATACATGCTTTCCCGCTTCAAGCGCCATTAAGGTATGCTTTGTATGTAATGGC
>JBGVPY010000067.1:0-7342 GCA_045127235.1 Eubacteriales bacterium
TGTCATATTTTTGCGAAGCATTTTTGCAGTCGAAACGATGCTTTTGTTGTGCTTTCTTTGCATTTTACGTTATGCGCAACGCACTCTCATTTGACCGCGCCGATGATGTCCGAGAGATTTTCGATGCCGTATTTTTCCATCTCGGCGGGGAGGTCGTCGACAATTTTTTTGGATGCGAAGGGATCGACCAGATTGGCGGCGCCCACCTCAACGGCAGTCGCGCCCGCCATCATCATTTCGATCACGTCACGCGCCGTAGAAACGCCGCCCATACCGATCACGGGGATCTTCACGGCGCTTGAAACCTGATAGACCATCCTCACCGCCACGGGGAAGATGGCAGGACCGGAAAATCCGCCCATTTTGTTTGCTACAACAGGCTTCTTTTTCTTAAGGTCAATTTTCATACCTAAAAGTGTATTGATTAAGCTAATACCGTCAGCACCGTTTTCCTCACATGCTTTTGCGATTGCAACAATGTCGGTAACATTTGGAGATAGCTTAATGATTACAGGCTTATTTGTAACAGCCTTAACAGCCTTAGTTACTGCGCCTGCATTTTCAGGGGACACACCGAAGCTCATTCCGCCACCATGTACATTTGGGCAGGAAATATTGATTTCAAACCAACCGATAATGTCCTCTTTATCTAATTTCTTAACTGTTTCAACGTATTCCTCAATGGAAAATCCGCTTACGTTTGCCATAACCTTTTTGTTAAAGCAAGCTTTAAGCTTAGGTAATTCCTCAGAAATTACCTTGTCAACGCCCGGATTTTGAAGTCCTACGGAGTTAATCATACCTCTTTCGCACTCGGCAATTCTTGGTGTTGGATTGCCGAAGCGTGGATTTAACGTTGTGCCCTTAAATGAAAATGAGCCAAGACAGTTAATATCATATATTTCATTAAATTCGTAGCCGAAGCCAAATGTTCCGCTGGCAGGAATTAATGGATTGTCAAGCTCAATGCCACATAATGTGGTTTTTAAAGCATCATTCTTTACCATATAATTTCCTCCTTAACTAAAACCGGTCCGTCCTTACAAATTCTTTTATTGCCGTATTTTGTTTTGCAGGAGCATCCCATACATGCACCAAAGCCACAGCCCATTCTTTCCTCAAAGGAGAATTGACCGCTTGTTGCGGTATTATTATATACCGCTTTTAGCATTGGCTCAGGACCGCAGGTGTAGAAATATGTATAATCTACCATATTAAATGCATCAGTTACAAAGCCCTTTACTCCATATGAGCCATCAGCAGTTGTAACAAATACGCTTGCTCCTAATTTTTTAAATTCGTTTTCGTAGAAAACCTCATCGGCTGAGTTAAAGCCTAAAATTACGCTAGGCTTTTTACCTGCTTTTACAAGCTCCTTGCATAATTGATACATAGGCGGAACTCCCGCGCCACCGCCGATTAAAAGTGGTTTTTCTCCGCTTAGAGAGGTATCGTAGCCGTTACCAAGACCTGTTAATACTAAAAGCTCGGTATCCTTGCCCATCTTAGCCATAGCTTCTGTGCCTTGACCTACTACCTTATAGATAAGTGTAAGCTCATTTCCCTCTACACAGCATACTGAGATAGGGCGGCGTAGATAAAAGCCATCAAGCTTTATATTTACAAACTGTCCGCATTTAATGTCAGTACAGTCGCCTTCAAGCACCATTTCATAGGTGTTTTTGGCAATTTCTTTATTTGTTTTGATTTTAAAAATTAAGTCTTTCATGTTTTACCTCGCGTTGCTCGGTTTAAAATAGCCGTCAGCCGTTAGCCGCCAGCAGTCAGCAAGATTAGACTGACGGGAGACTAACGAGCATCAGTTATTTGTATATGCTTTTTATCGCTGTTTTTCAACAGTTGCTTGTTTTTAGCCGTTAGCTGTTAGCTGTCAGCGAAATTAACTAATGCATTGTCTTTAACGAATAGTACCATACGTAATGCAATCAATAATCAAATCCGCTAACCGCTAACCGCTATCAGCTGACTGCTAACCATTGACGCATTAAGCGTCAATGGTAGATATTGTAATCGTAATCTCCTCAAGTACATCAAGTAAAATTCTTACTGTATCAAGGGATGTGAAGAGTGAGATATTATTTTCAATAGCAAGGTGGCGGATTTCGTAGCCGTCCTTTTGTTGTGTGCCTTGGCTTGATGAATCGCTTGTGTTGATTACATATGCGATATGGCCTTGGCGCATTGCTTCAGGAATATCCTTTGAGCCCTCGCCAATCTTGTGTTTAATTCTTGTTCTAATGCCATGCTCCTTTAAGAAGTTAGCTGTTCCCTCTGTTGCCTCAATATTGAAGCCAAGGTTATAGAAGCGGCGGATAAGTGGAAGCGCCTCTTCCTTATCATCATCTGCAACTGTTACTAAAACTGTACCGTAGTTTTGTACCTGCATGCCTGATGCTTGAAGCGCCTTATAGAATGCACGGTTTAATGTATCATCATAGCCGATTGCCTCGCCTGTTGACTTCATTTCAGGGCTAAGATATGCATCAATACCGCTGATTTTCTTATATGAGAATACAGGAACCTTACAGTACCATCTCTTCTTTTCCTGTGGATAGAGGTCGAAAATGCCAAGCTCCTTTAAGCTCTTACCAAGAATAACCTCTGTTGCAATATCGGCAAGAGAATAGCCTGTTGACTTAGATAAGAATGGAACTGTTCTTGAAGAACGTGGGTTAACCTCAATAATATATACGTCATCGTTTTGGTCAACGATAAACTGAATGTTGAATAGACCAATAATACCGATACCAAGACCGAGTTTCTTTGAGTAAGATAAAATCTTGCCCTTTACCTTATCGGAAATTGAGAATGATGGATATACTGAAATTGAGTCGCCTGAGTGAACGCCTGTTCTTTCAACAAGCTCCATAATACCAGCAACAAACACATCGCGGCCATCGCAAATAGCGTCAACCTCAACCTCTTTACCCTTAATGTAGTGGTCAACTAAAACAGGCTTGTCCTCATCAATTTCAACGGCTGTCTTTAAGTATTGGCGAAGCTGCTTTTCGTTGCCAACTAATTGCATTGCGCGACCACCAAGAACGAATGAAGGTCGAACTAAAACAGGATATCCTACCTCCTTTGCAACCTTAACGCCATCCTCAATGTTAGTTACAGCTTGACCCTTTGGTTGTGGGATATTTAATTCCTCAAGGATTTTTTCAAATAAGTCTCTGTTTTCTGCTCTGTCAATAGCGTCGCAGTCTGTACCGATAAGCTTTACTCCGCGCTCTGCAAGGGGAGCAGCTAAGTTAATAGCAGTTTGACCGCCAAGTGAAGCGATAACGCCATCCGGCTTTTCAAAGTCAATTACTTCCATTACATCCTCAACTGTAAGCGGCTCAAAGTAGAGCTTATCTGAGGTTGTATAGTCGGTGGAAACTGTTTCAGGGTTATTATTTATAATGATAGCCTCATAGCCGCTTTCCTTAATTGTCTTTACTGCATGTACTGTTGAATAGTCAAACTCAACGCCTTGACCGATACGGATAGGACCTGCGCCTAAAACGATAATCTTCTTTCTGTCTGTTAAGATTGACTCATTTTCGCCCTCATTTGAGGAATAGAAGTAAGGAATATACGCGCCAACGTGGGCTGTGTCAACCATCTTGAAGATTGGAACAATCTTATTTTCATGACGGTAATTATAAACCTCAACCTCTTTCATGCTCCAAAGCTTTGCAATGTACTTATCGCTAAAGCCCATTTTCTTTGCTTCTCTTAAAGCTTCAACATTTCCCTTGTTGTCAGAAAGTGTCTTTTCCATATCAACGATACGCTTAAACGCTTCAAGGAAGTAAGATGTAATCTTTGTTACCTCGTGAATTTTTTCAACCGTTGCGCCATGACGGAATAATTGACATACTGCAAAAATATTGTCATCGTGGAATTCTTCAATATAGTTATATAGCTCAGCGTCTGTATAGCTATCAAATTTAGCCATATAGAAGTGGCAAACGCCAATTTCAAGGGAGCGAACAGATTTAAGTAAGCATTCTTCAAGATTCGAGCCGATACCCATACATTCGCCTGTTGCCTTCATTTGTGTACCTAATTTATTTGGAACTGTTGTAAACTTATCAAATGGGAAGCGTGGGAACTTGGCTACCACATAGTCAAGGCTTGGCTCAAATGATGCCTTTGTGCCTGCAACCTCGATTTCATCAAGTGTCATACCAACTGCAATTTTTGCTGTAACTCTTGCAATAGGATATCCACTTGCCTTTGATGCAAGTGCGCTTGAACGGGAAACTCTTGGGTTTACCTCAATTAAGTAATATTCGCTAGTTTCAGGATTTAAAGCAAATTGAACGTTACATCCGCCCTCAATCTTTAATGCTCTGATAAGCTTAATTGCGCTATCATTAAGCATCTTTAAGTCGTGGTCGTTAAGTGTCATAATAGGAGCAACTACGATTGAGTCGCCTGTGTGAACGCCAACAGGGTCAATATTTTCCATACCGCAAATTGTAATTGCGTTGTCTGCGCCATCACGCATAACCTCAAATTCAATTTCCTTAAAGCCCTTAACGCTCTTTTCAACAAGAACCTGATGAACAGGAGAAGCGTCAAGCGCGCCCTGTGCAAGCTCTTTGTATTCTTCCATATTATATGCAAAGCCGCCGCCTGTACCGCCAAGGGTAAATGCAGGACGGAGAACAACAGGGAAGCCGATTTTTTCAATAGCGCTCATTGCCTCATCCATATTGTTTGCAATCTCAGATGGAATTACAGGCTCGCCGATTTCTTGGCAAAGCTCTTTAAATAATTCTCTGTCCTCAGCTCTTTCAATAGATGCGCTTGATGTACCGAGAAGCTCAACTCCGCTTTCCTTTAAAATGCCCTTCTTTTCAAGAAGCATAGCCATATTAAGTCCTGTTTGACCGCCAATACCTGGAACGATAGCATCAGGACGCTCATATCTTATAATCTTTGCCACATATTCAAGTGTAAGTGGCTCCATATAAACCTTGTCCGCAATAACTGTGTCAGTCATAATTGTTGCAGGGTTAGAGTTTACTAAGATAACCTCGTAGCCTTCCTCGCGAAGCGCAAGACACGCCTGTGTGCCTGCATAGTCAAACTCTGCCGCTTGACCGATAACGATAGGGCCTGAGCCGATAATCATTACTCTTTTAATGTCTTTTCTCTTTGCCATTTCCTTTTTCTCCTATATATTAACTAAAATTTTAAACTAAATTATGCTTTATAAGCTTCTTTTCCGTTGCATACTGTAAGTAAGCATTTGCCGTAAACCTCACATCCCTCAAAGGGTGTCTTTTTGCCCATTGACAAAAATTCACTTGGGTTAACAGTATATTTTGCATCAAGGTCAAATACCGTATAGCCGTTATCGTTTATACCAAATCTCTTTCGTGGGTTGATTGCCATTAGCTCAACTAGCTTTTCCATTGACATTTTGCCTGTTTTAACGAAGTGTGTGTACATTACGCTAAATGCGGTTTCAAGTCCCACTACACCCATTTTGCTGTTTGCAAGTCCTTGGCTCTTTTCCTCTATGCTATGGGGAGCGTGGTCGGTGGCTATCATATCAATAGTTCCGTCTAAAATTCCCTCAACCAATGCAAGACGGTCGCTTTCATCTCTTATAGGTGGGTTCATTTTAAATCTGCCATCATCTTGAATGTCCATATCGTTTAGAACTAAGTAGTGTGGTGCAGTTTCACAGGTAATATCAACGCCCTCTTTTTTTGCCTTACGGATAATTGCTACCGTTTCCTTAGTGGAAATATGGCACACATGGTATTTACAGCCTGTTTCCTTAGCTAAGCGAATGTCCCTTGCAACCATTTCCCATTCGCTTCGTGAGGAAATACCCTTCATTCCGTGTAAAGCACAGAAAAGTCCATCATGGATATATCCGCCAAAAAGCAAGCTATCAACCTCACAGTGGGCTACTATTATTTTGTCAAGGGATTTTGCTCTTAGCATAGCCTCACGCATCATTTCTTCATCCTGCACGCCGCGTCCGTCATCGGAAAACGCTATGCACAAATCCTTCATTTCTTCAAGGTCGGAGATTTTTTCGCCCCTTTGCTCAACTGTAATCGAAGCGTAAGGGTAAACGTCAATTACCGCATCTTTTTTAATGATGTCTATTTGCTTACCTATATTTTCAGCGCTATCGGGTACAGGATTTAAGTTAGGCATTGTGCATACTGCTGTATATCCACCATGGGCTGCTGCCATTGAGCCTGACTTAATTGTTTCCTTATACGAAAAACCCGGCTCTCTGAAATGCACATGCACATCACAAAATCCGGGTAAAATAGCAATATTATTTTTAGGAGCGCCAAAAGCATTAGATAAAGAATCTATGAACTGTGTATCAAACTGTCTTGTAGTGTAGTTTTTCATTACGTTTACCTCATATTTCTTTGTCTTATGCGGCTTTAAAAATCCTTGCAAAAAAATAGCTTGTCTTGCGACAAGATATCATTTATTATTCCTGTCGGTCAACAGATTTTTGCATTTTTATGAATTTAAGCCGTAATTTCCTGCTATATATTATAGCAAAAGGAACTCTCTTTGTCAATATACTATTTATAATTTCTTATATATTATTACATTATACAATTAAATATAGTAAATAGTATTCTGTTTTGTAATAAGTTACAAAGCATTTGACGAAAAATTTTATTTACCATATTTTAGCAAAATACTGTATTTTTATTAAATTTTTGTACAAAAACATCAAAAAATATTACCTTGCTTATTGACATTTTTGTATATTTGTGATATTATTACCATAGAGAAGTGTGAAATTTTATAGATCAGTCAGTTTAAGATGAAATCGACTTAATTTTAGGAGGTGTTCGAGTTGGAAATAGCAATTATTGCAGACGACTCTAAAAAGGAGCTTATTACACAGTTTTGCATAGCATACTGTGGTATTTTAAGCAAGCATTCTATCTGCGCAACAAGTACAACGGGAGCTTACATTTCCGAAGCAACCGGCTTAAAAATAGAAAAATTATTAAGTGGAGCCCACGGCGGCGAACAGCAAATCGCATCAAGAATTGCTTATGATGAGATTGATATTTTGTTCTATTTCCGTTCCAATACTCCACAAACCTCTCTCTATGGAGAAGGCTCAGGCGTTGAGCAAACTCTACTCCGCCTTTGCGACGTTCATAACGTGCTTTTGGCGACTAACATCGCAACAGCTGAAACCATCGTTAGCGCCCTTGACCGCGGCGACCTTGACTATCGCGAGTTCATCAACCCACGCTCTGAATACAACCTCAGAAAGAAAAAGAAGCTCTAACTTACTTACTTTTTTCTTTAGAAAAAGAAA
>JBGVPY010000068.1:0-59882 GCA_045127235.1 Eubacteriales bacterium
TTTGTCATAGCGTATGCAAATTTTACATAATCATCAATAGTTGTAACAACACCTGCTCCACCTGAATCATAATCAGGGCCGAAAACATATCCGTTAGTTTTGCCAACTAAGTCAGGCTCGCCCTTTGAGTAGTTAAAGCAATATTGTTGACACATGTTTTCAATCATTTCAGGTGTAGGATGATATGTGGAATTAGTCATGCCAAGTGGCTTAAAAATTACTCTGTCAACATAGTCCGCAAATCTTTCTCCTGTTGCAACCTCAACTAGAGCTGCTAACACATCGTGGCAAAGACTGTATTGCCATCTTGTACCGGGCTCAAAGTCAACGCCCATTTTTGCAATAGCTCTTGCAATTTCGCGTGTAGGTGCATTTGGATTATTTTTAACCGCTTCCTTAATTTCCGCTGAGCCACAGTCATAGTTAAAGCCTGCGGTCATTGTAAATAGGTCGTGAATTAAAATTTCATTCTTTGGCTTTTCGTAGGAAATTGTGCCATCCTCATTTTTTACCTTTAATTTAATATCCTTAAATTCTGGCATATACCACCAAAGGGGATGACCCATTAAAAATTTACCTTCCTCAAATGCATGAAGTGCCGCCGCACAGCAAATAACCTTTGATGCGGAATAAATATAGTAATGCTCAGTACCCTTCATAGGAATCCCGTTTTCCTTATCGTTATATCCTGCATGATAGGAAAAAACCTCGTTTCCCTTATGTAAAACGCGAATGTCAAAGCCAGGCACCTTTTCTCTTACAAGAATAGTGTCTAAATAATTTTTAAGTGATGAAAAAGTGTACATAATATCTCCTAAAATAGTATTTTATAACTAAATAATATCATAACTTAATCTGAAAAACAATAAAAAATTGACTATTTGAGAAAAATGTGTTATAATCTTTATAATTATTACATATTAAGGAAATTTTTATGGAAAAGATATTTGATAAATGCTACGATGAGGAAAGAGCGCTATACGGAAGTGAAAATTTGTATGTTGCAAATTGTCAATTTGACGGCATAGCCGACGGCGAAAGCGCTTTGAAGGAAAGCAGCAACATTTTAGTTGAAAATTGCTTTTTTAATCTCCGCTATCCATTTTGGCACAATGATGAATTAACTATTGCAGAAAGCGAAATGACGCTTAATTGTCGCGCTCCAATTTGGTATTCTAAAAATGTTCAAATTGATAGATGTAAAATTAACGGCGTAAAGGCAGTAAGAGAATGTCAAGGCATAAGGCTTTACGATAGCAAAATTGTATCAACTGAATTCGGTTGGCTTTCCTCTGATATGAAAATTCGCCGTACAGGTATAGAGGGCGAATACCTTATGCTAAAATCAAAAAATATTGATATGGAAGACTCCGCCATAACAGGTAAATATAGCTTTCAGTATGTGGAAAACGCTATAATAGAAAAGTGTAGCTTCAATACAAAGGATGCATTTTGGCACTCTAAAAATGTAACTGTAAGAAATAGCGTAATCAAGGGCGAATATCTTGGCTGGTATTCTGAAAGCCTAACACTTGAAAATTGCAAAATTATCGGCACTCAGCCCCTTTGCTACTGTAAAAATCTTACTCTTATTGATTGCGAAATGATAGATTGCGACCTTGCCTTTGAAAAAAGCGAGGTAAACGCTACAATCACATCTTCCGTTATAAGCATTAAAAACCCACTTAGCGGCAAAATTATATTGCCATACCATACCGAGCTTATAATGACAGACCCAAGCTCAAAGTGCGAAATTATAACCCAATAAATTAAGGGGATGTTGCTTATTGCAACAGCCCCTTTACTTATTTAAAAATATCCTTTGTGATTTTTACAGTAGCATAATGAGGGAAGGAGTATATTAAGTGATTATTTGAAAAAAGACAACCATACGCTAATGTATCAAATTCAAAAACGCCCTCATCAATATCCTCAAGCGTATCTACTTGCGCGTTTATTTCGCTGAATAATCCGCAAAGTTCAAGCTCAGGCAAGCAAATCAATAATTTTGGAGTGCGCTCATCGCACTCTTTTCTTTTTATGATGATATTATATATTCCATCATCAGCTTTTGTAATTGTGGCTATCATTGGATTATTGTTATTGTGGCAAATAACATTATCAAGCGAGTGAATTTCCAATCCTTCCTCTACTGCAAAATTCATTTTTTCCTTTAGCTCACTTATTGTATTTTCAAGTCGCTCTCTTACGCTCTCATCGCCAAATTTATTACGAAGAGAAAGCGCAAATCTAGCCTCATACAAATAGGGAAGCGCAATGTGATAAAGAGGGAAGCCCTCAAAGTCATCATTCATTATAATTTTGCCAAGGCGCAATGCTACATCACCAAATTCACAGCTGTAATTACCGCAAACGAACTTATTAAAAAGCTCATCGTATATATCGGTAAGCAGCTTCCTTGCACACTCACGGCTCTTAATTCCACCGTAGCCATTTAGGTACATATCGCTTAGCTTGTAAATTGACTCATAAACGCCACATGCAGCACCATAAGAAAAATACAAGTGCGCTTTTTCATAGTTAGGAGCGCCCCCAACTCTGCCATAATAATAAATGTAGCCAAGAGTGTTAGCGTAAAATCCCTTTTCAGGGAGAGCGTCAACTATCTCCATGAGCTTTAGCATGCATTTTTCAGCTAGCTCATAATCACACTCAAAAATTCCATCTCCACCGTAAGAGCCATAGCCTACCGAAATAAGTCCCTCGCGAATATCATTCTTAGCAAGCTCTAACGCTAAATTTCTATACAGAATAACCTCGTTTTCGCTAAGAGCAGAAAAATTATTTTCATCAAAAAGAGTAATTACAATCAGCGCTTTTTCCGCCGTAGTATAATCTCTTTCTAAAACGCTGGCTTTGGAAATAGCTTTAATTCTTTCTAAATCTTTAGTCAGCGACTTAGCGTCAAGGTCAACAAGATCTTCTAAATAGTAATTTATTGAATCTAAAATTTTTTTCCATAAAGCATTTTGCAAAATTCTATCAACCATTAAAGCATTTTCATCTATCGGAAAAAGTCCACCGTATTTATTTTGATATTCGCTACACCATTTATCTAAATCGGAGTATGAAAATCTTCCATCATCATTGCTTATTGATGAAATCATATCTAAAATATATTCAAAAGTAAACATAACGCCCCCTAAAATGTACTGTATTTATTATAATACGAAAAAAAGAAAAAGTCAAATTGATATTTCCAAATGCTCAAATGATGCGAAAAATGTAAATTTTGGAAAAAAGAAAAACGATAAAATCAACCCCGTGATACAATAACCTCACAAAACACATGCGTTCCGAGCAAAATCGGAAAACGGTTTTAAAACAATTTAATAAAGATGCGTACAGCAACGTTTTTTAGAAAAAGTAAAAATTGGTAAGAGAAATCATTTTTTTAGGCTCTAGTGTCGGGCTAAGCGTATAATCGACACATCATGATGAAAGTTCATGAAAAAAGCAAGCGTGACATGGTGTAAGCCCGTGCATTTTATAAAAATGCATCTTGGAAATAGTTTTAATACCGCATGTGGTATTTGTAAATGCATGCGTCGTTAATATACAGCTAAGCACTTCCAAAATATGATATTTGCAAAAAACATCATTAAAAACCTTTAGCAAAAACGCAATTTTGGAAAAAAGAAAATGACTACAAATTATGCTATGCTACAATGACATCGCAACAAACCAATTCGTCTTTCGCTGAGCGAAAGCAAAATCAAATCAGTAAAAAAGACACAAACAGCAAAAAGCTTTAAGCGCATCCCTTTTAAGGATTTTTGAATTGTGTCTTGTAAATAAAAAGATGCAAACAGCAGCAAATTTTAAAAAATGGAAAATTTTATTTTAGTTGAGATTTTGTTTAGCGCATGATTTGTTATGCACTAAGTAAAATCATTCTGGGTAACGGGACCAACTTCACTCCCGCCCCAAAGGCTGCATCTTGTAAAAAAGGCACTAACAGCAATTTGTGCATTAACCTTTTAAGTTAAAATAGCAAAAAAAGTGCCTTGTAACGAATTCAATTTTAAATATAGATAAATTAAACGAAAGGAAGTGACTTCAATGTTACAATATCTTAAGAACGAAAATAACTTAACAGTTACCGAAAACGGCGCAGTAACAAACAGAAGCTCCGGGGATTTTAACCTTGACTTATTTGCTACCATCGGCGCAATCAGACATCTAAACGAAAAAGATATACTTGACAGATTTATAAGAGCATTTATGGAAGATAAGGATATCGCATTGAAGATTCTCTTCTACGGTCGTGATGTTCGTGGCGGTCTTGGCGAAAGACGCGTTTTCCGTATCATCTTAAATTGGTTAGCATCTAACTACCCTGAATCTGCGAAGAAGAATCTTGCTTATGTGGCTGAATTTGGCAGATACGATGACTTAATGTGCCTATTCGGTACTCCTTGCGAAGAAACAGCAATGTCTCTTATCAAGGAACAATTAAATAAGGACCTTGCTAATATGGCAGAGGGAAAGGAAGTAACACTTCTTGCTAAGTGGCTTCCATCTATCAACACATCAAATAGCGAGGCGGTATCAAACGCTAAAAAGATTGCAAGGTATCTTAATATGAACGGCGCAGAGTACAGAAAGACACTTTCATCACTCCGTGCTTACATTAAGATTCTTGAAAACAATCTCCGTGAAAAGGACTACACCTTTGATTACGAAAAGCAACCATCAAATGCTATGTATAAGTATAAGAAGGCATTTATCCGTAACGATGGCGAGCGTTATCACGATTACCTTGATAGCGTATCTAAGGGCGAAAAGAAGATGAACACAAGCAATGTAGCGCCATATCAGCTAGTAGCACCTTACCTTAACTATTATGGAATTACAAATTTAAGCGAGGAAGAGAAGCTTGCAATTAATACCACATGGGAAAGCTTACCCAACTACGGTGGGGATGAGGATATTCTTGCGGTAATTGACGGCTCAGGCTCAATGTATTCCTCTTGGACACAACCATCTCCTGCTTCTGTTGCATTATCCCTTGGTCTTTATCTTGCAGATAAAAATAAGGGCGCGTTCAGAAACCACTTTATTACCTTCTCACACGCTCCACGCCTTGTTGAGCTAAAGGGCGAAACGTTCCTTGATAAGCTTAAGTACGCTATGACCTTTAATGAGGTAGCCAATACCAACATTGAGGCAGTATTTCAGCTTATTCTTTACACAGCCGTAAAGAATAACCTATCAAGCAACGAGCTTCCTTCAAAGATTGTTATTATCTCCGATATGGAATTTGACTATTGCGCCCAAAATGCGGATATGACTAACTTCCAAAACGCAAAGAGAATGTTTGAAGAAAAGGGATACACTCTTCCCGAGCTTGTATTCTGGAATGTAAATAGCCGTAACGAGCAACAGCCTGTAACTAAGAATGACCGCGGTGTAGCATTAGTTTCCGGTTGCACTTCAAAGCTTTTCTCCATGATTGCCGGCGGAATTATTGACCCTTACCAATTTATGATGGATGTCTTAAATGCACCTCGTTACTCTGTAATCACAGCATAAGCTAAAAGGAATGCGAAAGCATTCCTTTTTTGTTATCAATTTTCCAAAGAATGATATTTTTGAAATAATTCAATTAAAAAAATATTAAGACACTTGACAGTGATACTTTGTTAATATACAATATAATTGTAAAATCAAATTTTAAGGAGAAAAAATATGGATTTAGTAAGAGCAGAAAAATATATGAAGGAAGCACTTGAAAAAGCAGGCATCACTTTAGAATACGAGCGAACAGAAAAGAGACTAACCGCAAAAGGCACTTTAATGAAGGAAGGAATAGGCGATTTTCTCTTTACCGCATCAGCATATCCAGGAAGAGCTAATACCGCAAGCTGTTCAATGTACTTTAATGACATTCCAGCCACACCAAAGGTTTATCAGCTTCTTAACAATTTCAATAAGGAAGCATACCTGCTCCACGCCTGCGAGGATGAGCTTTTAATTCTTGAAAACACATCAAATAGAGTAAAGGAAGAGGATGTAGGCGAATACGTTTTAGACATTCTTGATGAGCTTAACGATGATGAGGTTTTAAGCCTATTAAAGCCACTAATTGCAGAAACATACTAAAAAAATAAGAAGCAGAAATTCAAAAATCTGCTTCTTTTTTGTTATTGTAAAAATGTATCGCACATTCTAACCCAACATTCATGCTCCAAGTCCTTGATACTCCACGTTACAGCATGATTTCAGCTTAACAAATAGCGCAACACTCTGAGAGTGTTGCGCCTTTTGTTTTATGCTCAGATTATTTAGTATTCAAATACAGGTTCGGCTATTTTTGATGTGTAAACCTGAGGGTTACACGAATAAAGGATATTCTATTGACTTTTTTGTGATACTGTGCTATTATTCCTTTGTAAAATAATAGCAAAGGACAAAGCAAAATGAAAAAAATATTTATTTTATTTGTAGCCGTATTGACATTGTGCTGTCTTTTCAGCTGCTCAGACAACGGAAGCAGTTCGGACACAAATGCGAATCACGGTATAAACACGAATACTGATACATCGTCGAATATGAACACCGACACAGACACGACCGTTGACACAGATGTTGACAGTACATCGGTATTAAAATTCACACTAATAAATAACAAAACCGAATATACAGTTTCCGAATGTGATAAATCTGCCGTAAGCGTGGTTATTCCAAGCGAATACGAGGGCTTGCCCGTTACTAAAATATCCGCATGGTCATTCAGCCATAATAAATCCATTGAAAGCGTAGTTATTCCAAGCAGTGTCAAGGCAATAGACGGAAGCTCGTTTTCTAATTGTGAATCCTTGAAATATCTTGAAATACCAAATAGCGTTGAAGCAATAGGCGCAAGCGCATTTCACGGTTGCATATCCCTTGAAACGGTAAAAATCGGCGCAGGCGTTAATGAAATCGGCTACGATGCGTTTTATTACTGTAAAGGCATTAAAGAATTTATAGTGGATGAAGCGAATATAAAGTACACAGACGTTGACGGCTGTCTGTATTCCAAGGATGAAAAAACTATCATTCAATATACAGCAGGAAAAGAAGCAGAATATTATGAGTTGCCCGACAGCGTTGAGGAAATAGGCACTCATGCGTTTTCTTATTGCAACCTAAAAAAGGTAATTATGAATGACACCGTTAAGGAAATAAAGGTAGAAGCGTTTGCTCACTCTAATATTACCGAGGCGGAAATACCGAAAAGCGTTACTAAAATTTACGGCGGAGCATTTTATAGATGTATGGAGCTAACCAAGGTAAAAATTTCAGAGGGCGTAACAGAAATAGGAAATTCAGCATTTTTTATGTGCTACGCTCTTGAGGAAATTGAAATACCGTATGGCGTAACGAAAATCGGTTCAACCGCATTTGAATCATGCAAAAATCTTAAAAAAGTAATTTTACCAAGCACCGTTACGGAAATAGAGAAATACACGTTTAGGTTAGCCCCGGTTGAGTATGTTGAAGCGCCCTGCATAGCCATTGAAGCGTTTTGGGATGAGCATTTAAAGCATATTAAAATAAACGGCGGAGTTGAAATACCGCAAAGAGCATTTAAGGAAGCGCCTGTCCTTGAAACGGTGGAGCTTTGCGATTCTGTCAAAACCGTTGGATATCAAGCGTTTATGTACTGCTATGAGCTAAAAAGCATCAATCTTGAAAGCGTAACGAAAATAAGCGACCAAGCATTTTGGAGCTGCCATAAGCTAAATAACGTAACTTTATCAAGTGGGCTTACGGAAATAGGAGAATCTGCATTTATCGAATGTAAGGAGCTTGAAAGGGTGGTTATTTCCAAGTCCGTTACGATGATAAAGCGAGGAGCGTTCGGCGGCTGCGTAAGGTTATCAATATACTGTAACGGCGATGAAATGCAGGAGCTTTTGTGGGACAGAAGCTGGAATAACTCAAACCGCCCTGTTATCTGGGAATATACAGAGGAATAATAGCGTGTTATCCGATAAGGAAAACATGCAATGAAATAAATCCCTTGCGGATTTATTTCATTTCAAGTACGACCGAGGGGAGTACATTTCGAGATTGTATAGCAATCATTTCATCAAAAAAGAGGAACAGACAAAAACGCCTGTTCCTTTTCTGTTTGTATGGTGTTTTGGCTAAGCTAATAAGGTTCTGCATAGCAGGCTCTTATTGCAGCTATCTTGTTTGATTGTAAATTACCGTGCAGGTGTTTGGATACCAGCTATGGTTCCAGCCCGATTGGGATTTATCTACTTCGCAACGGATTGTGGCGGTGCAGAAGCCGAATGCGACATATCCGATTTCCATAACTGAGCGTGGAATAAATATGTCCGTCAGCTTTTTGCATCCGTCAAAGGCTCTGCCACCTATTTTAGTAACGGTAGATGGAATGTAAACGGAAGCAAGTGATGAGCAACCGCTAAATACATTATCGCCTATAACCTCAAGTCCATCATAAAGCTCCGCCTTTTCAAGCAAAGCGCAATTATAGAAAACGGCGTTTTCAATAGTCTTTAAATTTTTACCGAAGGTTACTGATTTTAATTTGTCGCAATAGCTAAACGCGCTAGCCTCAATGACCTCTACCGTGTCGGGAATAATAACGCTCTCCAGCGCGTCACAGCTTGAGAATGATAGAGTGCTTATTGATTTTAAACCTGAGCCGATGGTTATTTTGCTAAGGGATGAGCAGTTATAAAATGCTTTTTGTTCCATTGTTGTAACGGTATTTGGAATTACAATTTCCTTAAGTGATGAGCATCCGTCAAATGCGCTCGCTCCTATAAATATAAGACCGTTATTTAGCGTAACGCTTTCAAGAGCGGTGCAGCTATTAAACGCGTTGTCATCAATGGCGATTACAGTGCTTGGGAGAACGATTGATTTTAAGGACGTGCAGCCGGAAAACGCTCCCGCTTTAATCATTTTTACATCCTTGCCAAAGGTTATATTTGCAAGGGACGTACAGCCTGAAAATGTGCTCGCTTCTATATTCTTTATTCCGTCGGGAATTGTAACGGATTTTATGCTATCGTTTCCGCCAAAATTAAAGGATGTGACTTGTATGCCGTCAATTTCCAACGGAATTGTAACGGTATCTAGGTCACCTATATATCTAAGCACTATAAGTCTGTCAATGGAATCAATATAGTAGCAGAAGCGGTCGGGAGTTATGTCAAATTTAACCGTGTCGTATATTGTTTTACCGCTTTTGTTCCAGTTAATTTGCCACTTTTGTGGGCAGTCCTTGTTGTCTGTAAATACGTGTAATTTTGAGCAGTTGTCAATAGCTCCCGAATAAATATCGGTAACGGTTGACGGAATAAATAAATTATAAAGATGCTTTACGCCGTAAAATGCGCCAAAGTCAATGATTGTAATGCTTTCGGGAATTATGTATTCTTCCACGCTTTTGTATGGCGGGAAAATATATAAAGACGTTTTGTCCTTTGAGCAAAGACAACCGTCAATCTCGGAATAAACCTCGTTTTCCGGGTCAACCGTAAAGCGCTCTAATCCGCTATCGTTAAATGTGTAATCAAAAATATTTTTTACGCTTGCAGGAATATGAAGCTCCTTTAACTGAGTACAGTACTTAAACGCGCTATGATATATAAGCTCAACGCCGTTTTCAAGTGTAACCTTATTAAGGCTCTTACAACCCCAAAATGCTTCCCCTCTGATTATTTTAACGCTTGAAGGAATTTTAATCTCCGTTAATGAAATACAGAATTGGAACGCTCTTTCGCCAATTTCCGTAACCGTGCTTGGAATTTCAACTGATTTTAAGGAATCACAGCCGTTAAAGCAGTATGTCTTAATATCGGTAACACCTGACGGGATAACTATGCTTTCAATAGAATCGCACCCGTTAAATGCATATTCTCCTATATATACTACGGTTTTTGGAATATCAATTTTTTCAAGAGAGCTACAGCCGCTAAATGCACTTCCTGAAATTGATTTTAACGTGCTTGAAAGAGTAATTGACTTTAAATCAGCGCATTGACTAAATGCAGAGCCTGCAATGCCGATAGTGCCGTCTAAAAGAGTAATTGACGTTAAATTTGTGTCGCAATCCACTAAATATTTGTCAACGTAATAAACGCCGTCGTAATTTTTCACGCAAGCCATATTATCAAATGGACCGCCAAGGGCAATAAGGGACGGTGGAGTGTTAAAGCTCTTTAAAGCGGTACAGCTCTTAAATGCTTCGTATTCAACCACTTCAACGCCGTTTTCAAGCACAACGCTTTCTAATTGGGAGCAATCAATAAATGCTTCACGCATTATTTTTTTAACCGATGAAGGAATTACAATGCTCTTTAACGCTTGACATTTTTTGAAGCAACATGAGCGAATTTCCGTAACTCCGTTTTCAATTGTAACGCTTGATAAGTAAGAGCAGTTCTCAAATGTATTACTTTGGAGATAAGTAATACCGGACGGAATTACAATGCTCTTTATAGCGCATCTCTTAAAAGCGCTTCCGCCTAATGACGCAAGATTTTTGCTTAATGTTACGTCAGTTAAAGCGGAGCAACCGTAAAACGCACTATCGCCAATAGCTGTAACGCTATTTGGTATTACGATTTTTTCAAGCTCTGTGCAATAGTAGAATGCATTACCGTTGATTTTTTGAACCGACTGTGGAATTTCAACGGATTTAATTTTTTGCTTCCCGCTAAAGGCGCTATCGCCTATTTCCACGACAGGGGCATCTTTATAGGTAGCGGGAATTATTACGGCAGTAGCGGTGAAGCTTGTAAATTCCACTACGGAATAACCGCCCTGAACCTCACTGAATTTAAAATCGCCGTATTCTTCCTTTGCAGGCTTGAATTTTCCGTACACGGTAATATCTGATTTAACGGAATTATCGTTAAGCTCCGTAATAGGATATTCGTATAGCTCATCTAAATACCAGCCGTCAAAGATGTAATCATAGCTTGAAAATGAAGGTTTTTCCAGCTTAACGCTTGTGCCTATATGGAATATGTTAGGATTTCTGTTATCTAAATAGCTGGGATGGTGGCTAAATGAATAAGAAATGATAAAAAATGTAGGCTTTTCACCGCTTCCGCTATCGACACCGTTATTTCCCGTGTCAATATCAGTATCTGTGCTTGTATCTGTATTTGTATCTGCACTTGTATCGGTGTCGGCTACTTGGCTATTGTCAGTATCCGTATCCGTTTCACCGCATGCGCCAAGACAAATAACGCACAAAATCAAAATACAAGTAAGTAAAATAAAATGCTTTTTCATTTTAGCTCCTTTATAAAATATTTAATAATAAAATTTTAACACAAAATATTTTAAAAGTCAATTAAATACAAAAAGTTTCTGTAAACCTCAGGTTTACACATGAAAAATCCTCGCCCCTGTGTCGCTTTTATATAAAATCAGTGAGCGGATTTCCCGCTCACTGACTTAATAATATTACTGCAAAAACGTCTCGCATATTCTTATCCACACATACACAGCCTCCCTTAATGGTTAAGGGTGATTCCCCTATGAGGGGAAATGTCGCTTGCGACAAAAGGGTTCCGCCTCGGTAAGAGGGGGAGGACCGTCTGAGACGGTGGTGGGTTCAAGTTACTTAAGGAATGTCTCGCACATTCTTACCCAAACATACACAGCCTCCCTTAATGGTTAAGGGAGGGGGACCGTCTAAGACGGTGGTGGGTTTAAGCTACTTAAGAAATGTCTCGCACATTCTTACCCAAACATAGCGACTAAGCCCACAATCTTGCCAAGAGGCAAAGCGGTTAGCTAATTTGTATGTGATTTTGCTACATTCCTCGTGGAAGCCGCCTCCGTTTATTTCATCAATATTGTAAATAGCGTAGGTTGTGCCATCGCTTCTAATTTTTGATAGGTTGGTTAAGAAGGTGTTTTTCGCTTTTGTAAGGTATTTTTCGTTGCCTGTTAATTCATAGTAAAGGTAATCTGCTTCCCCTCGCCAAATAGACCACGCATGACCGCAACAAAGAGCAGGACCGTCAGCGTCCCCTTCCCAGCCGGTTTCCCACCAGCGAAGAGTTGAGCCGTGCATTTGGCAAATAGGCGTTTTCATTACCCAATTTTCGTGAATATCCAATATTTCCTTGGCTTTTTCAATATACCTTTCAATTCGCTCCATATTTTTGCAAAAATAAAGCAAGGAAAGAGCAGTACAGGAAATTGAGCCATCTTCCATTTCCGTTTCGGTAAGGTCGGTTTTAGCACCCTCTGTTGGAAAGTTAAGACCACGGTTATATAAAAATTCCGCCATTTCATAAGCGCACTTTTTATATCTTTCGTAGCGAGATGTGTCTATGGTTTTAACAAAATTTGCAATATCGCATAGTGCAATCATAGGAGCACAAACGGTGGAATAGTCCTCTTTTGTACCGTCGCCCCAATCTACCTCAATATGTCCGTCTTTAAAGTAAAAATCTAAAAGACAATCGGTAGCGCCTATGGCGTATTCATAATATTTTTTGTCCCCAAAATACTTGTACGCATCAAGCAAAATTATAATGCCAAAGTGTAGCTCCTGCACACGACAGGATTTATACACGTTATAAGCAGGGTATCTATCGTGAGGCTTATTTAAAATTGTAACCTCGCTTACCGCTTTGCTTTCATCTGTTTCTGTAATTATGGATAGTTCATCTAAAAGCATTTTTTCATACTTCTTTTTGTCAAAATCCGAAAGAGTGTGTCCGTATTTCATAAGAAAACGAAGCATAGCACTAACCCAACATTCATGCTCACAAAGGTTACTGTTTGTTCTTTCTCTTATTATATTAACATTAACCGTATCCATTGATTTTTTGTATAGCTCAACAATATCGGTATAACCGTAAACGGTTATAGGCGCACCCTTTTTGCCTTGATATACGGGAGTTAACTCCGTTTCGCCCTCATACTTAACCGTGTAATCTTTATCAAACTTCAAAACTAACTCTTTGCCATTATGTTTTTCAATAATACCGTCAATATTTCCATAGGGAATAAGCGACACTGTGTCCCCGATTTTGCCACCGCTTACGTCATAATCTAAAAACGGCGCGCTATAAAGGTCGCTAAGCGTGTCAAGACAGCTATCAAAGTCCGTAACAGGCATAATTGCCACCTTTAGGTACTTTGAATTGCGTCTTTTCGTGCCATATGCTTTATCGTAATTTGCAAGAATTTTTAAGTTGATAAAGTAATGTCCCCAAGAGTGCCAAGAATAGTCAATTTTCCAGCCGTCAGCATCACTTAAAATAGCCACAACTAAATTATTTCCGTTTGGTTTTGTAAGATAGGCGTACATATACCTTTTGTCTTCACTTCTGTATGGGGAATTGATAAGAAATTGATTTTCCCAACCTCCCGCACCTTTTACACCCATAAAGTTAAAGGGAAGATTTAGACCAAACTCCGACATATCATCATTTCCGTAAACCTCAAGTATAAGTCCGTCCTTGTATTCCTTGTCGCAAATATAACAGCATTCATTTTCGGAAGTACCGTATTCAAAGTAGTCGCACCTATCCTGAAAAGGCGTGCAGCTTGGCTTTTTGCCCTTTGTAATATCGTCGCTTTCTAAAGTGTAAGCAAGTGTAATTTCATAAGGGAAAATTATATCATTTTCGCACCTTGTGTCTATAATTCTGTTTATATCATTGTTGTAAATTAAGCTCATTTTGACAGCCTTTCTACCGCATCCTTTAATAGTGCGATTTCCTCATCTGTGTATGTTCTTTGATAAAACCTTGCATTGTTTTCAATCAATTCTTCAAATGTTACAGGCTCAAAATTGTTTATATCCACCCCTGCGTTAAATTGATTTTTTATAAGCGGAAAAACCTCGGCAGAAAGTCTGCCTTCCTTTCTTTGGTGTATATGACCGCAAATAGAGAATGAATGCCCAAAATAGTGGCTACCGTTCCAATCAAGCATAGGATAGTGGCAAAAATGAAGTTCAATTTTGTTTTTCTTTGTGCAATATTCGTTATATCCTTGCTTTTCATCGTTTATAAAATACTTTTTCTTTTCTTCCTCACTCAGCTTTTTAAACCATTCATCGTGATTGCCAAGTATAAGCACCTTTTTTGGCTTAATTGCCTCTAAATACTCGTTAGGCGACCTTTTAGAGCGGTAGGAAAAATCGCCAATAATATATAGCGTGTCCTTTTTAGTCATTTTTCTGTTGATGTTATCAATTATAAATTTGTCCATTTCTTGGATAGTCTTAAATTGAGGTCGGCACTCATTTAAAATCGCCTCGTGCCCAAAATGTGTGTCTGCTATGTAGTAGTCCATTGTTTTCGCTCCTTTCAGTCGCTTTTTAGTGGTCAGTGGTCAGTGGTCAGTGGTTAGTTAGCCGCCAGCCGCCAGCCGCCAGCCGTTAGCGGTTAGCAAGATTAGATAAATGCCTAATAACAACATCAATAAGTGTCATTAAGCAATCTTATTTATATCATATCATATATATTTATACCGTATATTCATATTTTACCATAGCTAAGAAGCAATTTCAACAAAAAACCGCCTTGTGCAAGGCGGTTTTGTTTTATGGGCAAATAATAGGATAAAGCACCATTGGAATTATTGAAGCGATAATACAAATGTAGTCGCTTTTCTTTAATTTTATTGTCCTTCTGTAAATGATAAAACCAACATACATAGCAAGGACAATTAAAAGGTGCACCACATTAAATTCTTGTGATATGAAAAGAAGCGTATAGCCGTAAATTGGCAGCAGTACCTTGTAGCCAAAGATTGAGCCTGAAATTTCGCCCACATCCTCTGATTTCTTTTTTGCAAAGAAGTATAAAAATCCAAATGCTGAAGCAATACCTATTATCGCCCAAACTGCAAATGAAATATATCTTTGTGTAGTAAAGTCATAGAGTGCATTGTTACCCTCAATCAAGCTTGAATATCCACGGGTAAGTCCCGTAAGCGGACCAAATGCACTATAATAGCTACCTTGAATACGAGCCTTGAAAAATCCTAAAAGGTCAATAGCGCCCATAACACACATTAAAATAAGCGAGTAAGCAATTATAAAAATAGTGCCGTCCGATACTGTATTGCCTTGATAAAAAGCAAATGAAGTAAAGGAATAAAGAATAATGCCAAATAAAAGCGCAAGGAAATAATAAGGAATAAAGTGTACCACATTCAAGTCATTTTTTCTTGCAAGTAAATACAAAAATGTATAAATGGAGCAAAGGGTAAATACGCTTACAATATAAATAATGCCGTTTAAATAGTGGGCAAGACCCATTTTAAATTTGCTTATAGGCAGGCTAAATAGAGTGTCAATGTTTCTGCGATTTTTAAAATGCGCAAGCTCAATAATCGGTGTCAAAATGCAAAGCGCACCAAGAATAAAGCTAATCCAACCAAAGGAAACGGTTACATTGCGAAATTCCTCATTACTGTAAATATACACATCAACCGTTGAAACAGTAAGCAAAAGCGCAATAACGGAAGTGATAAGAAGTCTTGAACGAGATTTTTTCAAAATGTGGTTAAAGTAATTTTTAAAGCTTGCCATTTTTGCTCACCTCACTTATAAATGCTTCCTCAAAGTCAACGGGGATTTGCTCTATAACCACAGGACCAAACTTCAAAAGTGCTTCCTTAATTTCATTTTCATCGCCCTCAAAAACACCGGTTACAAACTTTTCCGCTTGTGATTTATTAACTAACGGTAGAGAGTCAAAAATATCACTTGGAATACCATCATTAAAAGCAAGAATAAATTTGCAATACTTGTTTGTTTTTTCGGCAATATCTCCCGAGCTTGACACCTTTTTGCCGTCAATTATGGCATACATATCGCAAAAATCCTCAAGCTCACGAAGTGAGTGGCTTGAAATAATAACAGTTGAACCGCTTTCCTCAACCATTTTTATAAGCTCATCCTTAACACGCTTTCTTGCAAGAGGGTCAAGACCGTCAAATGCTTCATCAAGCAAAAGATATTTTGGCTTAATTGCAATAGCAATAGAAATATACGCTTGACGGCGCATACCCTTTGAAAATGAACGGATAGGCTTATTTTCATCAAGCTTAAATTCGTTAATTAAATATTTATATGTTTCAATAGATAAGGAAGGATAAAACTCCTTATACATATTTAAAATAGATTTTACAGTTGAAGTGTTTGTAAAATAAGGGTCATCGGGCAGAAAGAAAATATCCTCTCTGGTTGTTTCAATTTCGGGAGATTTTTTGTCAAATTCAATAGTACCCTCATTTGCAAAATATACGCCTGATAAAAGTCTTAAAAGCGTAGATTTTCCCGCACCGTTAATTCCCACAAGACCCATAATTGTACCGTCAGGCACAGAAAGATTTACTCCCGATAAAACGTAATTTCCGCCAAGGGAGTGTGAAAGATTTTTAATTTCAATCATTTTTGTAAACCTCCTTTAAAGCATTTAAAAGCTCATCATAGGTAACACCACCGTTTTTTAAGTCTAATACCGCTTTAAAAACCGTTTCATTACAATTTGTGCTTTCGCCGTTATAAATAACGAAAGCGCCTTTTTTAGAAATAGAGTTTATATATCCCCACTTTTCCAAAAGGGAAAATGCTCTTGCAACCGTATTAGGATTTACATTAAGCTCAAGGGCGATATATCTAACCGAAGGCAATTTGTCCCCATACTTATATATACCGTTTAATATATATTCCTTGTACTTTTCGGCTATTTCAATATAAACATCTTGCTTTCCCGAAAAACGAAAAGCCACAAAATCACCTCAAATCTGTATTATCTGTATTAACTGTACTATCTGCATTATACCACCGCAAGGAAAATTTGTCAATAAATTTTCAAAATTATCTAAAATATAACGGTGCACCGTTATACTTTTAAAAGAAAAACAACAGATACATTTAAGCACCTGTTGTTTGATTATTTTATTTCTTTAAGCTTTTATTATGCTTTCTTGTGTCTAACCATCTGCAAAATTTATAGAAAAGTTTATTAACTGTTGACATCAAAAAAGGCTTGATTAAATTTAAACGGCTACGTTGAAATTAAATAAGCTTTTTCAAAGCGGAAATTAAATAGAGAGGAATATTTAAAACCTCGTTGCCAGATAACTCGTTTAGCATTGAAGTTTTCACAGAAACGTTTGGAGCGTATTTTTTTCTGTATTCCGCAAGGGACCGCGCTTTTACATTTTTTTCGGATTTTACTTCAATCGGAACTATTTCCTTTCCGCATTGTACAACAAAATCAACCTCGGCTGTGTTTCCGCTGGTCCAATAGTATGCGATATCATCAATATGCTTTAATAGCTCACAAAGCACATAATTTTCCGTCATAGATCCCTTAAATTCCGTATATGTGGGAGTAATGTTTAAGATTACCTCGTAAGGTAATTTAGATAGCTTGCGTAAAATTCCTACGTCTACCAAATACAGCTTGAATGAAGTATCATCGCTATATGACGAAAGAGGAACGTTTGGCTTTTCAATTTTACAAACCTTGTAAACAAGCCCCGCACTAATTAGCCATTCAAGAGCATCTTCTAAATCCTTTGCGCGCCATCCTTTTTTTACTTGGCTGAATATAAATTTAGTGTTTTCCTTTGATAATTGCTCTGGGATTGAACGCCATATAGCCGAAAGCTTTGGAAAATCCTTTGAGGGCGCATGCTTGGCAAAGTCAAGCTCATAGCTATTTATAATTGCTGCTTGAACCGCCTCAACCTCTTCAATATTATGAGTATCACGCCAAACTGAAACAACCTCAGGCATTCCGCCAACTACGTAATACTGTCTTAAATAAGTAACAAGCTTTTCGCCAACCGCCTCGGATAAGCTGTCTCCCTTTTTAAAGCTTATAACGTAATCCGCAAGGACATCGGGAGCAGTAGCCAATAAAAATTCGGAAAAGCTCATAGGATAAAGCGTAAGAAAATCAACCTTGCCAACGGGGAATGATAGTTGATTTTGCAGTGCAATACCTAAAAGAGAGCCTGCGCAAACTATATGATATTCAGGGGCGTTTTCACAAAAATACTTCATGGCGGTAATTGCCCTTCCGCACTCTTGTATTTCATCAAGAATGATAAGCGTTGTATGTGGATTTATATTTTTGCCAACAAATAACCCAAGCTCAAAAATAATGCGAGAGGTATCGTAATCCTTATCGAAAACTCTTTTTAAGCTATCATTTTCTTCAAAGTTGAAATATGCAAAGCTCTCATAGTGATTTTTACCAAAATCCTTAAGCAGATATGTTTTGCCACATTGTCTTACACCCTTTAAAATTAATGGCTTCCTGTTAGGTTTTTCTTTCCATTCAATAAGCTTTGTAATTAATGCTCTCTCCAATATTATTCACCTCTTGATTTTATTATTAGTAATTATATTCAAATTATACAATAAATATGAAAAAATGTCAAGTGTTATGCAAAATAAGTATGGATTTTGCAGTTAACTACACGCTTTTTGGCATTTATAAAAAATAACGGATGATTTTCATCCGTTATTTTTGCTTTTAATATTATTTCTTTAAGCTTTTATTATGCTTTCTTGTGTCTAACCATCTGCCGAATTTGTCAAACAGTCTATTTTTAATAGCGAAAATGTAGATAACGCCAAGAAGCACCATAACGATTGCCCAAAATTGTGATGGCGGAATTGTGCCGAATAATTTTCCTCTGTCATCGCCACGGAAAAATTCGTTGATAAATCTAAAAGTACCGTATGCAATTAAGTAAATTGCAACATTGTATTCATTAAATGCAACGCCTTTTTCGTTTTCTCTATACTTAAATGCAATAAATGTTAAAACGCTACATAAAATCAAAAGGAAAATTGCTTCGTAAAGCTGAGTTGGATGCACCTTAACCTTGGTGTCAAAATAGCAGCCGTAATCACAGTTAGTTGGCTTACCGTAGCAGCATCCGGCAATAAAGCAGCCAATTCTGCCAAAGCCGTGAGCAACAGTTACACAAGGACCTAAAATCGGTAAAAGCTTAGGAAGTCTGTCCTTAAATTTCGTTCTGAAAATAGCATAAATAATAAGATAAAAACCAACGCCACCAATAAGACCACCGATAAATGTTAAGCCGCTACCGATTTTAAAGCCACCTGCGGGATTGTCAAGGTAGTTATAAAACGCTTGGAATAATGCGGCAAACAAAAATCCACAGCCAATAGATGCAATTACCGTGTAAAAGCAGAAATCTGCAAATTTTGTTTCAAATTTTGCATACTTGAAATAAAGCATCATAATTGAAAAGCAACATAAAATGCCAATAGCAATCATTATGCCATACCAATAAACGCTAAGCTCTTTTCCAAAAAGCTCAAAGGTAAAAACTAAATTTCTATCCATAATTTAATTCCAATCTGTAAATATTTCGTTTCCACGCTTGGTGTACCAATTAAATTTAACTATTTCGCCGTTTAAAAGGAATGTGTCGGGAGTTGTGGTTTCCATCCAGTCAACAGGGATAAATTCATCTGCTTGCTTAGAAGCAATCTCATATGCTTCCCTAAGCTCGGCAAGCTCACTTTCATTTAAAACCCCGTGCTTGCAGGATACAAATAGCGGAGAGCCACTTCTTGATAAAGCAAAGAGCCACTCTTTATTTTGCTCCCAAGGAATAAGACCGGTAATGCCTACACAGTCCGCATCGGACATAAAGAAGCGTCCGTTTTGACAGTTTCTAAATGCAAGAGTGTTAACGCCCATTTTTTGTGTTCTTGACCATTCAAAGCCGCTTGTGTCATCGCCTGTACGGTTTAATTGATGCAATGTAGCGCAAAGGTGTCCAATACAGTTACAACCAATAATAATAGCGCCATTTGAATTGTCCTTAACTGTTTTATAAAAATCCTTAACAATTTCGGCACTTGTTTTTGTTTTATCGTAGAAGCTCCAACCACTTTCGGTGATGTTGGTGCTCATTTCAAAGCCCCATTTGCCGAAAATATCAAAGGTAGAGAAGTCGTGCTTAATAAGCTCAAATCCCCAATCCTGTGTCAATGTTTTAGTGGTTTTTGCCACGTATTCAAGGACCTCGGGATGTGAAGGGTCAAAGGTCTTGTCGTTTCTTGATAAGTACCAGCTTTCAGGCACAGTAATCTTTCTTTCGCTACCATCCTTGCCGTTAATTAAGTATCTTACCCAAATACCTGTCCTTGCACCAAAGGACTTCATTTCCTCTTGGAGACGCTTCATATCAGGGAAGCCTGAGTTACCTGTGTCCCAAGGAGCATCTGTAGGATTAGGTTGCCATCCATCATCAATTACCATGTATGGCGGATTTTTACAGCCACCGCACATTTCCATAAGTAATTTTGTATCGTTAATAATTTCCTCATGGGTGCTTTTGCCGTAAGCGTAATACCAGTTGTTTGAGCCATATACAACATGGTCAGGCAAGTATGGATTTGGACACATCTTAGAGCAAAATTCCTGTAAGGACTTGTATGCGCTTATGTCCTTATATTCCTTAAATAATACAGTTGCACATTCTAATTTTCTGCCATCAAGGTATGTGCCGTTACCACCGTTTCTTATATCAAGCCAAAGGCTAACGCCCTCGGTGTCATATTGCCAAAAGCACATGGAGTTAGGACATACCTTAACGCCCATACATTCGGTAAATCTGCCATTATAGTCAAAATTACTGTCGCTTCCGTTGGAAACTGCAATATACCAAGGCATACATCTTTCGGGGCGAATGGTTGACCATTGTAGGTCTCCATAGCCTCGCTCGTATGCATCCCCTAAAACCTTAACGTCCTTGCGCATTTTCTCATTCCAACGAAGAAGAATATATCTTGCGCCAACATTATAGGTTGTAGCGTAAACCTTTAGTTCATCGTCCTTTAAATCAAACCAAATTTCACAATTTTCATTCTTTAAATTAGTATTTAAAGAAGCATTGTCAAACTCAATTCGCTCGCCCTTACCAAGCACGTAGCCCTGTGGCGCAATTTTTGGATTTTTTGGCTTGCCATCGTGATAAAATATGGCATAATCGGGAATTCTTAATTTCATTTTTTGTTATCTCCTAAAAAATCAGGTGTGTATATTTTATTCGAGGAGCTAATGTCCTGTATATATCCATCATAGCCTAAGGCAAGCGCCTTATCTACAATGGAGTTATATTCAAAGGTTGTAACTCTTCTTTTTATTTCCTTAAAATTATCTGGGCAAAAATCGGGAGTATATTGACACATCAAGCTAAGTTTTACCTTGGATATATCAAAATTTATTGACACATCCTCAAGTATTTTTATACTGTCCTTTCGTAATGTGGGCAACACAAGATGCCTTATAATAACGCCCCTTTGCATAATTCCATTTTCATCAAAAATGCACTCAGGCGCAATTTTTAGCATTGAAGCAAGCGATTTTTTTGCATTTTCGTAATAGTCCGTAGCACAGGAATATTTTTTTGATATTTCGCTGTCAAAATACTTAATATCAGTTAAAAATATATCCACATACCCCGCCATTTTCTGTATTTCCGTGTCAAGCTCATAGCCCGAAGTGTTGTAAACAATGGGAATATGTAGCTTGTCCTTTATTAAATCAATAGCATTTCTTATTTTGTCGCTATAATGTGTGGGTGTTACAAGATTTATGTTGTGCACTCCCATATCTTGAAGCTCAAGCATTTTACTTGCCAACTGCTCCACAGTCATTTCATACCCGTACTTTTCGTGGCTTATCTCACGGTTTTGACAGTACACACATTTTAAATTACACCCCGAAAAGAATATAGCACCGCTGCCCTTATCGCCACTAATACACGGCTCTTCCCAGTTATGTACCATAACCTTGGCAACTCTTATCTTTTCGCCCATTCCACAAGCACCTGTGTGCGTAGAGCGGTCAATATTACATTTTCTTGGGCAAATATTGCAGTTCATAAATTTCTCCCTTTGGTCGAAAAGCCGTCAGCAGTTAGCTGATAGCTGTCAGCAGTTTAGTTTATGAATAGTTTTAAATAGTCTGTTTGGAATTTCAGCAATAGTCTAATTTCGCTAACCGCTAACGGCTAACCGCTACAAGTTAACAACCCGTTGTTAACTTGATTATGAGTTTCATATTATCAGGCTGTTCCTTTGCCTCGTGGGCGGTGCGGTTACGCTTGATTTCGCCACACTTGCGGCATCTATGTAGGATAACGTAGCCCTTTTTAGAGTCAAGCTCAACCTTGATAGGTTCCATAACTCCGCCACAGGTGTTGGCTCTGTCCCCGGGCATTACATCAACGTGCTTAGAGCATAAGCATTTAGGACAGTGATTTCTTGATGAATAGCCAAGAGGCTTCACCTCAAAACCACAGTTTTCGCATATAAATCCATTATCATTTTTAGTAAAATTTTTCGTTTCCATTGTTTTCTCCCTTTGGTCGAATTAGTGGTCAGCCGTCAGTGGTCAGTGGTCAGTAGTTACACTGTCAATGACGACATTAAAGAATTTAACATTTTGCCAATTTCCTTGCATAAACACAAAGCGACTTGCGTTTGCGATGTTGAAAGAAAATCTAAACGATTGCAGATTAACAGTTGAGTTTCTAACTCTGCGTTTGAGGCTTTTGCAATGGAAAGAAATTGTACAAATTCCTTGGTTGATGTTCGTGATTGTCCTTCTGCTATGTTAGAGGGAACGGAAACGGCGGCTCTTTGCATTTGGTTGCATAGACCGTAAATTTCTTCTTTAGGCAAAAGTTTTGTTATGCTATAAATTTCGCAAACTAAATCCATTCCCTTTTGCCAAACTAAAAGGTCTTTAAAATCTTTAATCATAAGTACTCCTTTCGGTCGAATGAGGGGGCAGTCGTTAGCAACTCCAAAGTTTTAATGCAAATATCTAACCCCTGACCACTGACCACCGACCACTGACCACTAAAAATAACGCAAGCGTTATTTGCCCACGCAAAAGCGTGAAAAAATCTCATTTACAATTTCTTCGCTTGTTTCTCTTGCATCAATCATATCAAGCTCGGAAAGTGCTTTTTCAAGTGTGAAGCAGATTATATCGGGAGTTTCGCCAAGTTCTAACGCTTCCTTAGCTTGTGTTATGCTTTCAAGAGCTAATGAAACAGCGCTAAACTGTCTTGCGCTTGAAATTACCGCATCATTGGAAATGTCAATTTCCCCAAGCTCGTACATATTTTTAATAATTTCCGCTAATTTTTCACGGCTGTCCGTGTCCTTAGCGCTCATATAAATTACATTTTCAAAGGTCTCTTTTATCTTGCTCTCAAATTCGCTTGAAAGCATATTTTCTTTATCATTTTTATTGATAATTGCAACGGCAGTTTTGTCTTTTGCACTATCAATTATAAACACATCCTCGTTAGTTTCAGGTGTTGAGCTGTCAAAAACGCATAAAAGAAGCTCAGAATTGTCAATTCTGATTTTGGCTCTGTCAACGCCGATTTTTTCAACCACATCGGAGGTTTCGTGTATACCTGCCGTGTCGGCAAGATTTAAGGTTACACCACCAATAGATGCGGTATTTTCAATAATATCTCTTGTAGTGCCTGCAATATCGGTAACAATGGCAAGCTCCTCGCCTAAAAGTAGGTTGTAAAGTGAGCTTTTGCCCGCGTTTGGCTTGCCAATAATGGCGGTTTTCACACCCTCGCTTACGGCTTTTCCTGCCTTGTATGACTTCTTAAGGGATAAAACATCACTATAAACAGAGTTTAAGATGTCAACCATTTCATCTCTTGTATTGTCGGTAATGTCCTCATCGGGATAGTCAATGGTAGCATAGGAGCGTGTAATAAGTGAAATGATTTTTTCACGAATAGAAGCGATTTTGTTTGACAAAACACCTCTTGCAGTTGATGATGATAATCTAAGCTGATAATCGGTTTTAGCATCAATAACATGTCCAACCGCCTCGGCTCTTGATAATGTCAATTTGCCGTTTAGGTATGCACGGCGTGTAAACTCGCCTGCTCCTGCTAAAACTGCTCCCTGTGAAAGCACACTTTCAAGCACCGCTCTTGTGGCGTAAATACCACCATGACAACAAATTTCGCACACATCCTCCCCCGTATATGAGTTGGGAGCTTTAAAAAATGTCATTGTGCCATCATCAATTATATCGTTATCACGAAGTATGCTACCGTAGTAGCAATATCTTGGCTTTATTTCCTTTGCGCTTGTCTTAAAAACACGCAAAGCAACCTCTAAAGCGGAATCTCCGCTTATTCTAATCATAGCAACTCCGCCTTTTCCGTATGCTGTGGATATTGCCGCTATTGTTTTTGAATTAAACATTTTTTGCTCCTTTTTACTTTAGCTAAATTACGGCGCTTTGCACCGTAGCTAAATTATTTCGCTTTGCTCAATAGCTAAATTTTACTTTGTAAAGCTAAATTAAATTCGCTCTTTAGCTCGGCTTGCCGAATTTAGCTCCGAAAGGAATTTAGCTGCCAAAGGCAATTTAGCTCGCGTAGCGAATTTAGCTGCGACCTTGTCGCTATCTTGTCTCCACAATAAAAAAGAACGGAGAAGTTGGGGAATTTATAATCTGGAACTTTGAAATTGACATTTCCTTTCGGCTTATAGTCTTTAAATATTCCTCAATTTCAATGCCCTCAAGTCTGCCCTCCTCATGTCCCGGATAAACGGCAACTAATAAAATTGCGTCCGTGTCAAGTAACTCAATAGCATTTTTTATAGCGGGCAGAGTAGTCTCACGCTTGGTGGTTAATTCCTTGTTGCCGCTGCCCGGCATATAGCCAAGATTGAACATTCCCGCCTTGATTTTTTCAGTTATATAATTTTTTGAATTGTGGTGTGAATCGTGTATTAAAACACAGTTGTCAGGGCAATTTTCCTTTTTTAATGTTTCCCTTGTGGAAATAAGAGCCTTTTCCTGTATATCAAATGCGTAAACCTTGCCGTTTGCCCCAACTATATTTGAAAGAAACGCAGTATCGTGCCCGTTTCCCATAGTAAAATCTGCGCAAACGTCCCCCTCTTTAAGATGAGAAAGAATAAAATGCTTGTGCATGTCAAGTAAGTCTATCATAAATTTTAACTCCGTTAAAATAGCTGTCAGCCGTTAGCGGTTAGCCGTCAGCATATTAGCTATAAGATTTATTTCGTTATTTGCGATTAACTAATCTCGCTGTCTGCTGACTGCTGGCTGCTAGCCGCTAGTCATTAAAATTATATACTTTTATTAAATATTTGTCAAGTGAAATATAAGTGCTTGACAAAATATATAATAAGTGCTAAAATATATGCGTTAAAATTTTACCATTCAATTTGAAAGGAAACAAAGCTATGAAATGGACATCACTTAACGATTTAAGAGAAAAATATCTTTCATTTTTTGAATCAAAGGGACACCTTCGCTTAAACAGCTTCCCTTTAGTGCCACAAAATGATAAATCACTTTTACTTATCAACTCAGGTATGGCACCTATGAAGAAGTTCTTTACAGGCGAGGTTATTCCACCAAGAAACAGAGTAACAACATGCCAAAAGTGTATTAGAACACCTGACCTTGAAAGAGTAGGACATACCGCACGCCACGGTACATTCTTTGAAATGCTTGGCAACTTCTCCTTTGGCGACTACTTTAAGGAAGAAGCAATAGCTTGGGCGTGGGAGTTTTTAACTGTAACTCTTGAAATTCCAGCCGACCTTCTTTGGCCATCAATTTATGAAAATGATGAAGAAGCATACGATATTTGGGTTAACAAAATCGGTGTAAATCCTGCCCACGTTGTAAGACTTGGTAAGGCAGATAACTTCTGGGAGCATGGTAGCGGTCCTTGCGGTCCTTGCTCTGAAATTTACTTTGACCGTGGCATTGAGCGTGGCTGTGGCTCAGCTGACTGTAAGCCTGGTTGCGACTGCGACAGATTTATGGAAATTTGGAACAATGTATTCTCACAATTTAATAATGACGGTCAAGGCAACTATACAGAGCTTGCTCAAAAGAACATTGATACAGGTATGGGCTTAGAGCGACTTGCATGTGTAATGCAAAATGTAGAAAACATGTTTGAGGTTGACTCTGTAAGAAAAATCCTTGACAACGTATGCGCTATTTCAGGCAAGAAGTATGGCGATAACGATAATAACGATATTTCTATCCGTGTAATTACCGACCATACAAGAAGCGCAATGTTTATGATTTCCGACGGCGTTATCCCATCAAATGAGGGCAGAGGATATGTTCTTCGTAGAATTATCCGTCGTGCTTGCCGTCACGGTAAATTACTTGGTATAGACAGACCTTTCTTAGTTGAAATGTGCGAGGTTGCAATTGGAGAAAGCAAGGATGCATATACTGAACTTGGCGAAAAAGCAGACTACATTAAAAAAGTATTATCACTTGAAGAGGAAAGATTTGACGCAACTATTGATGCAGGTCTTTCAATTCTTGATGATATTATTGCAAAAGCAAAAAGCGAAAACAAAACAGTAATTGAGGGCGCAGATGCATTCAAGCTTTACGATACATTTGGCTTCCCAATTGACTTAACCCGCGAAATTGCCGAGGAAAACGGCTTTACAACCGATATGGACGGCTTCAATGCTTTAATGCAAGAGCAAAAGCAAAGAGCAAGAAATGCAAGAGCAAATATCAGCGGTTGGAGCGATAAGGCGAAATCCTTTGATATTGCAAAAACTAACTTCGTTGGCTATACAAGCTACGAGTGTGAAGGCAAGGTCCTTGCAATTTTAGATGAAAACGGCAATGACGTAACAGAAATTACAGAGGGCGAATGCTCAATTATTCTTGACACAACAACGTTCTACGGCGAGGGCGGTGGACAGGTTGGAGATACCGGTATCCTTGTAAACGATAACTGCGAAATTACAGTAACTGACACTAAAAAGAGCGATGGCGTATATATCCATATGTGCAATATCGCATCCGGCTCAGTTAAGGTTGGCGATACAGTTAAATGCTCCGTTGATATAGCAAGACGCGAAGCAATTAAGCGTAACCACTCCGCGGTACATATGCTTCAAGCAGCGCTCCGTACAGTTTTAGGCACACACGTAGAGCAAGCAGGCTCATATGTTGATGAAAAAATCGGCAGATTTGACTTTACACACTTTGCCGCATTAACAGCAGAGGAAATTAACAAGGTAGAAGCATTAGTAAACTACCAAATTTTACTCGGCACAGCTATTGACACAGTAGAAACAGATATTGAAACTGCCCGTAAAAATGGCGCAATGGCTCTCTTTGGCGAAAAGTACGGTAGCGTTGTTCGTATGGTTAAAATGGGAGATTTCTCCGTTGAGCTTTGTGGTGGTACACACCTTGACAATACCGCAAAGGCAGGTCTTTTCAAGATTGTTACTGAAATTGGCGTTGCAGCAGGCGTTCGTAGAATTGAGGTTGTAACAGGTCTTGGCGTTCTTAACCTTTTAGGCGAAAAGCAAGGACTTATCGAAAGCACCGCAAAAGAACTTAAGGTACAAAATGCAAACGATATCGCAAAGCGTGCTTCATCACTTCAAGATGAGGTAAGAGCGTTAAAGCGTGAGATTGAAATTCTTAACTCCAAAATGGCAGGCTCAAGAGTTGATGAGCTTCTTAATAATGCTAAAATCGTTGGGGATGTGTCTGTAATTACAGCCGACCTTAAGGATATGGCAGTTGATGCAGTTCGTTCTCTTGGCGATACAATTAAGGACAAAAACCCAAGCGCTGTGGCTGTATTTGCTATCCATTCGGGTGAAAAGCTTAACTTTATCGCAGTATGCGGTAAGGATGCGGTATCATCGGGCGCACACGCAGGCAACATTCTCCGTGAGGTAAGCGCAGTTACCGGCGGTAAGGGTGGCGGACGTCCAGATAGCGCTATGAGTGGCGGAAAAGACATTTCAAAAATCCCAGAAGCACTCGCTTTAGTTGAAACACTTATAAAATAGTAACAGACTCCTTCCGGGAGGGAGCTGTCAGCAACGCTGACTGAGGGAGAAAGCGAAACACTCTCTTAAGCTGCAAGAAATAATCAAACAAAATTAAGAGTCAACCACGGTTGGCTCTTTTTTAATAAAACCTTGAAAAATGGATATTTTAATGGTACAATGTAAAAAATGGACTTGAAAGGGGGAGAATATATGGTTTTTAGAGAAACAGAATCCGTTGAACTCAAAAGACTTCTTAATGATGGATTTGAAAAGGCACTTGTTGCATTTTTAAATACTTCCGGTGGCACAATATATGTTGGCGTAGAAGATGATGGGACAGCGGTTGGCGTGATGAATCTTGATGAAACCTTGCAGAAAATTGGCGATATAATAACCATGCAAGTTTTACCAAATCCCCAAGAGTATGTGGAACTTGGGACTAAATTTATTAACGGAAAGCATGTCATTGAGGTAAAAGTTGAGAAAGGAAAATCACTTTACTATATCAAAAAATTTGGCAGAAGTGCAAACGGTTGTTACATTCGCATGGGAACAAGCAATCGAAGTATGACCGAGGAGCAAATAGAAAAAGCGTATATTGCTACTCTTAACATTCCGGAAAAATCGATGAAAACTACCGAAAGCAACAGACAAGATTTGACCTTCAAGCAATTCAAAACGATGCTAATGTTTAAAGATATCCATTATAGTGATGAAACCTTTGATTTGAATTTTAATTTAAAAACCAATGAAGGAAAGTACAATCTCATAGCGTTTTTATTATCAGATCAAAACGATACATCGATAAAAGTGGTTAGATTTGATGGTACAACAAAATCAGATTTTATTTCCCGAAAGGAATTTGAAGCTGGTTGTATTTTTAAGCAAATGGAAGATGCGTTGGAGTATGCTCAAAATGTTTTGAATATCGTACAAACAAAGATAACAAACTCTTTAAGGGTGGACACACCGTATTTTGATAATGTTGCATTTAGAGAAGCGTGGTACAATGCTGTTTGCCACAACTTATGGGTGGAAAAAATTCCGCCAGCAATCTATGGCTTCGATGACAGAATTGAAATTATATCACACGGGATTTTGAAAAAAGGAATGACGCAAGAAGATTTTTTCTCTGGTGTTAGCCGACCTGTTAACGAAGAATTCGCAAAGATATTTATGCAAATGCAGTATATGGAGCAATCTGGAAGAGGAGTGCCTACCGTTGTAAAAAAATACGGTAAAGGTGTGTATAAATTTGGAACATCGTTCATTCAGTGTATAATTCCGTATGATATAGTCAACGAAAACAAAAAAGGCGACAAAAAAACGATAAATGACGGTATAAATGACGGTATAAACGGTGATGTGAAATTAAATGAAATTCACAAAGTGATTTTAGATTTGATATCTTCGGATTGCAAAACAACCGTTAAACAAGTTACAGAGCAGTTCTCTAAAAAAACAAGAACTGTAGAAAGAGCGTTCAAGTATTTAAAGGATAACGGCTTTATTAAAAGGATAGGCTCAAATAAGAACGGATATTGGGCAATTTTGAAAAAACAATAGATTCTAAAAATGGTATTTTATTTAATAAAGCAAGAACAACAACACACTGCAAGAAAATTGCAAAGAACCCCGAAGCACTCGCTTTAGTTGAAACACTTATAAAATAGTAACAGGCTCCTTCCGGGAGGGAGCTGTCAGCAACGCTGACTGAGGGAGAAAGCGAAGCACTCTCTTAAGCTGCAAAAAACAATCAAACAAAATTAAGAGTCAACCTTGGTTGGCTCTTTTTTTGTTTAAAACACACAAAATTATCATGTCAAAAAATACTATAAATTGCGTCAAATTATGCTATCTGCCGAAAATTTGAAAATAAATGCTAATTAGTTGCAAAGCACTATATTATATGATAAAATAAAGGTGTATCAGTATTTTTACTATATAATTTTTTATTAAGGAGCAAAAAAATGAAAAAGAAAATTCTTTTAATGGTTGCTATTGTAGCAATGCTTGTTTGCCTTTTCGCAATTTCAGCAAGCGCGGCTGAGCCTGCATATAATGATGGCGAATGGATTTATGCGGCAGATGGCACAACTAAGCTAGCAATCAGAGACACAGAGGGCAATCCTCTTATTTGGTATATGAATGGCGAAGAATTAAAGTATGTAAGAGCCGACCAAACAGATTCAACACAGAGTGTTTACGTTAAGTATGATATAAGCGGCATTACCTCTAACACGTGGGGATTTGGTGGAGTGCCTGCGCCAACGGATAAGTGCCTAAAGGGTATTACCATCTACGATAACGGCACAGAAATTTATGGTAATGGACCAAGCAACGATTTGGGAAGGCAAAAGATTCTTTTATTCAACATGGAAAGACTTGATATTGAGGCAATCGGAGCATGCTTATTCGGTAACAAAAACGGTTGTTGTCCGTTAATGAGAGGCATCGTATTCCCAACAACGCTTAAATACATCGGTCAAGAGGGCTTAACTAACACAAAGCTTGTTCAAATTTGGAATCTTGAAAACACACAGCTTGAATATGTAAACAGCTGTAACTGGAACACATCTACGTTAACACAGGAAGCTACCAATTATACAATCAAATTCCCTTCTACCCTTACTTTCCCTGTAAACATTCAATATACAAACGTTAAAATCGTTATTTTCAGTCCTAATACTACAACCGGTAGTGCTAACCAAACTGTAAGAGGATGTAAGAGCCTTGAAAAGATGTTCATTCCTAACGGCTTCTATGAAACAGGATTTGGAGCAGAGGTGTTTAGAGATACTAATAATATTCTCATTTTCTTCACAGGAACTGAGGAGCAGGCTGAGCTATTAAAAGCAAATTCAAGTGATTCTCATCAAGGACATTTCAAGAATAATGCAAAGCTTATCTCTTATAAAACTTATTTATCAGACCCTACAACGTATGATAATGCAAGCGGAATTTATATCGTTTATGATGCGAATTGCTGCGAAGCGTTTTATGATAACGAGCATGACGATATAGGAAACGATTGCGTAATAGAATGTTCAAGATGCGATGATTTTGACGGCGAAATGAAGGAAAATCCAATCCATAACTACGTAAACGTAATCGCATACGCTAATTACCTTGCAAACGGTGTTAAGACACAAACCTGTCAAAACGAGGGATGTGTGCATAAAACAACACCAAACGTTGTTAGCGTTAACCCTATTATCTCATCATTCAAGGGCTACTCCGTTAAGGAAGACGGTAACGGCATTACATTTGGTTACACAATTGACTATAATGCACTTGATGAATACGCAAAGGTAAGCGGCAAAAAGGTTGACCTTGGCTTCGTTGTTGCAGCTCAGTCAAAGGTTACTGACAATAAGCTTCTTAACGCAGATGGCACAGTAGCTAATGCAAATGTAGTTAAGGCTTCTGTTGTTTCTTGGTCAAATATTGATAGCGAAAATGAGGAAACAGTTAAGTATAACGGCGCTGACTTTAAGTTAACAGGCGACTTTACAGGCTTAGAAAACACTGCAATCTGTATGGCAGGCTATCTCTTTGATGGCGCAGTTGCATACTTAAATGCAAACGCTTCAGGCGAAGCTTCTGACTATATTACATACGGTCAGCTTACAAATGCATAAAATGAGAGAGGGATATTTACATAATATCCCTTTTTTGTTGACAAAATTTGCCTTATATGTTAAAATGAGTAAGTATAGTACATTAACTATATGAATAATTCCGACAAGGAGAAAAATAATGAAAAAGAAACTTCTTTTAGCCGTTTTAATGGTTGCAATGCTCGTTTGTATGCTTGCGTTATCTGCAAGTGCAGATACAATCGTTCCTTCATCAACCGATGAATACGGCACGCTTACAACATTTGATACAGCAATCGGAAACACCGGCATTAGCAATTTAAAGGATGACGGCACAGTTGCAAGAGCTGTTTTATTTGACGGCACAAGCTACTATACCGTTCCAACAACCTACATTCTTACGGAAAGCCCAAAGAACCAAAGCGGTAAGGTGGGCGAAATGCTTCTTATCAACTTTAACGAGATTAACTCAAAGCTTGGTAAGAGCTTTAACAAGAACAGCATTATCAGATTTGAGTTCCCATCCGATATTGCATTTATTTGCAATAACAACGAAAACCTTAGCAACTGCAACAATGTAGTTGAAATCATTATCAACGATGGTCTTCGCTTCTGGGAAAATAGCAGTGGCATGAAGGTATTTACAAACTGTAAAAAGCTAAAGTCTATTGATGTTTCTAAAATGATAATGGAGTATCCAAACGCTACATTTGCAATGTTTGAATATTGCGAAAGCTTAGAGTATGTTAAGCTTCCTAATTCATTTAAAACAGATGACGGATTTATAACCTACACAACAGACCATATGTTCTCAGGCTGTAAGAAGCTTGAAAAAATAGAGAACTATGAGGGCTTCTTTGAGGGTAATACCAAGCTTAGCTATAAAACCTTCTATAACTGTCAGGTGCTTCATAATATTACACTTTGGGACGGTCTTCAAACAATCGAAGGCAGAGCATTCGGTAATTGTAAAGCAATTACAGAAATGATTATTCCTGACTCTGTAACTAAAATTGGCACAAATGAAACAGTATTTGAATCTTGTACAAGCCTTAAAAAGGTAGTTCTTCCTAAAAAGGTTGCATTGGGAGATTATTGCTTTGAAAAATGCACAGGATTAACAGATGTTTGGATGCCAACTGAATCATCTACCTTTGGTAAGCAGGTATTCGGTCAATGTGGAGCGGACTTAAATGTTACATTCCACTTTGCAACTTCATCAAACACAATAACAGTTACTAACGCCGAGCTTAATAGAGACCCATATATTACCGCTATCGGTAAAGAGGGAGACGCAAGAATTGCATTAAATGCACCACTTTCAACAAAGTGTACAGTATTCCTTGGCGGACACACCCTTGATGAAGCTAAGTCAAATCCTTGCGCAGGCATTTGCGCAGTTTGTGGGGACGCAACATTAGCAGAAAATCCTATTCATAATTATGCAACAACAATCGTATATGGAAACTACCTTGCAAACGGCACAAAAACCATGACTTGCCAAAACGAGGGCTGCACACACAAGACAGCTCCTGTTGTATCAAGTGTAAACCCAATTATCACAGAATTTAAGGGCTTCTCAGTAAGCAATGACGGCAACGGAATCACATTTGGCTATACCTTTGATAATGCTGCAATCGCAGAATTTGAAAAGTACAACGGCAAGGTTGAGCTTGGCTTTGTAGTGGCAGTAAAAGCATTTGCAGGCAATGACGCTTATACAAGCGATAAAGCAATTAAGGCAGTTGTTACAGATGAAGAAATCAATTACACAGGCGCAGACTTTATTCTCCGCGGCGATTGGAACAGAAATGTAACAATTAACGATGAAATAGTTGATATTAAGGATGTAGAATTCTACATGGCAGGATATCTATCAACAAACGGTAACGTAAGCTATTTAAACAGCACAGGCTCAGCTGCTTCTTCAGCGGTTGTAACCTTTAATCAATTCAATACAGCCGAATAATAAAGAAAGCGAGTGATTTTTTCACTCGCTTTTTTATGACCTTTCAATGATAAAAAATGCAGAACTGCCATGATACGGCGTGATTTTTGATGCTTGGAAAAACTGTTAATACGAAAAAAATTCATTGTGTATAATCTAAACAGTTAATTTGTGTAGGAGACAAAATAAATATGGAAAACACAGAAATGTTAAACTGGTTAAAAAGTGAAATAGATATGTTAAATGAATTTTTATCAGAAAGCTCACTAAACGAATCCGATGAAGCCGAGGCAAGGCTTATTAATTCTATTAAGGCGTGGATAGCTAAAGCAACTGAGGTTTTATCAAGACCGAGGGATAGCGAAATTACGTCCGAGGAACAGAAAAAGCTGGAAATGCAGCGCAGAATGATTGAAGTTCTAAAGCTTGCTTGCTGGTGTAAGCTTTTGAACGATCTTTACAGTAATGAAGAAGCTGAATAAAAAACTAAACCGTGATTGATTATGTGATTTTGTCACATTAATTTGTCTCGGTTTTTGATTGTTTGTAATTTAGTAAAATGCAAAATACGGAAAATTTTAAAAGTATTACTTTTTGAAGTCCCCTATAATAGTTATTACAGAACAAAGCTTTAAAAGGGGAATGTATTATGACGCATACTGAGTTTTTGAAAGAGCTTCATGAGAAAAAAACATTTCTCACAAATAGGCTGAATGAAATTTTTGATATAGCAACCAGAGTTAGGAAATTTGAAGATTCCACAAGCGGACTTATTTCAAAATTAAAAGAGGAAATGCGCAAAAACGCCATTGAAAGCGAGGAAGGTCAAAAAACCATAAGCGCAATGGAAAAATGGCTGTTAGAAGCTAGTCAAATGGAAGAAAAAAGTCCTGAGCAAATATCTCAAGATGACATGCAATTCATTTTGACATTAAAGTATGTTGACGTTGAAGCAATGTTAATAAAACTCGAGAAAAATATGGGTGAACGCAGACTTGACGAAGCGGATTTAGGCATCCAAAAGGACGATTTAGAGCAAGCCCCGTGCGCGGAGTCAACTGTATGGAAAGAAATATTAACTAAAAAAGGATTTAAGGACATAACCAACAGCATTTTCGGAATGGCATGGTGCGATGCAGAGAAATATGTATATGATGACGAAACCGATAAAAGCGAAAAAAAGCTTAGATTGGTGGCGGTTATTTCCTCAACCAAATTAAGATTGACATGTCAATATGATAATATCAGATTTCTATACCGTAGCTATGAAACAAAAGAGGATCAGGAAAGCTTTTTAGCCAATGTTGATATAATAATAAACCAAACCAGAAAACGCATCTTCAAGCGCGGCAAGGATGTAAAAATAACAGTTGACATTGACGGACAGATGCTTTTGGAATTAGAACACAAGGAGCATGCAAAATTTGATCAATGCTTCAATGCTATGTTTGATGCCATAAAGCTTATGAAAAAAGAGGATGAAAGAAAATATCCCTTTCAGGATGTGGAATTTTATGAAAAAGCAAGCATTAAAAAAATGGACTTACTTACAGATTACCTTGAAAAGAAGCGCCATAAAAAGCAGAAAAACGACAAAACGCCGCTATTTTTATCTGCATTTGGATGTCTTTTGAATACGATTATGACCACGTCTCGCAGTATTACGAAAAAAGAGGTAGAAGAATATTTTACATCCTATGTAAACGGAATTATCGACTATAAAAGAGAATTGCAAAAGCGCGGAGAGCTATACGAGTCCGAGGAGTTTGACCTTGAAGAAAAGCGATTTTACTTAAATATGTTAGCAAAAATGTCAAAAAAGGATTTTGAAAAGAAAAAGCAATCGCTTTTTGAAATATAAATGACTTTAGCGTAAAATAAAGAGAATAAAAGAGCAGATTTGTCAGCGTATTGCATGCCTAGTCTGCTCTTTTTTATTGTAGGCGTTATTTTGCATGATTTTATGTAATGGCGTACTCATAATAATATTACAAAAAATTATTTTTAGGCTTTACTTTTACCATATTTTATGGTACAATAGTGTAAAATAGGATAATATGGGCTTTATTAAGAGGAAAGACAAAAGCGAAGAGCAAAAAAAGGCGTGAGCGATAAAGGCTTTATGCTAAAATTTGCTTAATTTATCGGTAAATTTTGATGATAAATGCATCTTATTGCTTGACTTTAATATCCCATATCCAAAAATAAAAAAGGAGTAGTAAAATGGCAAACACTTTTTTAGCAGCAAATGAGCCGGGCTTGGCTTTTGTATGCTTCTTTGGAGTTGCAGTGGTCTTTATCGGTCTTGTAATTCTTATCGGTCTTGTTTACTTAATGAACTATCTTTGCGATAAATTCATTAAAGCAGCGCCACAAGCAAAGAAGGAAGCAGTAGCAAGCGCACCTGTTCAATCAGCAGAAATCCCTAACCGCGAGGAAATCGTAGCAGCGGTAGTAGCCGCTATTGCGGAAGAGGAAAAAACGGATATTTCAGCAATCCGTGTTCTATCATTTAAAAAGGTATAATAATTTTGGAGGAAAACGAAATGAAAGCATATAGAGTAAACGTAAACGGAAATACATACGAAATCACATTAGAGGTTATTGATAAATCAGAAATCAAAGCAGCTGCACCAAAAGCAGCAGCTCCAGCTCCGACAGCTGCTCCGGCTCCGGCAGGCGCACAAACAGTAGCAGCTCCAATGCCGGGCACAATTTTAAAGGTAAATGTATCTAACGGTCAAGCAGTTAAGAAGGGCGATGTTCTTATGATATTAGAGGCTATGAAGATGGAAAACGAAATCATGGCTCCATGTGATGCAACCGTATCAAGCGTAAACGTAGCAAACGGCGCTTCAGTTGAAACAGGCACAGTTCTTTGTACTCTTGCATAATTAGTAGGAGGCTACAATGGAAGGCATTTTAAACTTTTTAAAGACCACAGGTGTGGCAGACTTCTTTGAAGCAGGTGGCTGGAAGTACATCGTAATGATTGGCATTGCATGTTTACTTTGCTACCTTGCTATCGTAAAGAAATTTGAGCCATTACTTTTATTACCAATCGCTATCGGTATGCTTCTTACAAACCTACCGGGGGCTGAGGTATTCCACGAGGAATTATTTGCAGGCGGTCATGTAAACTGGAACATGTTTAATCACAACGACCCAAATTATATTACACCGGGCTTAATTGACATTTTATATCTTGGCGTTAAATTAGGCGTATATCCATGTCTTATCTTTATCGGCGTTGGCGCAATGACAGACTTCGGTCCACTTATTGCAAATCCAAAGTCCTTAATTTTAGGCGCAGCAGCACAGGTTGGTATTTTCGCAACAGTTGCAGGCGTTATGGGCGTTAGCGCAATCGGTCAAGCAGCAGGTATTGAGGATATTATTTTCACACTTAAGGAAGCAGCATCAATCGGTATTATCGGCGGTGCTGATGGTCCTACCGCTATCTTTACTACATCATTACTTGCTCCACAATTACTTGGTCCAATTGCAGTAGCGGCATATTCATATATGGCTCTCGTTCCTGTAATTCAACCACCAATTATGAGAGCGCTTACAACAAAGAAGGAAAGAAGCATTGTAATGAGCAATCTTCGTCCTGTTTCAAAAACACAAAAGATTTTATTCCCAATCGTTGTTACAATCGTAGTTGCTTTAATCGTTCCATCTGCTACCGCTCTTGTTGGTTGCTTAATGTTTGGTAACCTCTTAAAGGAAAGCGGCGTTTGCGAAAGACTTGCAAAGACAGTTCAAAACGAGCTTATGAATATCGTAACAGTATGTCTCGGTATCTCAGTAGGTGCTACTGCTACCGCTGCAACATTCTTATCACTTAAGACAATTATCATTATTGTAATGGGCGTTGTTGCATTCGGTGTTGCGACTGCTTCAGGCGTTCTTATTGCAAAGCTTATGAATGTATTCTTACCGGAGGGCAAGAAAATCAATCCACTTATCGGTTCCGCAGGTGTATCCGCAGTTCCAATGGCAGCTCGTGTATCACAAAAGGTTGGTCAAGAGGAAAATCCATCTAACTTCCTTTTAATGCACGCTATGGGACCAAATGTTGCAGGCGTTATCGGCTCAGGTATTGCCGCAGGTATCCTTATCGCACTTTTAGGTTGAGTAGGGGGAAAATAAAATGGCAAAAAAAATTTTAATTACAGATACAATATTAAGAGATGCTCACCAATCACAAGCCGCAACTCGTATGAGAATTGAGGATATGCTCCCTGCTTGTGAAATGCTTGACAAAGTAGGCTACTGGTCCCTTGAATGCTGGGGCGGCGCTACATTTGATAGCTGTATGCGTTTCTTAAACGAAGACCCATGGGAAAGACTTCGCGCTTTAAAGAAGGCTATGCCTAATACAAAGCTCCAAATGCTCCTTCGCGGTCAAAACCTACTTGGCTACAAGCACTATGCAGATGATGTAGTTGATGCTTTCGTTAAGAAGTCAATTGAAAACGGTATTGACGTTATCCGTATTTTCGACGCGTTAAACGACCCAAGAAATATGGAAGCCGCAATCAAGGCAACAAAGAAGTACGGCGGACATGTAGAATGTGCAATTTCATACACAGAGTCCCCTGTTCATAATAAGGAATATTTCGTAAATCTCTCAAAGCAGCTTGAAGCTATGGGCGCTGATACAATTTGTATCAAGGATATGGCTAACTTGCTTTTACCCTACGATGCTTACGATTTAGTTAAGGCATTAAAGGCTGAAATCAAGGTGCCAATTCACTTACATACCCACAATACAACCGGTACAGGCGATATGACCTACTTAATGGCAATCCAAGCAGGCGTTGACATTATTGATACAGCATTATCCCCACTTGCTAACGGTACATCACAGCCATCAACTGAGGCTATCGTTGCTACACTTCGCGGTACTGAGTACGATACAGGAATTAAGCTTGAGGACCTTTCCGATATTGCCGCGCACTTTAGAAATGTAGCAAAGAAGCTTAAGGAAGCAGGCAGCCTTGACCCTAAGGTGTTAAACGTTGACCCAAATACACTTTTATACCAAGTACCGGGCGGAATGCTCTCAAACCTTATTTCACAATTAAAGCAAGCTAATGCAGAGGATAAATACTATGAGGTTCTTGCAGAAATTCCAAGAGTAAGAAAGGACTTCGGTTATCCACCGTTAGTAACTCCTACAAGCCAAATCGTAGGTACACAAGCAGTTCTTAACGTTCTTTCAGGCGAAAGATACAAGATGATTACAAAGGAATCAAAGGGACTTCTCCGTGGCGAATACGGTAAGCTTCCTGGCGAGGTTAACGAAGAGGTTAGACGCAAAGCAATCGGTAACGATGAGGTTATCACATGCCGTCCTGCCGACTTACTCGAGCCTGAACTTGAAAAGTACAGAGAGGAAGCAGGCGACCTTGCAAAATGCGATGAGGATGTTCTCTCACTTGCATTATTCCCACAGGTTGCAAAGAAATTCCTTGAAGCAAAATATGCTCCAAAAGCTGATGACACCGATAGCGGCAACACAGTTAAGGAAATTTTTGTAGAGCTTTTATAAAACAACAAAACCAACGAGTAAAATCGTTGGTTTTTTGTTTAGTGGTCAGTGGTTCGCTACGCTCACAGCCGTCAGCCGTTAGAAAAGCCTTCCTCCGGGAGGAAGGGGGGATTCCCCTTTTAGGGGAAATGTCGCAAAGCGACAAAAGTGTACCGCCTCGGCAAGAGGACGGAATGTGGTGGAAGGAGCAAGCGTTTTAATGCATTCTCCCTCAGTCAGCGTTGCTGACAGCTCCCTCCCAGAAGGAGCCTAAGGGTCAGCCGTCAGCGGTCAGCGGTCAGCACGCACCGAAGGTGCATATCGCTACGAAGCAGCGCTTCGTTTTATCGCTGAATTACGGAGTAATTTTATATCGCTCGCCGTAGGCGTATCTCGCTCTGCGAAGCAGACATGTTATCGGTTCGCTTTGCTCACAGGGTGGATAGAATACCTATCGCGTAGCGATAATTTCCTCACGGACACGCCCCCGTCCCCTGTCTGCACGTCCCCTGTCTGCGCTTGGTATGTAAGTATGCATACATACATACCAAAATGTAGGGAAGTCAGCCGTTAGCCGTTAGCCGAATAGTTATGCAAATATGATAAAAACGATTTTACAACACAAAATACAATCACTCACACAAGTCAAAAACATCGCTTTGCAAATCAAAATATCACTTGGTATGTAAGCTTTTACTTGCTTTTGTAATATTTTATTGACATAAGCTACCAAGCGTGATATAATTATTATGTATAGTTGTCGCTATATAATAATATTTTATAAGGAGAAACAAAATGAAAAGACTATTTTTAGCTTTAGTTATGGCTATTGCTTTTGTTTTAGCTCTTACAGTAGCTGTATCAGCTGAATCAGTTCACAATGGCAAGGTTGACCTTAACCAAAAGGTTACACTTTCAGATGGCACAGAATGTGCATTATTTGATGCGGAGGGCAACGCTCTTATTTGGTTTAGAGATAATACGGGCGCTTTAAAATCTATCCGTGCAGATATCGGCATTGAGGGCGAAAGCAAGGTAGATTACGTAATTACTGGATGGAATGGCGGTGGCGGAATTCAAGGCTTAGCCGCTCAACAAATTGATGATGTTTTCATTACAGTGGATGGTGTTAAATATGATGATAAATCTATCGTTGTATTCAACATAATGGACGATGATGTTGTGGTAACCACATCTACCAAGGGAGATTCCTTAATAGGAAAGCCTGTAAACTGTATGCAAAATTTATTCAACAACAAGGGAAATATTCTTGAATATTTGTTCTTGAGATTAGACACCGTTGCTATTCAAGCAACTGCATTTAAGGATTCTTCTAAGCTAAAATACGCTAACCTTGAGGACCTTTACACATTAAAGCAAATTGCAGGTAATGCATTTGCCAACTGCTCATCCCTTGGTCCTGATTTAGTGCTTCCTAATTCTATTACGTCAATCGGTACAGCATGCTTTAACGGATGCTCATCCTTAGTAACTGCACGCATTGGAGACAAGGTTAGTAGCTGCGGTAACTATGACTTCTTCATGAATTGCACAAGCCTTACAACACTTTATATTCCAGGCACTCTTACTAATATCACAATTAACTCATTTAAAAATTCGCCTAATATAACAAAAATATTCTATACAGGCGATGTAACAGCGGCAAATGCATTTATGACAAGCGCTAACAACTCTGGCGGTAATGGCTATGTAACTGCTCTTACACTAATTTCTAACGCTGAATACAAGAAGCTTGAGGATAAGAGCGGCAAATATTTCGTTTATGATTATAGCGTATGTAACGCTTTCTATAACGGCAACCACGAGTTTGATATAGAAAAGTCAAATGATTGTGCAGGCATTTGTGGCACATGTGGCGAGGTAGCGCTTAAGGCTAACCCAATTCATAACTATGTAACTACAATTTCCTATGCAAAGGGCTATACAAAGACAGGTATAAAAACACAAACCTGTCAAAATGCAGGCTGCGCACACGAAAACGGATATGACACAGACGTTGACGCAGTAGTAGATTTCAGAGGCGTTTCCGTTAAGGAAAGCGGCGATGCGTTAACCTTTGGCTACGTAATTAACTATAACGCCCTTGATGAATTAGTAAAAATCACAGGCAAGGAAGTGGAGCTTGGCTTTGTAGTAGGTGTAAAGAGCTTTATTTCAGGCGATGTGTATGGAAACGAAAACGCAGTTACAGCAAGCGTTGTAACATGGAAGGTTGAAACCGAGGAAGTAAAGAACGAAGCGTTATATGCAAATGCAGACTTTATTCTCCGTGGCACATGGGACAAAAACGTTGACCTTGACGGCGATGAGGTTGAAGAAACCGACGTAAAGAACGTTGAGTTCTATATGGCAGGCTATCTAGCAACAAACGGAGCAGTATCTTACCTTAACGCAAGCGACAGCTTCCTATCCCCGGATGTTGTAACCTACAATATGTGTAATAGCATGGAATAAATGAAAAACAGCCACAGGCGTGGCTGTTTTTCATTTATTTAGTTCTCTACTGCAATGATGGCAATATTGCAGTAAGCTATTGACATAATTTTCATTATATGATAAACTAAATATATATTTAAAATATTTAAGGAGAAAATATTATGAATAAGAGAATTTTACTAACTCTTTGTATAATAGCAATGCTTATGCTTGCTCTTGCAATAGTGTCAAGCGCTGAAGCTCCTGCTATGTACATTGAATTTGGCGCAAGATTTCCGGGTAGCGATGAGTACGTAAGCGTTTATACTCAAAATGCGGAAAGCTCAGGTAACCCACAAATTAATTTTGCAAGCTATAAGTTCTATTCCGATGCGGATTTTACAACTGAGGTTGATATGTCAACCGCAACGGGAATTGACTTTTCCGTTACTAAAACCTATGGCTCAAGCACAAAATACGTTACACGTATGACAAAGCCTTCATCCCCATTTGTTAACTGTGTTGAGGTTAAGTGGTTTTTAGAGGGAATGCCAACAGTTTCCTATAACGGCTCATTTTTCCAAAACTGGACAGGACTAAAGTCCTTTGATTTTGGTAACGCAACTGCTATTAACGATAATACTTTCCAAAACTGCGGTTTTGAATCTATTACTATTCCTGCCTCAGTTACTTCTTTTGGTGGCTCTGCTTTTAAAGATTGTGCAAATCTTAAAAGTGTAAAAATTGAAGGTGCTGTTACAAAATTTAATAACGGTAGCACATTCTATAACTGTACCAACCTTGAAAATGTTGAATTAAGCGAGGGCGTAACTTACATTGGTGGCAGTATGTTTTATAATTGTACCTCACTTACAAGCATAGTTATTCCTGCCTCTGTAACTAAAATAGACGGTCAAGCATTTTGTAAATCAGGTCTTTTATCACTACATATCCCTGCGTCAGTAAAAAGCTTAGGTAATATGGTGGCAGAAGCGTCAAGTATCGTTACTCTTACTTTTGCTGAAAATAGCCAATTAAAAACAATCGGCCACAGAGCATTCAAGGAATGTAAATCACTTGAAGGTATAATTATTATCCCTGACGGAGTTGAAGATATTTCATACGGATTATTTAGTGGTTGTACTAAACTTAAAGCGGTAAAAATCCCTGACTCAGTTACAAATAGCAAAGAACCGGGCGCAATGTTTACAAGTTGTTCAAGTCTTGAATTTGTTCAATTATCAAAGAATATAAGTTCGATTCCAGGTTCAATGTTTGAGGGATGTACCTCACTTAAAGCAATTGCAATCCCCGAGGGCGTTACTCTTTTAGGCAATAAAGCACTTCGTAACTGTACAAACTTAAAGGCAGTTTACCTCCCCTCAACTTTAACCACACTCGGCACAAAAGATAGCGGTACTGATAAAGGCGTATTCTATCAATCAAAAAATATTTACTTCGTTCAAGACTCATTTGAGGTATTTAACGGAGACGAGTTAATCGGCGATGGTTTTGTAATGCCTGAAAAGCCAAGCGTGTACTTTATGCCAAGCGGTTTGAATTACCTTGGTAACTCGGAGTTCCAAGATTGTAAAGGAATAAACAGTTGTATCGTATTCCCTGAGGGTGTTACAAGTGCAGCAGGATGCTCACAAGGTGCATTCCACGGTACAGGTAGTGAAGCGTCACCTAAAACTTTCGTATTCCTTGGCGATATGACAGATTTTAATATCAAACAAAATGACTCTCAATACTCATATGTAAGTTTCGTGTTTGCAAATCCAAACGATAAGAGTTTAAACGATATAAACTTAGTTCTTGCCTCAGCAACAAACAAAGTGCAAAAAAACACTTATATGTACTTCTGTCAAGGTAATGTTGTTTACGATTTAACAACATTTACAGCACCTAAGGACACAACATATACAGTACTCGAAACAGACTTTGCTAAAACAGTAAACACAGCACAGTCTCAGCCTCATATAACCGACCCAAGAAAGGAAAGCGGATATGTAGAGGCAGACTGCTTAAATAACTCAGGCGTAGTAAAATATTGCTTCTGTGGAGCAGTTTCCGAAAAGATTGATGAAGAAAACACAGCTCTCGGTCATGAATTTAATTTGGAAAATGGCGCAAAAATTCTTTCATTAACATATACGAATTACTTTGCAAGTGGCGATAAATCAACAAAATGCGCAAGATGTGATGTTACTGAGGAAACAAAGGCAGATGCAATCATTATTGATTTTAAGGGCTTCTCAACCAAAGAGGATGGCAACGGCATCACATTCGGCTATTATCTTGATGAAAAAGCGTTAGCTCTATTTGAGGATGTAAACAAAATTCATCTTGAATTTGGCTTTGTAGTTGCAGTTAAGAGCTTTGTTAATGGCAATGCACCATTAAATGCAGATGGCACAGTAGCAGAAACAACTCGCGGCTCTGTAATTAAGGCAGTAGCATCAAGCAATGAAGTAAGCTACACAGGCTACGACTTCAAGCTTACAGGCACATGGGATAAAAAGGTTGACTTAGACGGCGACAAGGTAGCCGAAACAGACATGAAGGATGTTGAATTCTATATGGCAGGCTATGTGTTCGATGGAGCAGTAAGCTACATCCAAAGCGAAACCGCAACCTCAGCCACAGTTACCGCATTTGCATACAACGATATTAAGTAAAACATAAAAACAGCCACACCTGTGGCTGTTTTTTGCTTTATATGGAAAATTTGCGCACACAAATTATTGAAAAAATTGATTTTATATGATATACTTAAAAATAGCTGGATTATAGCCTGCAAAAAACAAATAAGGACGGATATTATTATGGATATGAAATATAATTATTTGAGATTTCCCGACGGAAAAGCAAAAGCAATAACTCTTAGCTACGATGACGGAAGCAAGGACGATATTAAATTCCTTGAAATTATCAATAAATACGGTTTAAAATGTACCTTTAATCTTGTTGGAAAGGATGTTGAGACCGAAAGACATTTAACTAACAATTTTATTCGCGAAAATATGCTAAACAAGGGACATGAGGTTGCAAACCACGGCTACTACCACAGAGCCCAAAACAGAATACGCCCAATGGAGGGAATTCGCGATATTATAGATTGCCGTATCGTTCTTGAAAAAGCATTTGGAACTATTATTCGCGGTATGGCATATCCCGACTGTGCGCTTGACCCTATTTTAGAGCCTAATACCTATGATAAAATTCAAAGCTATATAAAAGAGCTTGGAATTGTTTATTCAAGAAATTGCACAGGGGACAACGATAAATTCGCTTTACCGGACAACTGGTTTAATTGGCTGCCAACCGCGCACCACAACAATCCTCAAATTTTCAACTATATTGATAAATTTTTAAATCTTGACGTAAACTCGCAATACATAGCAAGCAGAACACCAAAGCTGTTTTATATGTGGGGTCATAGCTTTGAATTTGAGTGTAGGCACAACTGGGACCACTTGGAAAATCTTTGCCAAAAACTAAGCGGCCATGAGGACGTGTGGTATGCAACCAATATTGAAATTTACGATTACGTAAACGCGTACAACTCACTAGTATACAGCGCCGACGGAGCAACCGTATATAACCCTACGTTATTTACTATCTGGTTTGATATAGACAAAACGCTATACACAATAAAGCCGGGCGAAACGCTAAAAATAAGCTAAAAACCAAAAGGACACTCGTTTGAGTGTCCTTTTTTTCGTTGTTTAGAGATATACGCGCATGTCTTGCAAAAAAATTTTTTATTGCTTGTTTTAAACGGTAATTAAATAAAGTAACTTTATTAAACTAAAAATACCGAAGGAAAATCCTTCGGTATTTTGATATTTATTCAAGTCCTAATAAATAAGCAGGGGTTACGTTTAAGATTTTGCATAAAACAAGCAGTTCGTAATCAGCAACAAAGCGTGTGCCGATTTCAATTCTGCTTACGCTGTCTCTTTCAATAGCCACGTCCTCTAATTGAAGCTTCGCGGCTAAATTTTCTTGCGAAAGCTTTAATTTTTTGCGGGCTTCCTTTATTCTTTTGCCACAAATATTTTTCTTACCGTTGTAATCATAAATTTTCATATATTCTCCCTCGATGTGTTAAAGCTAAGAAACCATACAGTACAAAGAAAAACTCCGCTTGCAGTCAAACGGAAATTTTACTTAATTAAATGTATTATTCATCCTTTTCAAAATGTAGAATATCAGATATTTGACAGTTTAAGGCGTTGCAAATTTTGTTTAAAACGTCGCTGTCGTATCTTACAACCTTGTTTTTGTAATAGTTATCTATTATTTGATATCTGATACCTGTTTTCTGTGCCAAGGCGTATCTTGAAATGCTATTTTTATCAAGATATGCATTAAGAGTTAGCTTAATCATTTTATCACTCTCCTTTGATATATATTCTAATTTATATATATCTACTTGACAATTCTCATAATTAAGTATATACTTATATAAGCATATAAAAAGGAGACAAAATATGGAAGCAGTAGGCATAATTAGAGAGCTGGATAGCTTAGGCAGAGTTGTTATACCAAAGGAATGGCGCGACCTATATAAATTTGAGGGACCGCTTGAAATAGTTGCAACCGCAGAGGGCGTGCTAATAAGACATCCAAAATATAAGCTGGTTGAGAGAAAAAGAAAAAAGAAATAACGCGGGCGTGTCCGTGCAGCCTTCCTTAATGGTTAAGGAAGGGGGACCGCTAGCGGTGGATGGTTCAAGTACCGCCTCGCAACAGGTAAATTGCAAAGCGGTGCTTTGCAGGTAAATTGTTTTACTCTGTAAAACAGGTAAATTATGTTGCACGCAACATAGGTAAATTATCGCTACGCGATAGGTAAATTATATCGCAAGCATGATAGCTAAATTAAATTTGCATAAAATATAAATATGGACTTTGAGAAATAGTTTACAAAATGGTTTACAAAACGGTTGACAAAAAAGAAAAAATAGTTTATAATAATTATAAGAATACAAAAAGGAGTAGAAAATGGAAAAGGAAAAAGTACAATCTTTATTAATGAATAAAGATTATTATTCTGTTAATGATTTGCGATATAATCAAAAAGTTGGAATAATGTTTTCAAAAGATGAGTTTGAAGAATTCTTAAATATTAAAGATAAATTGATAGAAGAAAATTTTGAATTAATAAAAAAACTACCATTAAAAACCTTTAATTCAAAGCATTGTTTTTTTGTTAATGGCAATTACCTATTGTCTATATATTCGGAATATATGCGTATTCACTTAACCGATTTTGAGCTTAATCACAGTTGGCTATTTGACAGAAATATAGAGGATATGTTAAAATCAAGACTTTTTTCTGAAATAGAAGGCACCTTGAATGTAGAAAATGTTCCAACAACACATAAGCGAATAGCAGAAGTTAGTAAAATGGAAAATCCAACTGAGCAAAATGACATAATAATTAAAAATATGATAAACGGCGTTGATTTTATCGTTAATGAGAAGCCCACATTTAATAAAGAAAATTTATTAAAGCTATATCATATTTTGAGTAAAGATTGTTTGCCTGATGATAAAAAATTAAGGGATGGCTATTACTACCGTCATAGTGAGGTGTTTGTTGGTAAATACGAGGGCGCAGACCATAATATAATTGATGATTGTATGAATAGCTTATTTGAGTTTGCAAACGATGTAAACAACATTAAAGAATACGATAACTTATTACCATACATTTGTCATTATTATATTCTATACATTCATCCGTATTTTGATTATAACGGAAGAACATCTCGTATGGTTTCATTTTGGTTAAACTATATTAACAATATAGCCATTGCTCCGTATTTTATGAGTGAGGCAATAAACGATAGCAAAGGCGAATATTACCGCGCGATAACCGATACAAGAGAAACAAACAATGATTTGACTTATTTTTTGGGTTATATTCTTGAAACATCCATAAAATATAGCTTTGTATATAAAAATCTCGAAGAAATAAAAAATGAATTAATGAAGCTTGGAGAGACATTAAGCTCGTCAGAGTGGGTATATGTTAAAAAAATATTAATTCATAATCCAGAGAACTATTTTAATTACAAAATGTTTTTAAGCTACACAGGGTCAAACATAACCAAGCAAGGAGCGTTGAAATCGCTGAATAAACTTGCAGATTATGAAATTTTAGAAAAATCAAAAAACAAAAAAAATGAAACAATATTTAAAATGAATCCCAAAATGATAACTTATAAATATCACAAATAAAAGAATCGCCAAAAGCAGTTTTGCTGTTTGGCGATTTTAATTATTTTTTAATCATTTTTAGGCGAGGTGTTCGAGTGTCTTTTTCGCCATATCGGAAATTTTTACCTTATCGTAGCCGAAAAGCGTAGACAGGGGATGGGGAATTGCCCGTGATGCTAATTTTGTGAAAAATTTTTTAAATTACCTTGTTTAAAACCGTAATTAAATAAAGGAGCTTTAATAAACTAAAAATTCCGAAGAAAAAGCCTTCGGAATTTTGCTATTTATTCATAATTTATATCAGCTTTTTAGGGGTGTTGATTATCCCTGCTAAATAGTCTAATGAAACGTTATAAAATTTAGCCAAAGTGATAACATGATGAAAAGGGATTTCTTGCTTTCCAAGCTCGTATTTGTTGTATTGTTCTCTTGCAGTATGCAATATATCCGCCACTTGCTTTTGTGTCAAATCATTATCTTCACGCAAGTCCCTTAAACGTTGATAAAAGTACAACAAAATCCCCCCTCTTTACTATATTTTTTCTGCCTTTTTCAAAATTATATCATGTAATTTATTGGTTACACTTGAAAAGTGACTTATAGGTCACTATAATAAATATATCAATCTGAAAGGAGACAAAATATGGAAGCAGTAGGCATAATTAGAGAGCTTGACAACTTAGGCAGAGTTGTTATACCAAAGGAATGGCGCGACCTATATAAATTTGAAGGACCGCTTGAAATAGTAGCAACCGCCGAGGGCGTGCTAATAAGACATCCAAAATATAAGCTGGTTGAGAGAAAAAGAAAAAAGAGATAAAAATGCGCGGGCGTGTCCGTGCAGCCTTCCTTAATGGTTAAGGAAGGGGGACCGCTAGCGGTGGATGGTTCAAGTACCGCTACGCGATATGTAAATTACTTCGCGTTGCTCAGTAGGTAAATTACAAAACTTCGTTTTGTAGGTAAATTGTTTTACTCCGTAAACAGGTAAATTATGTTGCACGCAACATAGGTAAATTATCGCTACGCGATAGGTATTTCTGACCCTAACCACTGTGATACAACCTTCGGTTGATTACATACGACCTTCGGTCAATTCCATGCAACGCTTTGCATTGATTACATACAACCTAACGGTTGATTTCATACACGCTCCGCGTGATTATAGTTAGATAATTCGGTAATCAATTCTCGCTGACCGCTGACCGCTGTTGGCTGACTTTCCTACATTTTGGTATGTATGTATGCATACTTACATACCAAGTTTTATTTTGATTTGCAAAGCGGTGTTTTTGACTTGTGTGAGTGATATATTTCGTGTTGTAAAATCGTTTTTATCATATTTGCATAACTATTCCGCTGACGGCTAACTATCCACCCTGTGAGCGTGGCGAACCCCTATCCCCTATCCCCTTTACATGGAACACCAAATAAAAATCCGCTTGTTGCCAAGCGGAATTTTTTTATTTTATGTGTTCCAATGTCTTCTTCGCCATATCGGAAATTTTTACCTTATCGTAGCCGAAAAGGGTGGTTTCAAGTGTATCGTTAAATGGCTCTGTCCATTTTTTATCAATTCCGTCAACACCGTTTACAATACCTAAGATTGAGCCAACGGTAGCGCCATTGCAGTCTGTATCAAAGCCTGCTTGAACAGCCATACAAATTGTCTTTGAGTAATCATTTTCGCCATAGAGAAGACATGCGGCAACTATCATTGCATTTGAAATTGTATGACACCAATCGTGTCCATCGTGGTCGTTCCATTCCTCGTAAATTTTAGCGAAAGCTTCATCGCTTGTAAGACCTTCATTGTACCAATCTATAACCGCGCTTACTCTTTCGTAAAGGCGTGAAGTATATGGAATTTCAGCAAGACCGCCCTTGATAATATCTACCATATTATCGGTGGAGAATGCAAGAGCAATCATAGCGCTTGCCCACATTTCGCCATAAATACCATTCTTTACATGGGAAATTGAAGCATCGTTAAATGCCATTTTAGCAGCGATTTTTGGATTTTGTGGGTTGATGTATCCAAAATAGTCGCCACGAATTTGCGCGCCAATCCATTCTCTAAATGCATTTTTATAGGTTGCGGTGTGAGGTGGAACAAAACGATTAGTAAGGTTAATAAACGCGCGTCTTTCCGCTGTGCAGTATGATTCCTTGGGCTGAAGCTGCTGCCAAGCAAGAGCCACGTGGCCTGCGGAAAAATCTCTGCCGAAGCGTTTTACGATTTCATATCCCATTACCATATAGTTTGTATCATCATCAAAGGGAGCATAGCCGTTTACCTTATCAATAAAGGGTCTATTTAAAACCCAACCGACATGCTTCATATCCTCTTTAATATCGGTGGTTTTTATGTATCTGTGTAGCGGAAAATTATCTGAAGATTTAAGGATTTTCCAAATATCCTCCTTCCAAAGACATTCAATAGGCTTGCCAAGCATACAACCGCAAATTCTGCCAAACCACGCACCCTGTATCTTTTTTTCAAGTGCTTTCTTTGATAAACGCGATTTTTTTATAGGATATTTTTTAGTTAGCTTTTGAATTTCCTCATAGCTTGATGGCTCATTATACTTAAAGTCATCTCTTACCTTTGCTTCACATACCATATTGAAAAGAACATCGCAGATTTCTTCCTTATGCTCGCTTCTTTTCATTTTTGATACTGCTTCAAAAACCTCTTTTAAATTTTCAACGTCAAGTCCTTCCTCATAGGATTGACGGTATTCAGTCATAATATCATCACAGTAGAATTCCCACCATGCAGGTGAATCGTAGTCTTTAATAGGTTTCATAGTTGCTCCTTTTAGTCGCAAAGCCGTCAGCGGAAGAACAATCCTTCCACCACATTCGTGGTCCCCCTTCCTTTACACAAGGAAGGCTAAGTCAGCGGTTAGCGAAATTAGATTTTCGTTATTACAACAAAATAATTTTACCATATATAGCCATAATAGTCAACAAATTATGTGATGAAAAAATTGCTCACTTCGGTCGCATAGCCGCTAGCGGTTAGTGGTCAGTGGTCAGTGAGATTGGTTTTTTATTGTTATAAGGCAAAAGTGTGATGAAAAACTGAAAATTTATTCCTTTACAAAATATATTATTGATTTATTTTATAATATATGCTATACTTGAAAATGTGAAAATATGTGGTTAGCAGATTACACGAAATGTTGCTTTTCTAACATTTAAAGTTTTTAGGTAAATTGCTTTGCTATGCAAAGCAGCTAAATTACAAAGATTCGCTTTGTAGCGAAATTATGTTGCAAGCAACATAGCTAAATTAAATTTGCTTTTTCAGCTTGCCAAATGCAAATTTAGCTCACGAAGTGAATTTAGCTGCCGAAGGCAATTTAGCTTGCGTGTAACGCAAATTTAGCTGTTCCTCTTTCTTGAGGAACAAGAAAGAGGAACTATGATAGAAGTACAAAACCTAGTAAAAAAATACGGCGACACATATGCCGTTGATGATGTTTCCTTTTCCATTAAGCAAGGGGAAATCGTTGGCTTTTTAGGTCCTAACGGAGCAGGAAAGACAACCACCATGAATATGTTAACAGGCTATCTTGCGCCTACGTCCGGCAAGGTGCTTATTGATAACATTGATATTATGGATAAGCCCATAGAGGCTAAAAAAAATATCGGCTTTTTGCCTGAAACGCCACCTCTTTATGTGGATATGACAGTATATGAATACCTTTCCTTCGTTTACGAGCTTAAAGGCTGTGATATGAACAAAGAAAAGCACCTAAACGAGGTATTAAACACCGTAAAAATTTACGATGTTAGAAATAGACTTATAAGAAACTTATCAAAGGGCTATAAGCAAAGAGTGGGAATTGCATCTGCCATTGTTGGCAACCCAAAAATCATTATTCTTGATGAGCCAACAGTAGGTCTTGACCCTCAGCAAATAATTGAAATCAGAAGCCTTATAAGAATTTTAGGTAAGAGCCATACGGTTATTTTGTCCTCACACCTTTTAAATGAGGTACAGGCAGTATGCTCTAGAATTTTAATTATCAACCACGGTAGAATTATCGCTGATGAAAAAGCATCAAGCCTTTTAGGCTCACTTGGTCAATCAACTAAAATCAAGGTTAAGGTTGCAGGACCTCAAAAGGAAGTATATAACATTCTTCGCGCTTTACCCGGTGTTACCGATGTTAAGGAAGCAGGCGTTAAGGAAGGGGACTCCTTTACATTCTTAGTTGAGTCTAAAAACGGAATTGATATAAGAAAGCCAATGTTTAATGCATTAGCAACAAAAAAATACCCAATTATGGGACTTGAAACCACCGAGGGCGAGCTTGAGGATGTATTCGTTAAGCTTATCGACGGGGATAAAAGAAGATAGGAGGAGATTAAATGTTAGCAATTTATAAGCGTGAAATGCGCTCATACTTTACAACCTGGACGGGCTATGTGTTTTTAGCAGTTGCAATTTGCTTATCTGCATTTATATTTTCCATGTCCACAATTTTAAGCTCCACATCTGAATTAAGCGGATATTTTTCAATAATCGTTTATGGCATGGTAGTATTTTTACCTATCCTTACAATGAAAAGCTTTTCCGAGGAAAGAAAGCTTAAAACAGAGCAGCTTTTAATGACAGCCCCAATTTCCTCATGGGAAATGGTCCTTGGCAAATACCTCTCAGCCATTACAATGCTTGCTATATATTTGGCATCAACACTTATTTTCTTCGTTCCGCTATTTGAGTATGCAGTAGTTGACGTGGTAAACGGCTACGGTCCAAATGTTGCCCTTATGTTTGGTAACATGCTTGCAATGTTTTTAATTGGCGCATGCTTTATCGCTGTGGGAATTTTCATTTCCTCTTTAACTGAAAATCAATTTGCTTCAATCGTTTTAACAATAGTAATCCTGCTTGCGTTCTTACTTATCGGCTCTCTTAACTCACTTATTGAAAATGAGAGCGTAAGAGTTGTGCTTGATTGGTTTTCAATTTATTCAAGATATCAAAACTTTACCTATGGTATGTTTGATATATCCGCACTTTTCTACTATATTTCAGTAGCAGGCATATTCGTATTTTTAACAACACGCGTGTTTGAAGCGCGCAGATATAATTAAAGGGGGAAGAGAAATGGATAAGATTTTTAAAACCCCTCGCGCAAAGAAAAATGCTATAACAGTTGGTATTATAGCATTGGTAATTGCATGTGTAATTATGTTAAACGCAATTATAACAGTGCTAGGCAACAAATTTGATTGGTATTTAGATATGACCGATGAGCAAATCTATACCATATCCGATGCTCTTAAGGAAACATTAAAGGGCGCAAACATGGATGTTGATGTAGAGGTAATCTTTACATGCTCTGAGGACTACGCCAAGAATAACTTCTCAAACCTTTCAAGCGGAGATGCGCTATCCTACGTGTATTCAACCGCAACGCAAATTGCTAAGGAATATGATAACGTAATTATTTCATATCACGATACCGCAAAGGAGCCGGACTTCTTTAAAACAAAGTTTACGGAAATTGACAGATTTTTAAACAGCATTGAAAACCCTGTTATTATCGCAAGAAGAACCGTGGACGAAAAGGGCGAAATTACCTACGGCACACACTTTAAGGTGTATGCAGCCCGTTCCTTCTATGGCTTTGCATCAAGCGACTCATCACTTTACGCTTATAATGGCGAAAAGGTATTTGCTTCCGCAATTTTAAGCTTAACACTTGATGAAGCTCCTGCGGTTTACTTTACAACAGGCCATAACGAAAAGCTTTACAATAAAACGTCAGAAAGCACAATGCCAATAGAGCTTATCAATCTTTTCTACTACTGTGGCTTTAAGGTAGAGGAAATTGACCTTGATAATAACGACATTCCACAGGATGCAAGAATGATTGTAATAAATCAACCGGAATTTGATTTATCAGCAAATATCATAAATAAGCTTGATACCTATATGGGCAATCAAGGAAGCGTTATGATATTTACAAACCCGGACTTTAACGAAAATACACCGAAGCTTCTTTCATTCCTTGAAACACGCTGCGGCATAACTACAAATATTGGAGATAAGGTTACTGACAATAAGTCAAATATAATTGATGATAAATTCTCATTCCGTGGGGAAATTTCATCAAATAACGCGGCAAAAACATACCTTTCATATTTATCAAACGCAACAGGCGCAAAGCCTTTCTTTACAAATGCAACCTCAGTTACAATCAATGATAAGTTTATGTCCAGCGACGGAGCGTACGAGGGAGATAGCTACATTTACACATTGCCTTTATTCCAAACAGCAAACAGCGGAGAATATAAGGACGTAAACGGCAACCATTATGTAATGACAGCCACCTCAATTTTAAAGGGCAAGGACAATACCGATAAGTATTCATATCTTGTATATTGCCCATCAAACGGCTTTGCCTCAGATGAAGTATTACAAAACCAAGCATATCCAAACAGCGATATTATTTTATCATTAGTTCATGCAATGACCTCTGCTCAAACAACTGTTGAGATTGACTATAAGGCATTCGTAAATTACGACCTTGATATTACAGAATCCCAAGCTAAAACAGCCACAGCGTTATTAGTAATTTTAATGCCTGCTGTTGCTATCGCAGTTGGCTCGGTACTAATCTTTAGGAGAAAACGCAGATGATAAAGAAAAATGACTATATAACACTTAGCGTGTTAGGCGGAATTTTCCTTTGTCTTTTGCTTGTATTTATCCTTGCAGTTGCACCTCTTTTAAAGGAAGACAGCGAAAACCGTGTACCGCCTGAAATTAAAGACGGCGAATATACAAACGGTGTAAACGTATCCTTATATCCACCTATTTCCGATGCAAGCCTTATGGAAATCAAGGTAGAAAACGATACAGGCGAGTATTCCTTTATTCAAAAGACGGAAAAAGATAAAACCTCAATGGTTATTAAGGGACACGAATACATGACCTATGACAATGCCGTTTACGCGTACCTTTCAGTGTTTGCAAAGGAGCCAAAGGTTCCAATGGACGGCGTAGTAATCAGAGACGTTACCGAGGCGCAAATGTCTCAGTACGGCACAACGGAGCTTTTATGTAATGCAAAGGTTACTGTAAGCTATAAGGCAGGAAATGAAACTAAAACACACAAATTACTAATAGGAAATAAGGTTATGTCCTCAGCCCAAAGCTACTACGTAGCGGTAGAGGGCAGAAGCCACGTTTACTGTATAAACGCGCCATTCGTTGACAATGCCATTTTAAAAGGCATAAACGATTATATATCCCCTGCTATTTATTCAAAGTATAAAAACGCGGCAGAGGCTGGTCTTGCAATCAAGCAATTCATTATAATGCTTACCAACCAAAAGGGCGATATGGAGGCTAAGGAAATTGTAATGGTTGAGCAGGATAAGGAGCTTATCGGCACATCAACCTCATCAACCTTTAAATTTACCTATCCGGGCGTTTACCCACAAAAGATAATTGCCAGCAATGATTACGTTTTAGGCGTTTACGGTCAGCTATATATAAACTTCTCAGGAGATAAAGTAGTTGCTTTAAATCCCGACCAAGCAACACTTGAAAAGTACGGTCTTGGCAAGGAGCAGGAGCAGTTTATGATTTATGCTTCAGTTCATGACCAAACAGACGATAATTATATTCCTGCAATTTACGTAAGCAAGGAATTTATTAAAGAGGTTGACGGAGTTAAAACACCTGTTCACTACGTAATGTCAGGCTATCATGCAGAGGTTACTATTGTTGAAGTACCTGCGGAGCAGATGTTCTTTTTAAAGAGCGATGATCAAACAATGCTTGACTGGTCAGCTACAAACTCAATTTTCGCAGGCTTTAGCGAATACCTTCGCCCTGAGCCAGACATCAATGCACCGGGCGTTAAGGTTATGAGAATTAAAACAAAGGATTTTGATGAAACCTTTGATATTACAATCGACCAAAACGGCAGATTAAGCGCAATTTCAAGAAGCGGAAAATATTCCTTTATTGATAAAATCGGCGCAACCGAAGCCTATACAACAAACCAATTTTCAAATCTCTATACGTTGCTTCTATACTATCCGATGCCTTCACGCTTTAATACTCTAAGCGATACCGAGAGGGACAGCGTAAGGACAGAGGAAAACATCATTTATCAGCTTGAGGTTGAAATGAATGATGGAACGCTTTATAAATATACCTATTATACTCTTGACGAGATGTATTCAGGCTACGCTCTTTGCGAAAGCATTGAGGGCAGAATAAACGGAAACGGCGAAGCAGAATATAAAGCTCCGCAAATCGTATTCGACGTAAAATCAAGACATATCGGACTTATTGCCGAAAAATACAAAATAATCCTTGAAGGCGGCAGCTTTAATCCGATGGATTATATCTACTAACCAAAGGTTAGTAGATAGCTAAATTTGCGTTGCACGCAAGCTAAATTTGCTTCGCAAGCTAAATTCGGCAAGCCGAGCTAAATTGCCTTCGGCAGCTAAAAATAGCAAATTTAATTTAGCTACAAAACGGAGTTTTGTAATTTCGCTATTTTACGGAGTAAAATTATTTCGCTACAAGACGTTGTCTTGTAATTTCGCTAAAAACAATAAAAATCCACTCAACTTAAAATTAATTGAAAGGAAAACAAACTATGCAATACCAATACGGACATTTCAACGAAACAGGCGATGAATTTATCATCACAGCCCCAAACACACCAAGACCATTTGACAACTTCCTCTTTAACGATTCCTGCTATGCAAACGTGCATCAAACAGGTATCGGCTGCTTTGACTACCAAATCAACGGCACAGAGGGTATTCAGCTTTACACAGGCGTAGGCAGAATCTGCGACTACGACGTTTTCGGTAAGGATCACCTTTACAACCGTCTTATCTTCATTAGAGATAACGAAACAGGCGAATTCTGGACACTTAACTGGGAGCCTGTATGCCATCCATATCAATCATATAAGTGTGTTCAAGGCTTAGGCTACACCTACGTTGAAAATAAGACCTGCGATACTCTTGCTTCAATGCGCATTTTCGTACCAACCGGAAAGGATGCAGTTGAGCTTTGGAAATTAGGCATTAAGAATGAGTCAGGCAAGAAGCGCTCATACTCAATCTTTACATATAGCCAAATTCAATTTAAGTTTAAGTGGGGATTTGATAGCTACGGCGACACAATGTACCGTTGCACACGCTTCGACAAGGAAAGAAACACCTTCTATATGTCTAAGCACCCATTTATCGTTCCTCATAACTACTTAACAGCGTTCATGGTAGCAGACTATGAAATTTCAGGCTCTGAGGGATGTCAAAATGTATTCGTTGGCGAATACGGCACAATCGCATCTCCTGAGGTTGTTCGTACAGGTGTTAGCAAAAATTCAATCGGTTCAGCTAACGCTACAATCTGCTCACTTCGCTTTGATGTTGAGCTTGAAGCAGGCAAGGAGCAAACAATCAGCTTAATGCTCGGTGCTAAGGAATGTGAAAACGATAGCATTGAATTAGCTGACAAGTACCTAAATAACCAAGATAAATACTTTGAAGAAACAAAGAAATACTACAAGGATTTATACTCCAAGAACGCAATCAAGACAGAGGATGAGCATCTTGACCGTCTTATTAACTACTGGGGCAAGCATGCAACACACTTCGGTGCTACTTGGTGCCGTTGGGGCTATAACGGCTACCGTGATATCGTTCAACACGGATTTGGCGTAGTTTCCTTTAAGAACGAAAGAACAAAGCAAATTTTAAGAGAAGCAGTTTCTAACCAATATGCAAGCGGTATGGCTGTTCGTGGCTGGAACCCAGTTGATACAAAGGCATACTCCGACTCTGCACTCTGGCTTGAATTTACTTTAACTGCATACCTTCGCGAAACAGGCGATATCGACTTCTTAAAAGAGGTTGTTCCATTTAGAGATGAGGGCGAAGCAACCGTTCTTGGTCATATGGACAGAGCCCTTGACTTCCTTGAAAGTAACAAAGGCGTACACAACCTACTCTTAATCAAGTTTGGCGACTGGAACGACTCTTTAACAGGCGTTGGTAAAGAGGGTAAGGGAGAGAGCGTATGGCTTTCAATCGCATATGCTCAAGCACTTCTTGAAATGGCAGAGCTTGCTAACTTCTTAGGCGATAGCGAAAAGGAAAAGAATTACCTTGCAAGACGCGAGAGCATTAAGAATGCTATTAACGATAACGCTTGGGATGGCGGTTGGTACTTAAGATGCTATACCGATAACGGCTCTCCTCTTGGCTCAAAGGAAAATAAATACGCTAAGATGTTTATGGAATCACAATGCTGGTCCCTTGTCTCAGGCGTAGCAAGTGAGGAAAGAGCAAACACAGTAATCAAATCAATGGACGAAAACATGGCAACACCTGTTGGTTATATGCTCTTAACACCTTCATTTAAGGAATTTGACTCCACAATCGGTCGTATTTCCGCAATGGAGCCAGGCATTTGCGAAAATGGTACAATCTACTCACATACAAATATCTGGATGATTTTAGGCCTCTTAAAGTACGGTAAGGCTGACCTTGCATACGAGCTATTTAAGAAGATTGCTCCAGGCTATATTATCGGCGATAACGCTGAAATTAAGAATAAGTGTCTCCCATACATGTTCTCAAACTGCTACTTTGGTCCAGAGCATAAAAACAGCGCATTCCAAATGGAATATAGCTGGATTACAGGCTCTGTTGCTTGGTACACAAACACAATGGAAAGCTACCTAATTGGCGCAAGACCATCATATAAGGGACTCTTAATTGAGCCACACCTTCCATTCGAAAAAGCTTCAATGAAGCGTTCATTCCGTGGCGCAGAATACGAAATTACAGTATCCAACCCACAAAAGAAAGCTAAGGACTACACAGTATCACTAGTAGTTGACGGCAAAGCAATCGATGGCAACATCGTTCCTGACTTCCGCACAGGCACTCATACAGTTGAGGTAGTAATTAAATAACTCACAAAATGCTTCCGAGTAATCGGAGGCATTTTTGTTATTTAATTGGAGGCTCGCTTCGCTCACAGCGGTTAGCCGTTAGCGGTTAGCAGTCAGCGAGATTAGATTGCCGAAGGCAACCTCAAAGCCTTCCTTAATGGTTAAGGAAGGTGTCTGCAAAGCAGACGGATGGTTTAAGAACATCGTTTTATATTCAATTTTCAAAGACCTTTCTCCCCAACAATATAATAACATATAAAAACCGGGACTGACCGGTACACTTTTGCAAAAATCAAAATATTTTTGCAAAAAAATGAAGCACGCCTTCGGTGTATGAAAAGGTTAATTATACCTCAATTCCAAGCTTAAATGAACTCCATGGATTACTATCCGTCTCGCCATCAAGGTCATCCTCCCAACGCTTTTGATTGAGCCATGTTGATGGATTTGGGATATACTGCCCCTTATCACGCTTCCACATGTCGCTTTTCTTTTGCTTGGCAATGGCTTCAAGCATTGTATCAAGGAGCTTTCTTGATACTCTTATCTTTTTAAAGCAATCAAAAGCATATCCCTTGCCAACCTTTTTAGGATATGCTTTCCAAAACTCCTCAAACATATCGGTGACAGGGGACGGGGGCGTGTCACCGCGCTTGGCAAAGGGAGAAGGGGTTTGGGGTTGAGGGTTGCTCCTTTCTTCCTTTTCTTGCTGAATAGGATTGGTAAGTGCAAAACCGTTCATTTCATTATTTCCCGTAAAGCTATCTTGCTGTCTGCTAGCTGCTAACTGCTGACGGCTATGTTGATTTTTGTAATAAATCGACATCTTGTCCCAATCGTCGATACCGTCATCTTCCTCTAACCACCCATCAAGGTCTTTTTCCGAAAGGAAAGAAAATTCGTCCCTCTGCTGACAGCTGTCAGCTGACTGCTGTCGGCTATATATAGATATTCTTTCATTCTTTTCATTCTTGTTTATTTCTTTTTCTTTATCTTTTTCTCTTTTGCTTCTTTTCTCTTTTTCGTTTTCTGTTTCTTGCTCCGTGCCACATTCGTGCCACACTCCTGCCACATTTCGTGCCACACTTTCATTTTGTGAAGTGTCCCAAAGTTCAACGGTTACAATGCTTTGTTGCATATTTGTTCGTGCCACAATTAGTGCCACACTTTTGAATAAAGCGAATATTCTATCTACCTTACCTCTATTGATTTTTAGTTTTTCAGCAATTTCTCTTTGACTTGTCAATAATTGTCCCAC
>JBGVPY010000069.1:0-8291 GCA_045127235.1 Eubacteriales bacterium
CTGCGACTATAGAGGAGATCCCTTATGAAGTTCTTCATAAGATCACGGACAGAATCACCCACGAGGTAGAGGGCATCAACCGTGTCCTTCTCGACCTCACTCCCAAGCCGATCGGAACGATAGAGTGGGAATGATGTACGAAACGGCTGAACACCGCATAAATACTGGGTTTTTCGAAAATTAAAAGGTGTTTTGGCAACGATTTGGCAACATCTGTATTATTCATAATAATTAAGAGCTAACTGATTTTTTGTAAAATCGGTTAGCTCTTTTTGTCTTGTCATTTTTAATTTATTGAAAATGACACAGATTATTTGCTTTTAGAAGATTTTTTTGCTTCGGTGAAAATATCGCTGATTTGTTGTGACGGAACTTTAACCCATTTTTGTGTTGTATCAAATTCGGGGTAATGATAACGCCATTCGTCATATTCTTCTTTGGTGATATTGCCGTCATAAAACTTTTTGGCGGTTTCAAGCCAAGCAAAAAGCATTTTATGAAGATTAGCGGCAGAGTTGCCTTTTGATGTATCAACACGCAAACAAACATCTCCGTCTGTTTCTTCAATTTTTACGCCGTATATATCTTCCAATGCAAAGAGAGTGTGCATTAAGCCAACATAGCTGTCAATGTTGGGAACATTTAAGGCAGCAGGAGAAACTTCTAACACTTTGGCAAGGTCATTTGTTAAATTCTCTTTCGGTGTTCTTGTGCCCGATTCATATTGTGCCATACGAATATCAGCAGTCTTTTCATCAAAGCCGACTGCCATACCTAACCATTTTTGTGTCATACCTTTAAGATTGCGTAAAAAGCGTATTCTTTCACCTATTGCCATAATTTACTGCTCCTTTTTAATTTCTTATAGGTAGTATAACATATATGTTTAGTGTTTGTCAAGATAATATAAACAAAAAAGTTTAATATTTTTTCAAAAACCACTTGACATAAACAAAAATGTTTAGTATAATGATATTGGACTTAAACATATAAGTTTAATTTATCGCACAAGGAGGTGAAAAATATGGCAAATAACACTTTTCTTAAAGTAGAAGATGTTGCCGAAATTCTCGGCGTATCAAAATCATACGCATATAAAATTGTCAGAAGCCTTAACGCAGAGTTAAAGGAAAAAGGCTTTTTGGTGGTTTCAGGGCGTATCAACAGAAGATATTTTTTAGAAAAAGCGTGCTATGGCACAGATAAATATGATGAAAGGAATGAGTAAAATATGGCAGTTTACAAGGAAGAAAAAACAAATACTTGGCGAGTTATATATCGCTACACCGATTGGAAAGGTGAACGCAGGCAATCACAAAAGCGTGGCTTTGCTACAAAGCGAGAAGCACAGGCTTGGGAACGGGAGCAGCTTAATAAAACAAAGGCTGATTTGGATATGACCTTTGCGAGCTTCGTTGATACATATACGGAAGATATGAAAAGCCGTATTAAAGAAAACACTTGGCACACAAAGGAGCATATAATGCGAACAAAGATTTTACCATATTTCAAGAACAGAAAGATGTGTGAAATTGAGCCAAAGGATATTATTGCTTGGCAAAACGAAATGATAAATTCCGTTAAGAGCGATAACAAAAAATATTCCCCTGTATATCTTAAAACGCTTCACAATCAATTAAGTGCAATTTTCAATCACGCAGTAAGGTTTTACGGATTATCTTCAAATCCGGCAGCAAAAGTCGGTAATATGGGTAAGGAAAAGAACAAAGAAATGCAGTTTTGGACACAAGAGGAATATAAAAAGTTTGCAGAGGCGGTTATGGATAAGCCTGTTTCATATTATGCCTTTGAGATGTTATATTGGTGCGGTATTCGTGAGGGTGAGTTATTGGCATTAACACCGTCAGACTTCGATTTTGAAAAATGTACGGTTGCAATTACAAAATCATATCAGCGTTTTGACAGACGAGATGTGATAACAGACCCGAAAACACCAAAGAGCAATCGAGTTGTCAAAATGCCCGATTTTCTCGGTGAAGAAATACAAGATTATATCAAACAGCTTTACCACATCAAGCCTGATGAAAGAATGTTTGAAATAACAAAAAGTTATCTTCATCACGAAATGACAAGGGGAGCAAAGGCAGCAGGGGTTAAACGCATAAGGATACACGATATTCGTCATTCGCATATTTCCCTTTTAATAGAAATGGGATTTTCAGCGGTTGCCATTGCTGACCGAGTAGGACACGAAAGCATTGATATAACATACCGATATGCACATCTGTTTCCGACAACACAAACGGAAATGGCAGATAAATTAAGCACAATCAGAAAAGGAGATGAAGAAAATGTCAGCTAAAAATTTAGACAGCCACAAACGATGGAGAAATATCACAGTAGGGTTTCGGGTTTCTGCCGAAGAAAACGAACTAATAAACAAGGCAGTAAAGTTATCGGGACTACCGAAACAAGAATATTGCTACCGCAGATGTTTAGGTCAGGACATTGTTGTAGTGGGAAATCCGAGAGTATATAAGGCACTCAAAGATGAATTGCAGAATGTATTAACCGAGTTAAAGCGTATCGAAAACGAGAATGTGACAGAGGAATTACTGCAAACAATTCAGTTGATTACCTTAACTCTGCAAGGCTTAAAGGAGGACGAGTAATGAACACAAAAAAAGAAATGACTGCTCCGATTACATCTGTTGGCGCAGATGAAGAACAGTCAAATAGTATTAAAACCAACACTATTATAACCGATTATGACGAAAATTGCAATGCTTCTGATGATATTTTTCAAGAAATGCAAGAAGAATTTCAAAGAAGTTTGGAGCCGTCATATTTGAAAACAGTTTCTATGGATAAACTTTATGACACAGTTTACAGGAGCAGGCCGCCGATTATTGACGGCTTGCTCTATCCGGGAACATATCTTTTTGTAGGAGCACCTAAACTTGGAAAGAGCTTCTTAATGGCGCAGTTTGCATACCACATAAGCACGGGTAAAAGCCTATGGGGATTTGATGTCAAACAAGGCACGGTTTTATATCTTGCTCTTGAAGATGATTACCGAAGATTGCAGGAGCGTTTTTATCGAATGTTCGGTGATGAAAGCACAGACGATTTGTTTATAGCCGTAAATGCAGGTCAGCTTGGAAACGGACTTGATGAACAGCTTAACAGATTTGTAAATGAGCATACTAACACAAAGCTGATTATCATTGACACCTTGCAAAAGGTCAGAGAGTTCGGCGGTGATAAGTATAGCTATTCCAATGATTACGAGGTCATAACAAGGCTGAAAAAATTTGCTGATAATTTCGGTGTTTGTCTGCTCCTTGTTCATCACACAAGAAAGCAGCAGGCAGACGATAAATTTGATATGATTTCAGGCACAAACGGATTGCTCGGAGCAGCAGACGGAGCGTTTATGCTACAAAAGGAAAAACGCACTTCAAACAATGCGGTTCTTGAAATATCCGGCAGGGATCAGCAAGACCAAAAGCTGTATCTTGTAAGAGATACGGAAAAGCTGTTGTGGGATTTGGAAAGGTTAGAAACGGAGTTATGGAAAGAACCACCAGAGCCGATATTGGAAGCGGTTGCAAAGTTTATAACCTCCAACAATCCGCAATGGTCGGGAAGTCCTACCGAGCTTGTAGAAAAATTACAGGTTGATATGGCTGCAAATGTTTTGACATTAAAGCTCAATGTAAACGCAGGGCGGTTACTCAATGAGTACGGCATACGATATGAGTATGGCAGGTATCACGCAGGTCGCAGAGTGAAATTTTCACTTATAGAAAATTGAATTTTGCGTGACGGTGTGCGTCGGTCGTGTCGATGATTTTGATAGTGGTGGCGGTACTAAAAACACCGTCACCACCGTCACAGACCGACACGGATTTTTGGATAGGAAAGGATTGGATAGGATATGAAGAAAGTACAAATTTCAAGAGAGCTTTTTCTAAATCTGATTCGCTATCATTTTGCAGAAATGTATGAGCTTGAGGAAGATATAAAAAATGAGCTTGAAAACAAATTAAATTTAATGGTAATGCGTGAGTATTACACCACATATAAAACTGCTCCCACAGAGCAGGAGCGTGAGGAAGCACGCAAAAAATATCTCGATGAAAGAGGTGTACCTGAGAGCTTCAGGTGGTGATTCCTCTTTAAGAGATATTTACGGGAATGTGCCACATTCCCGTGTAGGCAATTAAGGAACGAAAGTGACGGATTGCAGATAGGTGAGAACGAGAAAATTTTGAGCGTTCTCCACCATTGCAGACGGCGGAATTTTTGTTGAAAAATATCTGCCGTTTGCGGTGTGTGTAGCCACAAGCAGCACACACTTCGGCGGTAGCCGAACAAGCCCTCTGCAAGAGCGCAAACAATCGTAGATTGCCGCATTTTTGTTGGCTCTGCTGACAAAAGTGCATTTGCGTTACTTTTGACAAAAGTAACAAAAGAAAAATTACTATAAAAGAGTACCCACTCTAACAGAATTGAGGTGAAAATGAATATGCAAAGAACAATATCCATAATGACAGGTAAAGGCTCGGTTAATCATAATGACCGAAAATTTACGGCACAAAATGTTGACAAGGAACGGACAAAAAATAATGTTGTGTACTGCAATGAAAACATCAGAACAGTATATCATAAATTATTTGATGATGCCGTAAAAAGATACAATGCAAAACAAACTCGCTCGGATAGAATTATCAAAAATTATTATAAAAAGATAAGTCAAGAGAGCAAACAGGAAAAACCTTTTACGGAGATAATAATTCAAATCGGCGATAAGGATAATATGGGTGCTGAAACGGAAAACGGACAACTTGCAAAGAAAATCCTTGACGACTATATGAAAGGCTTTCAAGAAAGAAATCCAAACCTATATGTATTCTCTGCTCACTTACATATGGATGAAGCAACACCGCATTTACATATTGATTTTGTTCCGTTCACTACGGACAGCAAACGAGGACTTGACACAAGGGTATCAATGAAAGGTGCATTAAAGCAGCAAGGGTTTAGCGGAACAGGTCGGAGTGATACGGAGCTTAATCAATGGCGTGATTCCGAAAAGGAAGTTTTATCAAAAATAATGCTTACACACGGCATTGAATGGGAGCAGAAAGGAACTCACGAAAAGCATAAATCCGTTAGCGAATTTAAGAGAGATAAGCTCATAGAGGAAGTCGAAAATCTGCAAGAACAAAAGAAAGACTTGTTGCAAACAATGTCAGCATATAAGCAGGCAGAAGAATATGCACATCTTACAGTACAAAAAATCAAAAACAATGACGATTTTGATATACCGGAGCCTCCGTCATTGATGACGGCAAAGACATATAAAACAAAATTTATAGAGCCGTTCATAAAGCGTATTATGAAAATAATTGAAAACCTTGCAAGGCGGTGTTATAGGGCGGAAAAACTTGCTGAACAGGCAGAAGCAAAAATCAGACCGTTAGAACAGAAAAATAAAGAGCTTGAAAATCGGCTGTGGTATAAAAATATGGCACTATCAAAAGCAGAGGTTAAGGTCAGAGATTTTGACAGAATACGAAATCATTTCGGCAAAGAAACAATAAACCAATGGCTGAAAGAAATAACAAGGCTTGGCAAAAACAGAAGTAAAAGCAGCAAGGAAATTGAAAGATAAAATATCCCTTTAATCACTGGTACAGGAATGTGCCACATTCCTGTGTGGGTGGTTAGCATAATAAAAATGACAAAACATTATAAAATTTATATATTCTAACTATTGATTTTTGGAGTAATATGTAGTATAATTTAAGAAAAGATTTGGAGGCGGACAAATGATTAACTTTTCTTGCTAATTTATGTTTAACATTATAGGGCTAAAGAGCCGTTATTTTGTTTTCGTGAAAGCAGGAAAGCTATATCTATAACTCCGCTGTATAAATAATATTATACTGTTTATTTGAGTCATAGGAAAATGCTTTCTTATGGCTCTTTTCTTTTGCATTGGGAGGTGTTTTAATGAACGATAAAATATCTATTACACATATTTATCTTCAAGCAAGGTTGATTTGTTTTGGCAGTGGTTGCTTGAAGTATCATTACTGCCGGTAATATCAACTCAAAACATTTGGAAATACAGTTTTAGAGGAGTGATAATAATGTCTTTAATAAATGTAAAAGATTTAACTTTTGCTTATGACGGAAGTTATGAGAATGTATTTGAAAACACAAGTTTTCAGATTGATACAGATTGGAAATTAGGTTTTGTTGGCAGAAACGGCAGAGGTAAAACCACATTTCTGAATATTCTGTTGGGTAAATACAAATATAGCGGAAATATAACTGCATCTGTTAGCTTTGAATATTTCCCGTATGAAGTTGAGGATAAAACCAAAAACACAATAGAAATTTTCTATGATATTTGCCCTAATTGCGAGGATTGGGAATTTATGCGTGAAATATCTTTGCTCGAAGTTGATTTTGATGTTTTATACAGACCTTTTTTCACACTATCAAACGGAGAGCAGACGAAGGTTTTACTTGCAGCACTATTTCTTGTTTCAAACAGCTTCTTGCTTATAGATGAGCCTACAAATCATTTAGACGAAAATGCGAGAAAAATTGTAGGCGATTATCTATGCAGAAAAAAGGGGTTTATATTAGTTTCGCATGACAGAAAATTGCTCGATACTTGCACAGACCATATTTTATCTGTAAATAAAACAAATATAGAAGTACGAAAAGGCAATTTTTCTACTTGGTTTGAAAACAAAACCCTGCAAGATAATTTTGAAATGAATGAAAACAAAAAATTACAAAAAGAAATTTCAAAACTATCACAGGCGGCAAAGCGTAGTGCATCGTGGTCTGATATGGCAGAAATGAGCAAATACAATACTAACAATTCCGGCTTAAAATTAGATAAGGGTTATGTAGGTCATAAGGCTGCTAAAGCAATGAAACGCTCAAAAAGCATTGAAGCAAGACAAGAAAAAGCTATTTCGGAAAAGTCAAAATTGTTACACAACATAGAGGAATACGAAGCACTTGCGTTAGCTCCTGCAATCTATACAAAAGATAGGCTGGCAGATGTAAGCAATCTTTCTTTATACTATGATAATAATAAAATTTGTGAAAATATCAGTTTTGAAATTAAAAATGGTGATAGGATTGCTTTATGCGGAAAAAACGGTTGCGGAAAATCAAGTGTTTTGAAACTGCTATGTGGTGAAAAAATCAAATACACAGGTGATGTGTGTATAGGCAATGGGCTTAAATTTTCCTATGTTTCGCAAAACACCGATACATTACAGGGCAACCTTTCAGTGTTTGCAAAAAACAACGGAATTGATGAAAGCTTACTCAAAGCAATTTTGAGGAAACTCGACTTTTCAAGGGAACAGTTTGACAAGGATATATCCGATTTCAGCAGCGGACAGAAAAAGAAAGTCTTGATTGCAAAAAGTTTATGTGAAAAGGCACATTTGTATATATGGGACGAACCGTTAAACTTTATTGATATTTTTTCGAGAATACAAATCGAAAATGTGATTTTGGAGTATAAGCCAACGCTGATATTTGTCGAACACGATATTTCATTCAGAGAAAAAATCGCAACCAAAGTTGTAAATATGTAACCGAAAAAATCGTGGTACAATTTGCTTAATGAGTAAAAGGTATCACGATTTTATTTGCATACTGTGTAACGCAATAGAAGCTCATTTTTGAGGCTTTGAATATAAAACCATTACCTTTATGTTTTTTGCATATTTTAACCGCATAAAATGAGCGTTTTTAACCTCTATTGCGTGACAAAAGTAGAACGATAGAAACCTATTTTTGAGGGTGGAAATATAAAATCCTTACCTTGTAAATTTTGGTTTTTGAAAACCGTATATAAAGGGCGATTTCGCACAGCTATTGTTCCACATACTAAGTTAAAAATTATGTAGGCAAAATTTATATAACTAATTTTTGCAAAAGCATTGATTTTATTGTGGCTTTGATGTATAATATGAACTGTCCAATGGCAACAATATGGCAACAAAAAATCGGATAGTCCATAGGTTGTGGATAATACAGATAACTACAATACCTCGTGATAAAATCTCTAAACAGAATTGTTTAAGATTTCTTTATCAGGAGCGAGTGGGAATAAAATGAAAAATCCCCGAAAGCCTTGAAAAATCAGGGTTTTCGGGGTTTCTTTTTGCCTTTTGAGTGCATTTTGAGTACAAAAGGATGTGAAATATTGAATAAACGTGTAAAAACAAAAAGGAAAGTAAAAGCTAAGAAAGCTGTAATACAGAATAAATATCCTTCCGCAT
>JBGVPY010000070.1:0-25304 GCA_045127235.1 Eubacteriales bacterium
ATAGCAATGGTATTCATCAGAGAATGCGCTGAAATTCTTAATTGCGCCAAGGTAATTTCCTATTGTAAGGTTTCCTGAGGGTTGAACGCCTGAGAAAACCACCTTTTTATCGTTAAACATAAATAATACTCCTGTGATTTATTAAAAGGTAAAATATATTCTATATATTATCACAGTTTTACTTGGTTTTCAACATTTTTTTCTTTTTTAATTGAATTAAATACCGATTTTATTAAAAATGCGATAAAAGGCGCTATTATAAGTCCGCCTATTCCTAAAATTTTAAATCCTGCATACATAGAAAAGATAGTAACTAGGGGGTGAATATTCATTTGCTTGCTTAAAAGCTTCGGCTCTGCTATTTGGCGGACAATATAGACTATTAAAAATAGAATTAAAAGTCCTATGCCTAAAAAGGTATTGCCTTGTATTAGAGCGACTATTGACCAAGGAATTAATACTGTCCCTACGCCTAAAATAGGGAGCATATCAACAAATGAAACAATTATTGCTAACAGAAAGCTACCTTTAACGCCTAAAATTAAAAATCCAGAAAAAAGCTGAGCAAAGGAAATAAGCATAAGAAGTGAGTATGCTTTTATATATTTTGATACCATGGTCATAGCTTCTTTTTTTATGTTAGGAAGCTTGCTTGCGATATTTTTTGGAAATGATTTTTCTATTTTTTCGGCAATTAAATCGTAATCCTTGGAAAAGTAAAACAGAGACAGAATTATTGCAATTAGCATAATTATAAATGACGGAAGTGATGAAATAAAGCTTGCCATTAAGGATGTTAGCTTTGTGCTAAGTGCTTTTAAGGTATTGGCTACTGTATCTAAAAGCACAGAATATAGGCTTTCATCAAATCCTGGTAGGATATTATTTAAAAAGGGAAATTTATTTTTTAAGCTTTCCACCTTATCAAATGCATTAGATATGAAGTTATTTTCGCCTGATAGGTTATCAAGAATACTGTTTGTTATAAAGCCTAATTGCTTTATTCCATAGGAAACACAAATTGTTGTTAGATATACCGCAATAAATAGCAAAATTGATATTACTAAGATACTGGCAAATTGCTTTGGAATTTTTCTGTTTTTGCACATTTTATTTATTATAGGTCGTGCAAGTGCAACTATTAAAAATGAAAATGCAAAGGGTAATATTATGCTAAGAGCATATTTTAGAAACACATAGGACAAAAGCAAAATTGCTACGGTTGATACGCTTATATATGCGATTTTTTTGTATTTTTCCATTAAGACACCACAAAATATAATTTCTTTTTAAAAATATTATATTTGTATTTGATTTTTTTATGCTTATGTGATAGAATAAGAAAAAACATTTTTGTGAGGTATATATTATGGTTAGAATTGAAATGGAAACAGGCGGAATTATTGATATTGAGCTTTATGAGGACAAGGCTCCTATTACTTGTGCTAATTTTAAGAAATTAGTTAGCGAGGGATTTTATGATGGTCTTATTTTCCACAGAGTAATTGCAGGATTTATGATTCAAGGTGGAGACCCAACAGGCACAGGCTGTGGCGGTTCAAAGGAAAATATTAAGGGCGAATTTTTAGTAAACGGAGTTAAGAATGATATTTCACACGTAAGAGGTGTTATATCAATGGCAAGAAGCCAAATGTACAACTCTGCTTCATCACAGTTCTTTATTTGCCATGCAGATGCTAAATTCCTTGACGGTCAATATGCAGCCTTTGGCAAGGTTGTTTCAGGTATGGAGACAGTTGATGAAATTGCTTCTGTAAAAACAGATGGCAGAGACAGACCTATGATTGATATGAGAATGAAAAAGGTAACTCTTATTTAATGAAAAAAGGCGTCATCCGATATTTAATCATATTTCCTATGCTTGGCGCGATTATGTTTATCTCCAAAGTGATAATGGAATTTTTGCCAAACATACACGCCATTGCTATGTTCATTGCGGTGTTTACCCTGGTATATAGGTGGCATGCACTTATTCCCATATATCTGTACGTATTTTTGGTTGGACTATACAATGGATTTGGCACTTGGTGGGTTCCTTACATATACATTTGGACCGTTTTGTGGGCGTTTATCATGCTTATACCTAAAAGGTTATCTATCAAGAAAAAGGCGGTTATTTCAGCTATTTTGTGCGGCTTGCACGGTATCACATACGGAATACTGTATGCACCGTTCCAAGCGCTTGCGTTTGGACTTAGCTTTGAGGGAATGATTGCTTGGATTGTAGCGGGATTTCCATTTGATATTGTACATATGTGCGGAAATATTGCTATGTCATTCTTAATTTTGCCCTTATATAAGGCAATTGTTAAGCTTGAAAACCAAAGATTTATAAAATAAAAATACTGTTGCTTCGGCAACAGTATTTTTGTTTTAGAATTTTTTCCATGGAGAGAGCTTTTCGCCCTTTACGATAAAGGCTTTATCGGCTAATCGGGCTAAGGGGGTGTCGCAATAGAGGTCGGAATAGAACTGATCTATTTTGGCATCTGGAAATTTTTCGTAAAGACGCTTTACCTTTTCCTGTCCGTGGCAATTTTCGCCGTCAAAAAGTCCTGTTTTTGTGTCAACCTTGGTTGCCATCATAGTTACGCCTAATTTATCGCAAATTGGCTTTAAAAGGAATTCAGGGGATGCCGAAATGATAATATCGGTTGGCTTTTTCATATCAAGATAGAATTTTTTGATATTTTTTTCGTGGGATTGCCAAAAATCCAAAACTGCTTTATCAAGGTCATCTATTTTTGAAACGAAGCTAAATAACTTTTGCTTAAATGTTTTCTTTTTAACAATTTTAAGTCCAAAGCCGATGCCGTACCATATTGTGCGTGGGAGTAGTTTTCTTGTTTTTGGATAGTGCTTTAAGCAATAAAAATAGAAATGTGATGAGCTATCGCCATCATATATTGTTCCATCAAAGTCAAATACGTTCATTTTTGCTCCTTTCAACCGCTGAGACAGAGTTAGTAATTAAAGCCACCTTGCAAGGTGGCTTTATTTATTCTTCTTCGGTTTGCTCCTCGTTTTTGATAACGGAAACCTGGATTTCCTCTACTCTCTTTGAGCTGATTTTTTTGATATCAATTTTAAGTGTTTGATAATTGAAGCTATCTCCTACCTGTGGGAATGTACCAAGCTCCTTCATGATGAAGCCGTTTACAGTTTGAGGTAGGTCCTCCTCATCATCAACGGAAATTTCAAACTTAGCAAGGAAGTCATCAAGGTCAGCTGAACATTTAACGATAAAGCTTCCGTCAGGTAGCTCCTTATAATCGTTTGTTACCTCATCATGCTCATCAAACACATCACCGATAAGCTCTTCGATAATGTCTTCCATTGTAACGATACCCATTGTACCGCCAAACTCATCAACTACGATTGCCATATGGCATTTTTTGGCTTTAAGTGTCTTTAAAAGGTCATCAATTTTGATATGCTCAGACACATGAACGGGCTTTTGTATGTATTTTGTAACTGTTTTGTTATTGTTATGATATGCAAGGAAAAAGTCCTTTTCGTGTAAAACACCAACAATATCATCAATATCCTCGCCATATACAGGTAAGCGAGAATATGCATTTTCAATAAAGGTTTTTGCTATTTCCTCAACAGTTGCATCCTTTGAAATTGCACAAATATCGACACGTGGTGTCAAAATATCGCCTGCGCTAACATCACTAAACTCAATAGCGGAACGGATAAGGTCGCCCTCTGCGCTTTCAAGTGCGCCACCCTCCTCGGCTTCATCAACGATAGTTATAAGCTCTTCTTCTGTCATGGTGTTTTGCTCCTTAGAATGGAACATTTTAACCATTAAAGCACTCCAAGCACCGAAAATAAATGTAAACGGTGTTAAAATAACCATAATTGCGTTTATAATTGGCGCAAAGTTCATTGCAGTTTTATCGGGATTTTGTCTTGCTATTACCTTTGGTGCGATTTCGCCAAAGAGTAAAACTGCTATTGTTGCTGCGGCAGTAGATACAGTAGAGCCGATTGAATCAGGATTATTTACAACGCCTGTAAAAAGCTCAATAAAGTAAAGTGTTGCGATTGATGATAGTGCGATATTAACAATATTATTGCCTATTAATATGCCTGTTAAAAGCTTTTCATACTTATCCTCAAGCTTTAAAACAAGCGCTGCCTTTTTGTTGCCATCCTGGGCGGTGTTCTTCATTCTGATTTTGTTAAATGAAGTAAAAGCAGTTTCTGTTGCAGAAAAGAAGCCTGAGCAGATTAAGCACACAAGCATTGCGATAAGTGAGCCGATATTGTCAATGAAAAAGTTTGCAGTATTAGGATCCGGGTCCATGATTATAAAGTTACCTCCAATAAATAATTACAACAATTATATCATATATGCTGTATAAAGTCAAGTATAATTATTATAATAGCTCCTTTGCGAGCTTTTCGATTTCGTCAAGGTAGTCCTTTTCCTTGATTAGATGTTTGTATTTTTCAATATAGCGTTTTAATGCTTCCTTGTTAATTTTTTTAGGCTCCGTGCCTACTCTTCTTTCAAAGTTTCCAAATATGATATTTTCCTTATGCTCTTTTGGTAAATTTATGCCCTTAATTGGTCTGTCATAAAAGCTTTTTACTGTATCATCAGTAGCTAAATAGCGATACACCCTGTCACATAACCATTTCATATCATCAGGATTGTATGGAAATGTACTATCTGTGCCAAGAAGCACTCTTTGGCTATACTTTTTGAAAAATTCTCCATAATACTCAGGGTTTTCTGAGAAGGAAACGTACATTTCCCAGCCAGGGGTTAAGTCAACACAGGTATTTGGATATTTTGCAAATAGCTCCTCAAGCTTCTTTGGTGTTTTTGAATAGAAGAAGAAATGTGCAAAAGTCACACACAGGTTGGGGTGTTTTTCTAAAAATGCATAGATTTGACGATACACCTCTTCGTTAGATGCATAGTCGCCATCGCCGTAAAACCATCCTCTGCTTCTTAGGTCCTCGGTGGCATAGGCAGGGTCCCAAAATTCCTCAGGGTCGTTTACATGGAAAAGTAAATGTGTGCCGTCCTTCTCTATCGCTTCAAAAAATTCATCAAAATAATCATCACATAGTGGTAAACCCACAAGCTTATGTAATTGTGGCTTACCCTCTAGCATTTTTATACCGTCAAAGCCAATTTCCATAAGCTCCTTGTATTGCTCTAAAGGAGACATACCTTCCTTAGCAGGCTTTTTTACGGGATATTCGGTATAAACTAATCCACCATGTATAAAATCATCGGGGTTTACAAGCTTGTAAAATGCGCACATAATGTTGTTCGCTACATCTCTTTTTCCTGATGGAAGCGCTGCGATATTCAAGGCTTTCAAGCCTTTTGTTTGCTTATATTCGTCAAAGCCGTGTAAAAAGTGTATTCCGTTTTCGTTATATATACCCTCTATATGTAAATGGCTATCTATTATTTTTTCATTAATTTTTGTATCAAAATCCTTCATTTGCTTTCCTCTCTTCTCTTTTTTATTATAGTATCACAATTTTATTGATTTTTGAATAGTTTTATGTAAAATTGCTTGATTTTTAGTATAATTAATGGTATCATATATTAGTAAGCTACTTTAAGATTTGAGGGGGATTATCATGAACGAAAACAACAACGTTTATTACGATTTAGATAATGACGGCAAAAAAGATGATTTTTTAAATCAAGAAAGACAAAATGAGCAAAATGAAAGAGGAGCTTCCAATGAGATTGTAATTCCTCACTATGAAGCACCACAGGAACAGCCTAAGCAAGAAAATAGTGGTTATGCAATAGCAGCTTTAGTTTGCGGTATAATTTCTTTGGTTTCATGCATGTTTATTGCGGGTATTCTTGCTATTGTATTCTATTTCATCGATAAGAACAACAACGAAGGAAGACCGAATCAGCTTGCGAAGGTTGGTATGATTCTTGGTATTGTTTCAATCGTTTTATTTGTTTTATTTATCATTTTTTACATTGGTATAATTATCGCGGCAATTGGTGCGGGATTATAGCCGAATAAGATTTCAAGCACACTTTCGGGTGTGCTTTTGTCATACAATTTCGATTTTTTGCATATTTATTGAATGAAATATTTTAAAGGATGGGAATTTGTATGAACATTTATGAGGATATTGCTAAAAGAACAAACGGGGAAATATATTTAGGTGTGGTTGGTCCTGTAAGAAGCGGAAAATCTACTTTTGTCAAAAAGTTTATGGACAATGTAGTGCTACCTAACATTGAGTCGGAATATGACCGCGAAAGAGCCAAGGATGAAACGCCTCAAAGTGCTTCCGGTAAGACTATAATGACTACCGAGCCTAAGTTTATTCCCGATGAAGCTGTTTCTGTAAACGTCGGCTCTTCAAAAATGAAGGTAAGGCTAATTGACTGTGTTGGTTATATGGTTGACGGAGCTATTGGAGCTACTGAAAACGGCGAAAGCAGAATGGTAACGACTCCATGGGACAGCGAGCCTATGGAATTTGAAAAGGCAGGAGAAATTGGTACAAAAAAGGTTATTAAGGATCACTCAACCATTGGTGTTGTTATTACAACAGACGGCACAATAGGCGAAATTGAACGAAATGCTTATGTGACAAGTGAGGAAAGAGTTATAAATGAGCTAAAGTCAATAAATAAGCCCTTTGTTATCGTTTTAAACTCAAGCATGCCAGAGTCAAAGCAGGCGCAGGACTTGGCTTATGAGCTTGAGAAAAAATATGCTTCTCCTGTTGCATTAGTAAACGCATTAGAGCTTGACAATCAGGATTTTGAGGGAATATTCAAGCTGCTTTTAGGTCAATTTGGAATAAATGAGCTAAGATTTAATTTACCTAAGTATTTTGCTTCTCTTGATGGAAATCATTGGTTAAAGGAAAGTATATTATCTTCAATAAAAGCATCTATTATGAACGCTTCAAAAATTGACGATATAAACGAAATTGCTTCTTCTCTTTTTGAAAATGAAAACGTATGGAAAATGCCTGAGGTTGTTTGTGATTTAGGTAACGGAACTGTTGATATTAACGTATCGTTAGTACCTGAATTATATTACAAAATCATTAGTGAGCTTAGCGGTATCGAAATTAACGATGATGAGGATTTATTTACTACAATTAAATCATTAAGCGAAATAAAATCAGAGTTTGATAAATTTGCGCAAGCTATTGATGACGTAAACAGCACAGGCTACGGTATTGTTTTACCTGATTATGAGGATATGACTCTTGAGGAGCCTGAAATTGTTAAGCAGGCAGGAGCTTACGGAGTAAAGCTAAAGGCATCTGCTCCGTCAATTCATATGATAAGAGCTTCTATTGATACTGAAATCAATCCTATTGTAGGTACTGAGGAAAGATCGCAGGAAATGGTTAAATATATGCTTGAGGAATTTGAGGATGATCCAAAGAGAATTTGGCAATCAAACATGTTTGGAAAAACATTATACGAATTAGTAAACGACGGCTTACATGCCAAGCTTGAGCATATTTCACAGGATTCAAGAGCAAAGCTTTCTGACACTCTTTCAAGAGTGATAAATGAGGGATCAAACGGCTTAATTTGCATAATTCTTTAATATACTTATCCCATAAGATTTTTATCTTATGGGATTTTTGTTGACAAAAATGTAATTTAATGGTAAAATAAATTTATAATTCAAGAAAAGGAGTGAGAGCATATGTATTGTAAGCATTGTGGAATCAGGCTTGACGGCAAGAGAATTTACTGTCCTGAATGTGGCAAACGAATTGAAATAGATGATGAAAATAGCTACTCTTACTTCTATCACAAGCCTAAGCATCGAATTGTTGCAGGGCTACTTGCTATTTTGTTTGGATTTGGTATTTACAGTTTATACTTAAAGAACATAAGAAAAGGTATGACTCAGCTTTTAGTGCCTACTGCTTCATTGTTGCTTCTTGGAATAATGACTCTTATCTGCTACAATATTTCAAATATTAAAATTATTATCTTTGGATTTTTCATTCCTTTATTTCTTGCATCAGTTCTAGTAGTTGTAATGCATTTATGGTGCATAATTGAAGGATTATTGATACTGCTGGGTCTTATTGATGAAGACGGACATGGAAATAAGCTTTTATAATAAAATTTCGGTTAAAACGCAGACAAGAAAAGAGTGTATTTTGCAAAATACACTCTTTTCTATTATTGTTTATATGTTTATATGTTCATATATTGTTATTATAAGTCGATTTTTGAAACAAAATCCTTGGCTAAAAGTGTGCTTCCCTCTTCGTTAGGATGTCCACCGTATATTGCTCTATGCTCATTTGGTGATTTGTCTCCCCAAATTGATACAGTATCGTAGGTTTCTACTATTTTTGATAGGTCGTTTTTTATGTAGTTATTTACATTACGCCAAATTTGCTCTCTTTCAGGATTATAGTCAAATGGTGGGACTGTAAACAAGATTACTCGTACTCCCGCGTTTTTAAGCTCAGTTACAACTGTATATAAGCAGTTTTTAATAGAGTCCTCGTCAAAGCCTTGACAAATATCGTTTACACCAAAGCATACTGTTACAGTATCAAGAGATTGTGCTTTTTCAAGCCATGAGCCTTTTGATGCAGCATCGTGGGCTCTACCAAAGCCAATACCGATATCCCAATAGGAATATTTTTCTCCAACAAGGTCAGCAATTTGAGCGCACCACCATTTATATGAGTTATTTGCTACACCGATGCCCTCAGTAATACTATCGCCAAAAAATCCGATTTTATTCTCTATCGGTCTATCGCAAAGAATTGATGCACAAAGCGGAGTTCTTTTGCTTGCTTTCCAACTTTCGTTATCGTAAACAAAAGATGGAATCATCATTTCTTCCATATACGGAATTTTGCCGTTGCCTGAAAATTCAATTTCAAGACAGATGTAGTCATTTTTTTCACAGGTTAGCTTTACTGGGTCTGTATAGAATATTTCCTTGGGAATAACCGTTTTTGATTTTTCGCCGTTTACGGTAAGTGAGATTTTATCGTTTAAGTCATTTGTTAAATTCTTTGTTATGTAAATTCCTAAGGAATTAATTTTATATTCATCAAGTGGGATATTAGCGTATGAATGTTTGCCGTCACTAAATGTACTGTCAATAGCGTTTATAAACTTAAATGAATAGTTATAATTTCCGCCTGCGAAAATTTTGTAGAAAATTCTGCCCTTATGTATTTTGCCATCTCCTAAAAACCAAGATTGGTTGCTTGACGGTGCTAATGTGTTAGATGTGAAGCTTTGCATATTTGTTTCTCTTTTCTTTTTAGTGTTATTTAATGTATTTAAACATAAAATCGTTATCAGGATTCCATTCTACGCCGAAGCGTTCAAGATATTTAGGATAATATTCTCCCTTATCAGGATGATTGCCAACCATAATATCGCTGCCTATTGATGTGTAATTATAAATTACGGTTAGCTCGTTATATGAATATGAAATAGAATAATAGCCCATTTCAACATATTTATAATCTTCATCGCCATCAAATTCAATGTAGGATGCTAAATCTCCTATAACGCTTGACTGATATCTAATTGATCTGTTTGAGATAATATCGGTATAATTTGAATTGTATGGGTTTGTATATTCGCTAACATTACCATCGTTCAATAAACTTGATGCCTCAGTTACATATTGCATCATTGTTTCCTTATCATCAAATTTAACCTCAAGATAAATATCAACTTGGTCAATATCTATGTATTTATAGAAATATGAAAATTTTACTACTTTCATTTCATCCGTAATAGATTTTGGAAAATAGTTTGGATCATATTTATCATACTTTCCGTAGTTTTCTATATTTTCTGTATAGGAGCATCCATTTGAACCTAAAATTGAAACAGCAATCATTTCAATAAATGAAAAAAATGCGGAGCCAAGCATAACTATAATAAGTAAGATTATTGAAAGTGTTTTTATTGTTTCATTTCCTTTATACATCAAAATTATAATTATAACAAAAACGGCAATAGAAAGAGCGGAAATAACAATATACGCCATAGCACTGTTAAGCGCATCACTACTATAATGTAGATGTGATAAACCGCCTACATAATATACTCCTATCCAAAAGATAAGACTAAAAAAAGTCAACGAAGCAAAAACGGTTAAAATAATTTTACCTGTGTTTTTCAAATATATCACCTTCTTTAATACGATAAATACATTGTATCACAAAAAAGTTATAAATGCAAATGTTTATAGGTAATTATCTTTTTAAATTTAGTATTGACAAAGCATAAAATATATGATATAATATCGCCGTTGTATGCGGGTGTGGCGGAATTGGCAGACGCGCTAGACTTAGGATCTAGTGCCAAAAGCATGCAGGTTCGACCCCTGTCACCCGCATAATAGAATAACGCAGAATGGTGACATTCTGCGTTGTTTTTTGCTTAATTTAGGTTAAAGTATTGCAATTACTATACCACAAATTATCAATAATGCACACAGGGTGCGGTAAAGTATGTTTTTCTCCTTATAGATTAGTCTGCCGAGAATAATTGAAACTATAACTGAGGATTGCTTTAGCGGTGTCATTACGATAACGGAGCTATTTGGGCTTGAGTTTGCTATAAATAAGGCTCTATCGGCTATAATGAAAATTGTGCTTAAAACATAAATCCACGGACACTTGAGGCACTTCTTTACATCTATTTTCTCTTTTTTAACTAATATGTAAATAAAGTAGAATGATACTAAATAAAGCATATACCAAAATTGTAATTGGGATGCGGTTAATACCTCGGTGCCATATATGAATCTATCGGGGCTTGGGGTTAATAGAAATTTATCAAGTGTGCCAGAGAGTGCATTTAAAATACAGGACACAAGAACTAACGGAATTACCTTATAGGTATAATTTTCGTTGGCTCTTTTTTCTTTTTTTAGGTTTACTAGTGTGATACCGGCTATTACTAGTGAAATTCCGATGATTTGCAAAAGGCGAAGCTTTTCGTTTAGGAATATTACGCCTAAAAGAATTGAAAATATCATTCTACCCATATCCATTACGCTATACACGCTAAGTGGTAATCTTTTAATGGAATTTAATGCACATAGCCATGCTATAAAAATTGCAAAGGATTTTATGATAATTGCAAAATGATATTTAAGGCTTACGGAAAATACGTCTTTAGAAAATGGGATTGTCAATAAAAAAGCAAAGAAGGTATAGAAAAATAGCACCTCAATGACACTATTTGTTTCCATAGCCTTCTTTTTAAGCGCTTCTCTTAGTCCCTTGAAAATTCCGTAAAGTAAAATAAGAAATATCCAAAGGTGTTCCATAATTTAGAGTAGATGAACTCCTTTTTTTAGACACTCCTCGGTGGTTTCCTTGCCCCAATGAGCAGATTGAACCTCGCCGATGTGTGCTTTTCTTAAGAAATACATACACATTCTTGACTGACCGATACCGCCACCAACTGTATATGGAAGCTCACCGTTAAGTAATGCTTTATGATATTCTAATTCTTTTCTGTCCTCGCAGTCTCTAATTTTAAGCTGACGATTTAATGCTTCCTCATCAACTCTTATACCCATTGAGGATAATTCTAATGCAATATCAAGCACAGGATAGTAAACGATAATGTCTCCATTTAAAGACCAGTCATCATAGTCAGGGGCTCTGCCATCGTGGATTTTGCCTGATTTTAATGCTCCGCCTATCTGCATTATAAACACAGCACCGTGTTTTTTTGCAATTTCGTGTTCTCTTTCCTTGGCAGTTAGGTCAGGATACATATCCTCAAGCTCTTGAGTTGTAACGAATGTAATATGCTCAGGTAGCATATTGCCGATAAACTCATATTCATATGCGATATAGTTTTCTGTATGCTTTAAGGAATTATAAATGATTTTTACTGTTTTCTTTAAAACGTCGATTGTTCTTTGCTCCTTGGAAATAATTTTTTCCCAGTCCCATTGGTCAACATACATTGAATGGATATTGTCGGTATCCTCATCACGGCGAATAGCAATCATATCCGTGTAAAGTCCCTCTCCAACTCTAAATCCATAGTTTTTAAGAGCTACTCTTTTCCATTTTGCAAGAGAGTGAACGATTTCAAGCTCATCTCCATTTAAAATATCGAAGGAAACAGGTCTTTCCGTTCCGTTTAAGTTATCATTAAGTCCGCTTTCGGGAGATACGAAAAGTGGAGCTGAAACTCTTGTTAAATTTAAGCCGATTGCCAAATCTCTTTCAAAAAAGTCCTTTACCTTTTTGATAGCAACCTCTGTTTGTCTAATATCTAAAAGTGATTTATATCCCTCAGGTATTATAAGTGACATAATAATTACCTCGCTTTAGTCAAGTAAATAATGTAGTTAGTATATCACATAGGAGCGTGTTTTTCAAGTGTATTTTATATATTTTTTATTATCTGTTAATATATATTTAATTATTATAAGTATTGACAGTTAAGGGACTTTATGATAAAATAGTTGTATGAAAATGTACTATGCTATAAAGGAGTATTGTATGAAAAAATTATTATACATTTTTATTTGTGTATTTGTCTTAGCTGTTACGCTTTGCTTATCGGCTTCTGCTGCAAATACAACATATACTGATGAGGATGGCGTTGTTTGGAATGCTAGTATTGATGAAGCCAACAGCAAGGCAACAATTACCGGTGCAACAATAAGCAAGCGTACTAATAAAATGGATATACCTGACACCATTAAATATAATGACGTTGATTATCCGGTAACTGCCATTGCCAATAACGCTTTCAAAGATAAGACTCTTGCTTTTGGTAAGCTTTCCTTCCCAGAAACACTTGAATCTATTGGCGAATATGCGTTCTACAAAACTAATATTTATTCAGATATCGTTATTCCCGATTCTGTAAAAACTATTGGAAGATACGCTTTTGCTGAATGTAAAGGTATTTTATCTGTTAAGCTACCTTCAACAATGATTAAAATACCAGATTATTTATTCTCAAACTGCTTTTCTTTAACTTCCATTTATAGCGAAAGAATAATAGAAGAAGTAGGCTCAAATGCTTTTAACTGTTGTTATGCTTTACATAGCATAAAGATTGGCGAAGGAACAAAATCTATCGGTTCAAAAGCGTTCTATAACGGCAGAGGATTAGACGGAACGCTTGATTTATCTACCGTAACATCCTGTGCATCAGATGCTTTCCAAGGCTGCTTTAATATAACAGGTGTAAAACTTTCAGCGTATAAATTTGAACTTTCTACCTTTACAGGCTGCTCAAAAATTGCCAGCTATGAGGTCGCTGCTGAAAGTTCCCATTATACAACCATTGACGGTGTTTTATACAACAAATCTGTAACTGTTCTTTACCGTTATCCTATTGAAAGAGCGGGAGAAATTTTCACAGTTCCGGAGACAGTTGTTGAAATTTACTCCGATGCGTTCTCAGGCGCTTATCATCTTGGTAGAATTAATTTAAGTAAAGGACTTACAAAAATCGGTGCTAACGCTTTTAAAGCAACAGGCGTTGACTACATGTACATCCCTGATTCTGTTACATCTATTGGCGGAAGCGTACTTTCTGACTGTCCATATGTTGAGTGGGTTGTTATAAGTAAGCAGTTAAGCTCGGCATCAAGCTTAGTTGCTAACTGTCCAAACATAAAATTAGTAATCGGAAGACATCCGAACTTCTCTACTTCTTCAGTTGGTAATAGTGCAGTTTGTAAAAAAGCTAGCGAATACACATGCACCAGTCATATTTACGGGTTCCTTGATGATACAGCTTCATGTACTGAAAGTGGCGTAAATACATGTATTATTTGCGACCGTTCAAGCTACGTTAAGCCAACAGGTCATGAAGGTGCAATTATTGAAACATCAACGCTTGACTGTACCACTGACTATTATATCATAGTTGACTGTGTTAAATGCGGCGATCACAGAGCAAAAACAATATATGAAAAAGCTACCGGACATGTTTCTACTCCAAAAAAAGTAGGTCCTGACAATAAGCCACTTAAGCTTACTGTTGAAACATGTTCTGTATGTAATGAAACAATTATTTCAAATTATACAGCTTCTTTCTATACGCTTGGCGATATTAATAATGATGGCTCCATTAACTATACCGATACAGATTTACTTGCAAATTATATTGGTGGTAAAACATTTGATGTAAATGAGCTTTCATGCGATATCAACAACGACGGAATAATCAATGTATATGATTTAATTTTATTAAGAAGATTTGTCGCAAAAATTGATAGTGAAATCACAGCAAAATCAGAGGGATGTAAAAAACATTTACATTTAGACACCTTTGAAGCATCAAAGGTAACATGTATTGATGATGGAATCATCATGATTTACTGTCTCGATTGCGGTGCCATAGTACAAACAGATGTTACTGAAAAATCAGGACACACATGGAATATTATATCGAAGATAAATGCAACATGCTCAAATACAGGATACAGCTCCGTAACATGTACTATATGCAAAACTTCAACTGTTTTAACTGAGGAAATGCTTCCCCATACACAAAATTGGTGGACAATGCCCGGTAAAAAAGGCTATGAATATAGCGAATGTGCAGTGTGTGGTTCCTTCGAAAACCGTATTGTTGATTACACTGAATTTGACACATTAATCAAGCAATTACCAAAGCACTACGAAACATACTATAACAGTGCTTCATTATCACTAATCAAACCTATTCTTGAAAGCTATAAGTTAGCTTTAACACAAGAAGAGGTTGATAGAAATGTTGAAGAATTTAAAAATGTAATGCCTCGTATTCAATATGCTATTACAGACGTTCCCGTTATTTATATCAATTCATTAAATGGCATTGGAATGAACTATTCAGCAGCGCAAATTGCTGTGGCTTATTATGACGACAACGGCGAATACACCTTCTACTATGAAGATAATGGCGAAGCAAAAATCAGAGGTAACTCTACTGCTAACCCTGCAAAGAAGCCATATAACATTAAATTTAGCACAAATGTAGATTTATTCGGTTTAGGTAAGGACAATAAATACTGTCTTCTTGCAAACGCATTTGAATCAACTCTTATGAGAAATGCTCTTGTAAGAAAATTCAATGAGCTTTGCGGCTTGGATTACGCATGCAAATGGGAATTTGTTGACGTTTACCTCGATGGCGCATATCAAGGAAATTATTTAGTTTCTACCCCTGTTGATCCAGAAGAAACCAGAGTTGATATTGACAAAAAGACAGATGCTATCTTGGAAATAGAAGCCGCTCATAACACAGAAAACATCTTCTATTTCAACAGAAGTGGTTCAATTACAACACCATTCTTCAACATTAAGTTCTTAGTAGCTGACGGAAACGAATTAAGCGGTGAAGGATATTCAAAGGTATTCTCTACTATTTATCAGGTTGAATATGCTATTGTAAGCGGAGACATCAACGAAATTAAAAAGTACGCTGACGTAGATTCATTAGTAAGATTCTACATTCTTGCTGACTATTTCAAGGATCAAGACTTCTTATACGACTCAACACGTTTCTACATTGAGGACGGCAAGCTCCATGGCGGTCCTGCTTGGGACTATGACCGTGCAGCAGGCCACGTACAGTTCTCAACATATAGAGCTAACTACAATAACTTCCCAGACTTCACAAACGGTGTTTATGGCGACTCTACAACTGGTGAGTGGGCTAACGCAAGCTTCCAAGGATATCCAGGAGAAAACTGGACTAATACATTATCAAAGAACGACTGGGTTTCTACTTCAAATGGTAGTAACCAAGATAACTACACTTGGTTGACATACATTTATCAGCTTTCTCCTGAGTTTAGAGAGACTGTTTCACAATATGTATTTGACATAAAGGATGAAATGACTTTAATGTATGCTGACATTGTTGATGAATTAGGTGCTGTAACTCAAAACGAGCTTGATAAAATTTACAAAGATGAAGATATCTATGCTTCTATTGCACGTGATGTTCTTAAATGGGGTGTTCCAATGAAGGGCGATGAGCTTCCAATGAAGTTTAATTCATATAAAGAAGCTGTTGACCATTTACGTAGCTGGCTTAAGGGTAGACATCAATGGATGTTAAATCACTATTCTGCTGAGCTTCTTGCTACATACTGCGCATCTCTTGCAGATAAGGAAATGTTAGACCCTTATACAAATGCTTATGCAAAGGATACCACTACTTCACTTACGGTTGATGAAGAAGGTAATTACATTTACACAGTAAACATCAACATTAAGTCAGACGATCTTATAGGTTACCTTGAAGAAATGACTTATAACCAAGTTCATGAAATATTTACCGAAAATCTTTCATATGCTTACGTAGTTGTAAATCTCTGCAAGGACAATGAAATTGTTTCAACATACTCATACGTCGAAAATATTTTAGCTTTACAGGAAACTGTAAATGCTGAGCTTGCTAAAGCCTCTAACAACGCTAACGCTGCAAGAACTACAACTGAGTATTCTCTTGAGGACGGCATGGTTAAGGTTAAAGTAAAGATTACTAATGGCGATACTTCAATAATTGAAACAAACCAAGCAGCAATCTTCAATTTAGTTAAGAAGTACTTTAACAATGCTGGTTTCTATGTATCAGTTGACGTTGAATACTATTCTAACACTACATTAAGCTCCCGTTATACAAATAACTTTAAGAGATAATCAAAAAAACAAACCGCAAATGTGAAGTGAACCCCAAATGCGGTTTGTTTTTTTATATATTTTTATAAGATATTAACTATTTCAAATGTAAGTTTATCTAGTACACTATAAAAGCTCCTGATTTTAAATCAGGAGCTTTATATTTTAACTAAGCGTTTTTGTCAACCTTTTTTACGCCGACTTCATTATACTTTGCAAGACCTGTTCCCGCAGGGATAAGCTTACCAATAATAACATTTTCTTTAAGTCCGAGTAAGTGGTCAACCTTACCGCGAATAGCAGCCTCTGTAAGAGCCTTTGTTGTTTCCTGGAAGGAAGCAGCGGATAAGAAGGATTCTGTTGAAGAAGCAGCCTTAGTGATACCGAGAAGGATAGGATCGAATGTTGCGAGACGAAGTGAAACATCACCGCTATCAATCTTAGCCTGTACCTTTTCGTTTTCTTCAATAAGCTCTGTAATATCAATCGTCATGCCTTCAATAAGCTCTGTATCTCCTGGATCCTTAATTCTTACCTTACGTGTCATTTGACGAGTGATAACCTCAACGTGCTTATCATCAACGTCAACGTTTTGTGAACGGTAAACCTTTTGTACTTCACGTACAATATAGTCATAAACCGCTTCAATACCGTTAATCTTAAGGATATCTAATGGAGCCATATAGCCTTCTGTGAGCGCTTGACCCTTAACTACGTGGTCGCCATCATGAACAACCATTGTTCTACCAAATGGAACCTCATAGTTGTATTCTATGCCTGTTTCTTCATCGGTAACGTAAATCTTATTGATACGTCCTTCAAGCTTAATTGTAACGTCGCCTGTTGCTTCACATGCGATTGCAGGGTTCTTTGGTCTTCTTGCTTCAAATAACTCTTCAACTCTTGGAAGACCTTGAGTAATGTTAGCAGAAGCAACACCACCTGTATGGAACGTTCTCATTGTAAGCTGTGTACCAGGTTCACCGATTGACTGAGCTGCGATAACACCAACAGCCTCACCGATGTTAACTGCCTTGGAGCTTGCAAGGTCCATACCGTAACAGTGAGCACATACGCCACCCTTTGTCTTACAACGAAGAACTGAACGTACCTTAACCTCTTTAATGCCTGCCTTAATGATCTTATCAACATCCTTTGAAAGGATCATTTCATTTTCTTTAACGATAATCTCGCCTGTTGTTGGATTTAAAATATCCTCAACAGTGTATCTGCCAAGAATTCTATCCTTAAGTGGCTCAACGATTGTACCTGCATCAACGATATCGCTCATTACCATGTGGTCGCGAGTGCCACAGTCGTTTTCACGAATGATTACCTCATGTGATACGTCAACAAGTCTTCTTGTTAAGTAACCTGAGTCAGCTGTCTTAAGAGCTGTATCTGAAAGTGATTTACGCGCAGAACGAGCTGCAACGAAGTATTCAAGTATTGTAAGTCCTTCACGGAAGTTGGACTTAATTGGAATTTCCATAGTCTTACCTGTTGCTGAGAACATAAGACCACGCATACCTGCGAGCTGACGCATCTGTGTCATACTACCACGGGCACCTGAGTCAGACATCATCTTGATTGGGTTGTATCTATTGAAGCTACCCTTAATTTCATCAACGACATCATCTGTTGCTGTGTTCCAAATGTCAATTACGCAGTTATATCTTTCTTCCTCAGAAAGCTCACCGTCTCTAAAGTGTTGGAAGATTTCCTCAACCTTTCCTTCAGCTTCTTTAACGATTTCATATTTCTTTTCAGGAATTGTCATATCGGCTACTGAAATAGAAAGTGAAGCTCTTGTTGAGTACTTATAGCCCATCGCCTTGATGTTATCAAGAACCTCAGCAGCCTTTGTAAAGCCGTGAATCTTGATTGTACGGTCAACGATTTGTGAAAGCTGCTTGCTTCCTGCTACGAAGTCAATTTCAAGTCCAAATGGATCAACCTCTCTATCTACATAGCCAAGGTCCTGAGGAATTGAGTTGTTAAATATTAATCTACCGAGTGTTGCATCAATAATCTTTGATTGCATTTCACCGTTGATTTCCTTTTGTACTCTAATCTTGATTGGAGCGTGAATTTCAAGGTCCTTATTTTCATAAGCCATCATCGCTTCATCAAAGTTACGATATACGTTGCCCTCGCCCTTTTCGCCAGCTCTGTCGAGTGTTAAGTAGTATGAACCGAGGACCATATCCTGTGATGGTACTGCAATAGCCTTACCGTCAACAGGCTTTAAGAGGTTGTTAGCTGAGAGCATTAAGAATCTTGCCTCTGCTTGAGCCTCACATGAAAGTGGAACGTGTACAGGCATCTGGTCGCCATCGAAGTCAGCGTTAAACGCTTTACATACGAGTGGGTGAAGTCTTATTGCTCTACCATCAACGAGTACAGGCTCGAACGCCTGAATTGATAGACGGTGAAGTGTTGGCGCACGGTTAAGAAGAACTGGATGCTCCTTAATTACGTTTTCGAGTGCATCCCAAACCTCATCGTTGTTATGCTCTACGTTTCTCTTTGCTTCCTTAATGTTTGAAGCCTTGCCTGTTTCAACAAGACGCTTCATAACGAATGGCTTGAATAATTCAAGAGCCATTTCTCTCGGAAGACCACATTGATAAATCTTAAGGTTAGGACCTACTACGATAACTGAACGTCCAGAGTAGTCAACACGCTTACCGAGAAGGTTTTGTCTGAAACGACCTTGCTTACCTCTAAGCATTTCAGATAATGACTTAAGAGGTCTTGAGCTTGGTCCTGTTACAGGTTTTCCGTGCTTACCGTTATCAATAAGAGCATCTACTGCATCTTGAAGCATTCTCTTTTCATTCTTAATGATCATTTCAGGAGTGTGAAGCTCGATAAGCTTCTTAAGACGGTTATTTCTGTTAATAACTCTTCTGTAAAGATCATTTAAGTCTGATGCAGCGTATCTGCCGCCATCAAGTGGAACCATTGGTCTAATATCCGGTGGGATAACAGGAAGAACGTCTAAGATCATCCATTCAGGTCTGTTGCCGCTCTTTCTGAATGCTTCTACGATTTCAAGTCTCTTAATAATACGTGTCTTCTTTTGACCGGTAGCCTTAAGAAGCTCTTCCTTAAGCTCCTTAGAAAGTGATTCAACGTCGATTTCGCAAAGAAGCTCTTTAATAGCCTCAGCGCCCATACCAGCCTTAAATCTGTCACCGTATTTTTCGTAGTATGTGTTATATTCGTTTTCGGTAAGAAGCTGATACTTCATAAGTGGAGTATCGCCTGGATCAATTACAATTCTCTGTACAAAGTAAAGAACATTTTCAAGAGACTTTGGAGAAATATCAAGGATAAGACCCATTCTTGATGGGATTGCCTTGAAATACCAAATGTGAGATACAGGACAAGCTAAGCTAATGTGTCCCATTCTTACACGTCTTACCTTTTTAGTTGTAACCTCAACACCACACTTTTCACATCTGTGTCCCTTATGGCGAGCACGCTTGTACTTGCCACAGGAGCATTCCCAGTCCTTTGTAGGACCAAAGATTTTTTCACAGAAAAGGCCGTCCTTTTCAGGCTTTTGTGTACGGTAGTTGATGGTTTCTGGCTTTGTTACCTCGCCTGATGACCAGCTAAGAATCTTTTCAGGGGAAGCTAAGCCTATTTTAATAGAATCAAATGTATGTTCCATCAGCATTTTCCTTTTTTTAGTATTTTTAAAGTTTTATAACTTAGTATCAGTCTTCAAAATCGTCGAATTTGTTATCATCTTCAACGTTTTCGTTAGAAGCATTACCGAAAAGCTCTGCAAAGAATGCATCTGCTTCTAATTCATCATCCTCGCTGAAGTCTTCGTCCTCATAATCCTCTGCAGGTTCATCATTATGAGTATCTTCATCTTCAACAGGAGCTACGATATTCATTGGTTCAATATCATCCTCGCCAAGTGAAGAAAGCTCAATTTCGTTGCCGTCAGCATCAAGAACCTTGATATCAAGAGCAAGTGCTTGAAGCTCCTTAACAAGAACTCTGAAGGATTCAGGAACACCCGGAGTTGGGATGTTTTGTCCCTTAACGATTGCTTCAAATGCCTTAGTTCTACCGATTACGTCGTCACTCTTAACAGTGAGGATTTCTTGAAGTGTATAAGCTGCGCCATATGCTTCAAGCGCCCAAACTTCCATTTCACCGAAACGCTGACCACCAAATTGAGCCTTACCGCCAAGAGGTTGTTGTGTTACGAGTGAGTATGGACCTGTTGAACGAGCGTGAATCTTATCGTCAACAAGGTGGTGGAGCTTTAAGTAGTACATAATACCTACTGTTACAGGATTATCAAATGGTTCGCCTGTACGTCCATCGTAAAGGATAGTCTTGCCATCGCAAACCTTAAGTCTGCCCTCTTCGCGAAGCTTCTTAAGTGCTTCAGGATTGTTCTTAGTTTCTTCATCAAGTCTTTGAACATCCTTCTTGCCATCCTCGCGTGTTACTTCTTCAAGAAGCTCCTTACCGTCTGTGTTTTCATTTGGAAGAACGTCTCTCCAAAGTCCAGCCATCTTTAAGCATTCAAAGATGTCCTTTTCTTTAGCACCGTCAAATACAGGAGTCATAATCTTCCAGCCAAGCTTTCTAGCAGCGATACCTAAGTGTACCTCAAGAACCTGACCGATGTTCATACGTGAAGGAACGCCGAGTGGGTTAAGAACGATATCAAGAGGTGTGCCGTCCTTTAAGAATGGCATGTCTTCCGGTGGGAGTATTCTTGAAACAACACCCTTATTACCGTGACGACCGGCCATCTTATCGCCTACAGAGATCTTTCTCTTTTGAGCAACATAAACCTTAACTACCTTGTTTACACCAGGAGCTAATTCGTCGCCGTTTTCGCGAGAGAATACCTTAACATCAACTACAACGCCGTTTTCGCCATTCTTAAGTCTTCTTGAAGTATCTCTTACGTCTCTTGACTTTTCGCCGAAAATAGCGCGGAGTAATCTTTCCTCAGCGGTTAATTCAGTTTCGCCCTTTGGTGTTACCTTACCAACGATAATGTCGTAAGCCTTAACCTCAGTACCTATTCTGATAATACCGTTTTCGTCAAGATTCTTCTTAGCATCGTCGCCTACGTTAGGAATATCACGGGTGATTTCCTCTGGGCCGAGCTTTGTGTCTCTTGCTTCGTGTGAATATTCTTCAATATGGATTGATGTATAAACATCATCTCTTACTAATTTTTCATTAAGAAGTACAGCGTCCTCGTAGTTATAGCCTTCCCATGTCATAAAGCCGATAAGAGCATTCTTACCAAGTGAAATTTCACCGTTTGAGGTAGCAGGACCGTCAGCTAATACCTGTCCCTTTTCTACTCTTTCGCCAACAACAACGATTGGCTTTTGGTTTACGCATGTGGATTGGTTGGAGCGCTTAAACTTAATAAACTCGTATCTATCCTTTAAGCCGTTATCATTTCTAACTACAACATGCTTAGAGTCAACCTCTTCAACGATACCGCCGTTCTTACATACAACAACTACGCCTGAGTCAACCGCTGCCTTGTATTCCATACCTGTACCAACGATTGGAGAGTCTGTTGTAAGAAGTGGAACTGCCTGCTTCTGCATGTTTGAACCCATGAGCGCACGGGCGTTGTCGTCGTTTTCAATAAATGGAATCATCGCAGTAGCAACGGATACAACCATCTTTGGAGATACGTCCATGTAATCAGCTCTTGATGCATCTGTTTCGATGATTTCATTCTTATCACGAACGATAATTTTCTTCTTAACGAAACGGTTGTTTTCATCAAGCTCTTCATAAGCTTGAGCAACTACGTGATCGTCTTCCTCATCAGCTGTCATATAAACAACCTCATCAGTTACTACGCCATCAACGATTTTTCTGTATGGTGCTTGAATAAAGCCGTATTTATCAATCTTTGCATATGTTGAAAGGTATGAGATAAGACCGATGTTTGGACCTTCAGGAGTTTCAACAGGACACATTCTTCCGTAGTGTGTATAGTGAACGTCACGAACCTCGAATGCCGCTCTGTCTCTTGAAAGACCGCCAGGACCAAGTGCAGAAATACGACGTTTATGTGTAAGCTCTGCAAGTGGGTTATTTTGGTCCATAAATTGAGAGAGTGGTGATGAACCAAAGAATTCTCTGATTGCAGTAGCTACCGGTCTAATATTAATTAATGTCTTTGGAGTTAACTCCTCAACATCTTGTGTGTTAATTCTTTCTCTAATGCTCTTTTCCATACGGGACATACCGATGCGGAGTTGGTTTTGTAATAATTCGCCAACGCAACGGAGACGACGGTTGCCAAGGTGGTCAATATCGTCCTTTTTGCCAATTCCGTAGTCTAAGCAGATGAGGTAAGAAATTGAAGCTAAGATATCCTCACGTGTAATATGCTTTGGACAAAGTGCTTCTGTGTTAAGCTTTAATTGCTCTCTGATAGCTTCAATGTCGCCAGCACACTCGCCTATGATTTCCATAAGCTTTTCAAAGTTAAGCTTTTCGCTAACGCCGAAGTCCTCAAGACCGTCTCTCCAGTTTTCGCCAAGTAAATACTTAGGATCAACTGAACCGTTACCGAATACCTTAATTTCAACAGGATTGCCTGTTTCCTTATCAATAACTGTTGCATAAATTTCGTTTACGCAGTTTTCTTCAATAAGAGCGATATCCTCTTTTGTGATAACCTTACCCATTTCACAGATGATTTCGCCTGTTGTAAGGCTCACTACGTCTCTTGAAAGTGTAAGACCGAGAATTCTCTTTGAAATTGAAAGCTTTTCGTTGAACTTATAACGGCCAACAGGATATAAATCATATCTCTTGCCGTCAAAGAATAAATTGTGAATTAATTGCTCAGCACTCTCTACAATAGCAGGCTCGCCTGGACGGTGTCTCTTATAGATTTCCTTAAGAGCTTCCTCTCTGATTGTAGTTCCTTCCTCTAAAGCGAGCTTTTCGCTATCGTCCTTTTCGAGGGTAGGAGTCATAAACTTTGTGCCGAACATTTCCTTAATATCCTCTTCGGTTTCTACGCCGAGAGCACGGATAAGTACTGTGATAGGTAATTTTCTGTTTTTGTCAATATGAACGTAGAATGCATTTGAAGCATCTGTTTCATACTCAAGCCAAGCTCCACGATATGGGATAACCTGAGCTGTGTAGTTATGCATACCTGTTTTGTCTATGGAAAAGTCATAGTACATACCAGGTGAACGTACGATCTGTGATACAACAACTCTCTCTGCGCCGTTGATTACAAACGTACCGTTGTCTGTCATAAGTGGGAAGTCACCCATGAACACCTCGTGTTCTTTAACTTCTCCTGTCATTTTGTTAGAGAGGCGAACATTTACTCTGAATGGTGCAGCGTAGTTTACATCTCTGATTTTGCACTCCTCAACCGGATACTTTGGCTTTGTAACATCAAGTGTGAATGAAACAAACTCGATTTCAACATCGCCTGTATGGTCGGTAATAGGAGATACGTCATGAAGGACTTCTGTAATTCCCTTTTTTAAGAACCACTCAAAGGATTCCTTCTGAACGTCGATGAGGTTTGGCATTTCACATAGCTCGTTAATTTTAGCGAAGCTTTTACGTGTGTTTTTGCCAAGCTTTTGATCTTTGACCATAGACTTAATCACTCCAATTCTCTTTTTATTATATAATAAAAAGTAATTATAATATAATATTTTTGCAATGACAGATTATATCACTAAACAAATCATCTGTCAAGCGTTTTTTTGAAAAATGTGTAAATTTTTTTCAAATCTTTAAAAAGTTTACAATTTGTCTCTTGAAAGTTTACAAAGAATTCATATGTAAATTTTTCATGAACAATAATTATTGTTTTAGTACAGTTAAGATGATAGCGGTGAATTTTAGGCTTAAAATTTTTTTGATTTTTTTGTAAAAAAGACTTGATTTTTTTAATATATGTGTTATAATATGTAACTGTACGAACAGGCCATATTCGGAGCACCCTCTCAGGCAACGGATTGTGCATCTGTCGGATTAGTTATTATTAAAGGAGGATTTTACAATGCCTAATATCAAATCTGCAAAGAAGCGTGTAAAGGTTATTGAAACCAAGACACTTCGTAATAAGATGCTCAAATCTCAGCTTAACACAGCTATTAAGAAGTTTAAGGCTGCTGTTGAGAGTGGCGACAAGGAAGCTGCACAAGTTGCTTATGTAGCTGCTGTAAAGAGAGTTGACAAGGCTGTAGCTCAAGGTATTCTTCACAAGAATAACGCAGCTCACAAGAAGAGCCAATTTGCTCTTATGTATAACAAAATGGCTTAATTGCTAAATAAAAAATAGCGAACTATGTTTAACCCGCATAGTTCGTTTTTATTTTGCTATTCTCTATTTAATAGATTAAGTCATTACGTATAGCTTGATGCAACGCCTTATCAAAAGTCAGACATAACGCAATATTATATATTTTTATGTGAATAACAAAAATCCGAAGCTGCTGCTTCGGATTTTGATTTATTAGTCGTCAATATAAGGCATAAGAGCCATGAATCTTGCTCTCTTGATAGCCTTTGTAAGCTCGCCTTGGTGGTGAGCGCATGTGCCTGTAATTCTTCTTGGAAGAATCTTTGCACGCTCAGTAACATAC
>JBGVPY010000071.1:0-3996 GCA_045127235.1 Eubacteriales bacterium
GGAGAAGCCAAAGAATGTGATTTTGGAATTGCCGGTGGAAAAGGAGAGGCGGTTTTGTTCAGACACGGCGAAATCGTCGGAAAAATTTCTGAGGATAAAATTATAGAAACCTTAATTTCAGAAATTGAAAATTTTAAAGGAAAATAACCATTTAATTAAATATGCACCAAAAATAGCACATTCAATGTGCTATTTTTAAGATAAGACTAAGGATGGTGTAAAATGAAATTTGTTGAAAAATTTGATAAATATCTGCCTGATGCAGACCTTATTAATTACGTACAGGCGGAAATATTAGGGATTAGAATTGACAAAGAGCTAAGAATGATGGAGGTTGATATTTCTTCCTCTGTGATTATCCCTAAAAGAGCTTTATTTCGTATTGAAGCAGAAGTTAAGGAAGCTTATAAATTAAATTATTTTAGAATTCATCCTAAGTATGATATTGAATTGTATTCAATTGATTATTTAGATGACTTGATTTTAGAGACCTATCGTCAAGGGGTTGTAGCGCGTGGCTTTTTTGATGACTACACTTTTACAAAGGACGGCGAGTTTATTGTTATAAAGGTGCCGTTTATTGATGGTGGCATAAAACTTCTTAATTGTGCTGATACAACTAAAATTATGTCTAAAATTATCTTTGATGAATTTGGCGTAATTGTAAATTTCAAAATTGAACAAAGAGAAGATTATAAGCTTAATATTGAAAATTTTGAAAATGAAAAATTAAACATTTTAAGAATGGCTTTAGAGCAAAATAAAAAGGACATGCCTAAAGCAAATGAAAAAAAGGCTACCGAGGCAGAGAATATGCGTGCATCATTTGCTAAAGCAAACTCGTTTTCTAAAGATGAGATACATGCTGAAAAATCTGCTAACGGAGAGGTTAAAATCGGTCCAACAACTTTTATTGTTTCTGACCCACAATATGTTGCAGGCGGCATGTTTGAAATTGAAAATATCGTTCCTATAAGAAAACTAGAGAACGGAATGCATAGTGTTTGTACATTAGGAACAGTTTTTGATATTCAAGAAAAAACCGTTAAATCTAAAAGAGGTCATTTATCAATTATCAAAGTAGGTATTACGGATAAGGATTCTTCTATTTATATACAAATTTCTACATCTGCTGATAAGCGCGACGAGGAAATTTCATACTTTGCTATGGGAGATTCTTATGCAATAAAGGGTAACATTAAAATTGATGATTTTAGCAGAGAAAAGGAAATATATATTTCCTATACTGACGTTTTAAAAATCAGTAAACAAGAAAGAAAAGATAACGCAGAAGTAAAGCGTGTAGAGCTTCATTGCCATACTACTATGTCGGCAAAAGATGCAATTATTGATCCTACTGCGCTAGTTAAAAGAGTAAAGGAATGGGGACTTCGTACTGTTGCTATTACAGATCACGGTAACGTTCAAGGATTTCCACCCGCTATGGTTGCTGCCGAAAAAGCTGGCGTTAAATTGATATACGGTATGGAAGCATACTTTGTTGATGACACAGCTAAAGCGATTTTTGGTACTCAAAATGCTTCATTTGACGATGAGTTCTGTGTTTTTGATATTGAAACGACAGGTAGATCGTTCCAAAATGATAAAATTACAGAAATCGGTGCTGTTATTGTTAAAAACGGCGAAATAATAGACAGCTATGATACTTTTGTAAATCCACACATAGATATTCCTGAAAATATCGTTGAGTTAACCCATATAACTAACGATATGGTTAAGGATGCAAGAGATATTAGTGAGGTTTTACCGGAATTTTTTAATTTTGTTGGCAATAGAATTTTAGTTGCTCATAATGCTAGCTTTGATACGGGATTTATAAGAAAAGCATGCGACGATAATGGTATTCCGTTTGAATTTACGTATCTTGATACTTTGGCTTTATCTAGATTTACCAATCCAGAATTAAAAAAACATAAGCTTGATTCTTTGGCTGAGCATTATAATTTAGGTGGATTTAATCATCATAGAGCTGAGGATGACGCTATGATGCTTGCAAACATTTTAACAATTATGTTTGAAAAGCTAAAAGGCGAAGGAATCGAGGACACGGAAAAAATGACTTTGGCAATGAGCGCAAACGTTGACCCACTAAAGCTTCCTGCGCATCACCAAATACTTTTAGTTAAAAATAAAATCGGTCTTAAGAACTTATATAAGCTTATTTCTGAAAGCTTTTTGGATTACTTCAAGAGATACCCTCGTATACCTAAAACACGCTTAAATGAGCTTAGAGAAGGCTTAATTATTGGTTCTGCTTGCGAATCGGGAGAGTTGTTTAAAGCAATATTAGATAACAGAAGCGAATCGGAAATAGAAGCGATAGCAGAATTTTATGATTATCTTGAAATTCAACCAATTTGCAATAATATGTTCTTAGTTCATGAAAACAAGGCAACGTATGAAGATTTAATTAATTTTAACAAAAAAATTGTTGATCTTGGCGACAAGTTAGGTAAGCCCGTTGTTGCAACATGTGATGCCCATTTCTTAAATAAAGAAGATGAAATCGGCAGAAAAATTCTGTTAGCAAGTCAGAAATATAAGGATGCTGACAGGGACGTAGGTATTTATTTTAGAACTACCGAGGAAATGCTGAAAGAATTTGAATATTTAGGTGAAGAAAAAGCATATGAGATAGTTGTAACTAATACCAATAAAATAGCTGATTTAATTGACTACGATAATATTAGACCTTTCCCAGAGGGCACCTTTACTCCAAAAATGGACGGAGCAGAAGAAGATCTACAAAATATGTGCTGGGAAAGAGCCAGAAACATGTATGCATTTAACGGAGAAATACCTGAGGTTGTTTCACAAAGACTTGATAAAGAGCTTACGTCAATTATAAAGAACGGTTTTGCCGTGTTATATATGATTGCTCAAAAGCTCGTATATCAAAGTGAATCTCTTGGATATTTAGTTGGCTCGCGTGGTTCTGTTGGTTCTTCCTTTGTTGCTACGATGGCTGGTATTTCCGAGGTAAATCCATTGCAACCACATTATAGATGTCCAAACTGCAAGTTTAGCGAATTCTTTACAGATGGTAGTGTAGGCTCAGGCTTTGACTTGCCTGATAAAAACTGTCCTCATTGTAATACAAGGCTTGTTCAAGACGGACATGATATCCCATTTGAAACCTTTTTAGGATTTAAGGGGGATAAGTCTCCTGATATTGACCTTAACTTCTCAGGCGATGTTCAAGGTAAAATTCATAAATATACTGAAGATTTATTTGGTGCTGAAAATGTATTTAGAGCAGGAACTATAGGAGAAGTTGCTGAGAAAACCGCCATCGGTTACATACTCAAATATATGGAAGAGCATCAGTTAACCGTTAATAGTGCTGAAATGAAGCGTCTTGCAGGTCTTTGTACAGGCGTTAAGCGTACAACTGGTCAGCATCCTGGTGGTATAGTTGTTGTACCTAAAGAATACGAAATTTATGATTTCTGTCCTGTTCAGCATCCCGCTGATGATCCTAATTCCAACATTGTAACTACTCATTTTACTTTCTCATATCTACATGATACGCTTTTAAAGCTTGATGAGCTTGGACACGATATTCCAACCAAATATAAAATGCTTGAAACGTACTCAAATACATCTGTTTTAGACGTGCCGATGAATGATCCAAAGGTATATGAGTTATTCCTTTCAACAGAGCCTCTTGGTTCACCTGATCTATTAGCAGACTTGAAATGTTCGGTAGGTACATATGGCTTACCTGAATTTGGTACAAAATTCGTTCAACAAATGCTTGTTGACTCAAAACCAAAGAATTTCTCAGACTTACTTCAAATTTCTGGACTTTCTCACGGTACTGATGTATGGCTAGGAAATGCTCAAGACCTAATTAAAGACGGCATTTGTACAATTTCCGACGTTGTAGGTACGCGTGATAGTATTATGCTTTATCTTATTTACCATGGACTTGAAAAGGGTATGGCGTTTAAGATAATGGAAGACGTTCGTAAA
>JBGVPY010000072.1:0-1775 GCA_045127235.1 Eubacteriales bacterium
TGCATTTTACAAATATTAGCAATTTCTTCTGCCTTGGCGTTATGTTTACAGCGTTGTTTCAAACGATAAGAAAAAAAGAGGATAGCTATGTTAAGGCTGCGCCTATGCTGAAGTTTATCGGCATACTTGGAATCCTTTTAACCTTTCTTGTATTTAACATTATGCTTGCTGGCGCGGAAGGTCGTGATCCTCAAGCGAATTGGCGTATTGGAAGCTTGTTATTCCACGTTCTTCTCCCGATTATGTACATAGCCGACTGGTTCTTGTTCTACGAACGCAGGCAATGCAAATGGTATTATCCCATCGCATCGATTGGGTTTCCTCTTGCTTACGTAATTTTCTTGCTCATTCAGGCAATTATTTTGGGGTTTGATTCTTCTATTTTAATTCCTACGACTACGACACCGCTTATTTATCCTTATTTCTTTGTGAATATTGAAACGCAAGGCATACCTGGTGTTCTAATGTGGATTGCTATTTTACCCGTTGCATTCGTTGCAGTGGGCTTTGGATTCTATGGGCTTGATAGAATTTCAAAAAAACAAAAAGAAAAGGAGTAAAACATGAAAATTCTCGTATCAAAAATGGATAAACTTGGGCTGTTAAAGTTCGTGCTTATCTACTATGCTGTAATTTATATTGCGCTTGCTTTAGTTATGCCTATTACCATACTTATTTTAGACCCGTCTTTATTTTTAAATCCAACGATTTTGGCTATGGTAATCGGCGCAGTTTTGTTTTTTGGCTTGATTGGGTATTTTACGTTTATTCGCCCTTATATCGTTTATAAAAAACTTCCTAAAGTTTTAGCGGAAACTGATGGTGAATACGTGTATTTCCACGGCAAAAAAGAAGCGAAAATTTCGCTTAATGACCTTTCGTACTGTTATATGGACGTAGACGTTCCACATATTTTCCATCCGGGATTTTTGCGTGAATTTATTATTCACAAATTCTCGTCTGACTACGGTACTATTGTTTTAAACGTTCCTGGTTACGGAACAATTAAATTAAAGTTCGTTGCTAACGCTGAAGAAGTTGGCAAAGAACTTTTAAACTATATTAACAAAAATAGTGATGATTTATAATATTTAGCAATGATAGGTATTCCTGTCAGTATTTTCTGTATTGCACCGGATCTGCTGAAAGAGCCTCTTGCCTGGGAAATTGCACTCGGCATTATGCTTTTCTTCGGATTGGTTGGATACGGTCTCTTTGTTCGCCCATATCGTTTATATCTCAAGCTCCCTCTTTCGATTGATGAAAACTATGAGCTGAACGATTCCAGCTGTTATCGTACTCATCACTTGGAGGAAAACCTCTATGAGGACTATCTTCTGAAAGATTATAATCGAGAGGATGTTATTACATATCAATGGAATCAAAACAGGGAATATAATTTACAAGGACAGTTTAATTTTTATTATACCATTTCAAAGAACTCTGTCAGCCGCGGAAGTATGCTCTTGTATATAATTTTACTTTTGACAATTGGAATCTTTGGAGATCTGCTTCTCGGATTGGTTCAATTGTTTATTGGCTGGTTGATAAGATTGTTTTCATAAGGAGAAAAGGAATGAGATTAGCGATATCCATAATTATAAACTGTATTCTCGTACTTGGCGTGTATTTGGCTGATAAATACACTAAGTTTAAGAATTTACCGTATATGACAAAGCAGATCATCATCGGTGTTCTTTTTGGATGCGTATCGGCGTTTGCGTCGAGCTTTGGCGTTGAATGGCTCGGCACGGTTGTAAACGTTCGTGACGCGG
>JBGVPY010000073.1:0-1710 GCA_045127235.1 Eubacteriales bacterium
CCTGCATATTGCAATATTAACATCCGAGAAGCCTGTTTTGTTCGCCGATGATTCGTTTTTTTTGAAAAAAATAATCATTAGTGTCCCTGTTTCTTATGTGACACCAATGATTATGTTTTAATTATCTGATGCTCGTTTTCCATGCTTAAAATTACTTTTGATTTATACTGTTTGTGAATAGACACGAAATATACGTGAAAATTTCGCTGATTATGTCAACTAACTGCTGGACGACTTCACTCTTAATAGGGGTGTTATTGTTCTTGTAAAAGGAAAACACTATTCAGTAAGGGAGAAAAAAGTGAGTTGTGGAAGATAGACACTCACTTAATAGCTTCTAAAGAGGCAAAGCCTCTCTTTTCTTTCTCCATCTTTTAAACTTTACTTTAATTAACGTATATATATACGGCTATAAAGTAAAGTGTTTATTAATGGGGGAGCTCCTAAAAATGCGCTATTGCTTGTGGAAATCTATCAAAAATCACCACATTTCCACAACGGATAAGCTACTTTTTAAATTTGTACTTAATAAAACGATGAAGTGCAACTATGTAAAAATGTTGACTCTTCCTATCATAATACGTCATGTTGACAATATTGTACAATACTGATTAATAGGGTTATAATACGTGGTATTGAAAATAAAACTCTGCGAAATCGTATTTTTCTAAGCACTTTTCGCTGAGTTTTGAGAAAATTTATATAGCTTTGCATACGACTAAAAGTAAAATGTATGATAATAGGAAGAGAAAATGAGCTAAAAATGCTTCATGAAGCATATAGCGACGAGTATTCACAATTTGTAGTTGTATATGGAAGGCGTCGTGTGGGTAAAACTTTTCTTGTGCGAGAAGCATTCAATTATAAATTTACATTTCAACATTCAGGAATTGCAAACGCACCGCGAAGTTCACAATTGGAAGAATGGGGAAAATCTCTTCAGAAACATGGGTTAAAAGGGAAAACGACTCCAAAGGATTGGTTTGAAGCATTTTCTTTTTTGGATGATTTAATTCGCAAATCGCGTGCAAAGAAGAAGGTAGTTTTTATTGATGAATTACCTTGGATGGATACTCAAGCGAGTAATTTTATCCCTGCATTAGAACATTTCTGGAATGCCTATGCATCTGCACGAAAGGACGTGTTATTGATTGTATGTGGTTCAGCCACCTCATGGATAGTAGATAAAATCATTAACAATCATGGTGGGCTTCATAATAGACTCAATAAAAAGATTAACCTTAAACAATTTACGCTTCATGAGTGTGAATTGTATGCAAAAAGCCGAAAGCTTGGTATGCAACACCGTCAATTATTAGAATGTTATATGGTGATGGGAGGAATCCCTTTCTATTGGTCTTTGCTCAGAAAAGATTTAAGTCTTCCACAGAATATTGATAGTATCTTTTTCTCTGAGGATGGTGAGTTAAGGGATGAATTTGATGCCCTCTATCGTTCATTATTCAAAAAACCGGAAGCCTATTTAAGCGTAATTAATGCTTTGGGTAAGAAAAAGATTGGAATGAGTAGGGATGAAATATCAACAGAAGCTAATTTGACACAAGGAGGAATGCTAACCACAATTCTGAAAGATTTGGAACATTGTGGCTTTATCCGTAAATACAATCAAATAGGCAAATTGTCAAAAGGAGCAATGTATCAATTGGTAGATTTTTATACATTATTCTACTTTAAATTCATTCTTGAAAA
>JBGVPY010000074.1:0-1757 GCA_045127235.1 Eubacteriales bacterium
TATTAATTACTAACTATTAACTACTAACTAGTAACTAATTTTAAAGATTATGGCTGTAACTTACATGACCGAAGAAGGTTACAAGAAATTGATTGATCAAATTAAACAATTAGAATCTGTTGAACGCCCACGTATTTCAGCGCAAATTGCAGAAGCTCGTGATAAGGGTGATTTGAGTGAAAATGCAGAGTATGATGCTGCGAAAGAGGCACAGGGTTTGCTTGAAATGAAAATTGCTCAACTCAAAGATACTCTTGCAAATGCACGTATTCTTGATGAGTCGATGGTATCGGCTGATTCTATTCAAATACTTTCAAAAGTAAAAGTAAAAGACCAAAAATCTGGTCGTGAAATGAATTATATGTTGGTGTCTGAAAACGAAGCTAATATTCGTGAAGGTAAATTGGCTGTAACTACACCAATCGCTAAAGCATTGATGGGCAAAAAAGTGGGCGATGTAGCAGAAGCAAAAGTTCCTGCTGGTACGTTGATGCTTGAAATTCTTGAAATCTCAATTTAATATAGATATAAGAAATAAGTCGTAAGTCGTAAGAATTTTTATTTTGGTCTTTTATGCCGAATGGTTCTTGCTACTTACTACTTGCTACTAACTACTAAATTATGACTATCTTTACAAAAATCATAAACGGAGATATTCCTTGCTACAAGGTGGCAGAGGACGATCGTTATTTTGCGTTCCTTGATATCAATCCAATGACCAAAGGGCACACTCTTGTAATCCCTAAGTTTGAAGCAGAGAAAGAAGGTGATTATATTTTTGATATGGATGATGAGATGTATGCAGGTTTGATGATGTTTGCTAAGCGTGTTGCTAAAGCAATTGAGGCGGCTGTGCCATGTAAACGTATTGGTGTTGCAGTTATGGGAATGGAGGTACCACACGTGCATGTGCACTTAATTCCTATAAATGCCGAAAAAGATATGGTTATTTCTAACCCAAAACTCAAACTTGAAGCATCGGAAATGGCAGAAATTGCTACTGCTATTGCTGCTAAAATGTAATTATTATACTGAAAACCAATATTTTGGTATAAGGTTGTAAATTTTATGCCAAAATATTTGGTAGTTTCATTAAAAATGCGTAACTTTGCACTCGCTTTTTAAGGAAAGAAAGTATGGCGGGATAGCTCAGTTGGTTAGAGCGTCGGATTCATAACCCGGAGGTCTCGAGTTCAATTCTCGATCCCGCTACAAAAAAAGGCTGATTAACATTGTTGATCAGCCTTTTTTGTATATCAAATATATATTATTTTATGATATCAATTGAATATTTTAGACCAATACGAAATTCGTGATATTGCCAATCATGGATTCCATATTGATATGCTACGTATGGCTCAAATCCAAGAGGACAAGGTATGCCTAAACGAGTCTTTATGCTCATAGGGCAGTCTCCATTATTTTGCCAACCAGTATAACCTCCCCATTCGGTAAGTAAGCGCAGATATTGAGCCTCAAATTCGGCTCTGATGCCATACATATAGGCATCGTTTTGTTCGGCACATCCTGTTTGCCAGCAATAAAATCCTATTGAACTTGCAATACTTAATGATTTAGCCCATTTGTTTTGCCAATGAAATTTTTCTGCTAATGTAAAATCAAGGAAATATCCTGGAGCATCAATAAAACGGTGGTTTTCGAAATCTCCTCCTGATGCAGTTTTAATACCGATACGAATTACTGCCGAAGGAATATATTGTAGAGATGCAATATTTTGCGTCTCTTTTTTTTGTGCA
>JBGVPY010000075.1:0-26778 GCA_045127235.1 Eubacteriales bacterium
GCAGGTATTTCACTTGCGCTTGCAATGCTTGTGGGACAAAACTTTTTAATTTGGGCATCGCTTATCTCCTGTTTAGTTCTGTTCGTATTTCCTCTTATGCTTCTTGGAAGCGTGTCCCCTGCACTTGTTAAATATGCGGTACATAGCCTTGATGAAAACGGAAAAATAGTAGGCGAGCTTAACGCCCTTAATACAATAGGCTCAATTATCGGCACATTTACTCCAACCTTTATCACAATTCCGTTGGTTGGAACATCATGGACGTTTATTATTTTTGCAATCATCTTGCTTGCAATCGCTATTACGTATTTCATTACCGCTAAGACAAACCTTGTAAAGGCTTCAGTAATGGCAGCTTTTGTAATTGTCTTTTCGTTTCTTGCATCTGTAAACAGCTTTGCGTTTTGGCGTAATGATCCAAATCTTTACGAGGATGAGTCCATATACAATTATTTGCAGGTTGTGGAAGATGAAGATGATATCGTTCTTTCCACAAACGTTCTTTTTGGAGTGCAATCTATTACAAAAAAGGACGGCGGACTTACAGGCATGTACTACGATTACGCCTTAGCCGCGCCCTATATGGCAGGTGTTACCGAAAAGGAACAGCTTAATATGCTTATTCTTGGAATGGGAAGCGGCACCTACGCATCTCAATGCTATCGCTATTTTGACAATACGGTAATGACAGGCGTTGAAATTGATAAAAAGATTATTGACCTTGCATATGACCGCTTCGGACTTCCTAAGGATGAACGAATTAAGTGCGTTGAGTTTGACGGCAGAGCATATTTGCGCAGTGCAAACAAATATGATGTTATTATGGTTGATGCATACCGCGATGTTACTATCCCATTTCAAATGTCAAGCGTCGAATTCTTTAACGAGGTAAATGAACATCTGACAGATGACGGCGTAATGGTAGTAAACCTTAATATGTATTCCTCAACCGACGGCTCAATTGACAAATACCTTTGTGATACGGTTGCGTCTGTTTTTAATAACGTTTACGTGGCAGACCGCGGCACAAACCGAGTAGTGTTTGCTTCAAATAATACACACATGGTTGACAGCTTTAAAAATTTTTATCCAAAAGACAGCCACCCATTATCCCAAATTCTTTCTACGGTGGATAAAAGGCTAACTCGCTACCAGGCAGGCAATCTTATATTAACTGATGATAAAGCTCCCGTTGAGCTGCTCGGTATGCAGGTTATTGATGAAATGATAATGAAGGAGCTTGAATATTATAAAGAAATGTTCAAGGATATGACCTTGTCCGAAATGCTTAACTTCTTACAATAAATAACATATAAAAAGACAGAATTTTCCACTAAAAATTCTGTCTTTTTGTTATATGTTAGCCGCCATCAGTCAACAAGATTAGACTAATCGTAGGACATCAATTGACCGTCCAATGACAAATTAAGCAATGATCTTGTCAAAACGAAGCAATCACTTCGTGATTATGAAGCATTTGCTATGCAAATATGAAGCGAAGCATACATCAAACCTTCAATGCACCGAAGGTGTGCCTCGTAGAGCGAAGCTCTGCTTCATTTTTTATGCACCTATGGTGCGCTTCATTTATATGCTAATACTTTAGCATATAATCCCGCCACCAAGCACGGTATCTTCATCATAAATAACCACACTCTGTCCACGGCAAACGGCTCTTTGAGGCTCATCAAAAACAATATGCAAAAGCCCATTTTCCATAGTTGCGTATGCGTCCTTCGCTTCTTGATTATAGCGAATTTTCGCCTTAACTCTTATAGGCTCAGTAATTTCATCAATAGCCGATAAATTTACATCAGTCGCATAAAGCTCCTTTGAGAATAAATCCTCATTAAAGCCAAGTATAACTTGATTTTTTTCTAAGTCCTTTGATACAACATACATTGAAGCAGGAAGAGCAAGCCCTAAGCCTTTTCTTTGCCCAATGGTATAACGGATAATTCCCTTATGCTTGCCAAGCACCTTGCCCTCTAAATCCACAAAATCGCCCACAGGGTAGGACTTTTTTCTGTAATTTTCAATAAAGGCAGCATAATCTCCGTCTGGAATAAAGCAAATGTCTTGACTATCCTTTTTAGTGCTTACATCAAGCCCTGCTAAGCTTGCCATTTCTCTTGCTTCATCCTTAGAAAGAATATTCCCAAGAGGGAAAATTGTTTTTTCAAGCTTTTCCTTGGATATACGCCATAAAACATAGCTTTGGTCCTTTTTAGGGTCTAAACCCCTTTTAAGCACACGCCTGCCGTATTTTTCATCATACTCAATTCTTGCATAATGACCAGTAACAATAAAATCGCATCCGTTTTCAATTCCATATTCATAAAGCTTGTCAAACTTTAAACGGAAATTGCACTCAATGCAAGGATTAGGAGTTGCGCCGTTTTCGTATGCACTTATAAAATTTTCAATAACATATTTGTCAAAATCACTTGAAAAATCAACCACAGAGTAGGGAATTCCTAAATTTTCGCAAACTCCCCTTGCATCCTCAATGTCCTTAGATGTAAGGCAAGAGGACTCCTTTTCTGAGTGTAGCTTCATTGTAACGCCAATACACTCATATCCTTGATTTTTCATCATTATAGCAGCACATGCGCTGTCAACGCCGCCACTTAATGCAATTAATGCTTTCATTAAAAAATATAACTACCCTTCTCAACCTCATAGGTAACACCATCAATAATGATAGTGGCACTTGATGGAGTTGTAATTTCATATCTTATTTTACCATCCTTGTGATACCACTTAGATGATACTACACCCCTTACCGTGTCAATAGAAGCACTTAAATGGTCTAATTTGTTAGTTGCCTGAGGCGCAATTATAATATGCTCAAAGCCCGGCTTATTTTCATCGGTTTGAATGCCACAAGCAACACCGTAAACCCAATCAGCCACACTACCAAAAGCATAGTGGTTAAAGGAGTTCATATCCTTAGACCAAAACTCTCCCTTGTCGTTCATTCCGTCCCAATGCTCCCATATGGTGGTCGCACCTTGCTTTACGGAATATAACCAAGACGGAAACTCCTCTTGTAAAAGTAAGTCATAAGCAAGAGAGGTATATCCGTTTTGAGACAAAGCATGAAGCAGGTATGGTGAGCCTACAAATCCGGTCTTTAATCTGTTGCCGTTTTCAATAATCATCCTTGCAAGCTTGTTTGCAACCTCTTGCTTATTGTCTGTTAAGTCAAAGTAAAGTGCTACAACACATTCCGTTTGTGTGTTAAATTCGGTAAATGTCTTTTTAAATTTTTCGATAATTCTTTTGTGTAGCTTTTCATATTTTGATACATTCTTGCCAAGCACCTTACCAGCCTTTATAACAAGGCTTGTAGAGTAAGCGTAAAAAGCAGAAGCAATAATATCCGTATTGCTTGAACCCTTATAGCTTCCCGCAGGCGCATCAAGTCCTAACCAGTCGCCAAAATGCCAGCAGCCGTACCAAAGGTCCTTTTTCTTAGTTATTCTGCCAATCTCATCAACATAATCGCACATAGACTTGAATTGTCTTGCTAAAATTTTCTTGTTTCCGTATGTAAGATATATCTGCCACGGACAAACCGTTGAAGCATCACTCCATACCGCCGTTGAGCTTCCCGGTTTTTCATGCACCTGAGGAACACAAAAAGGAATTAACCCCTCACGCTTTTGCTCAAGGCGTAAATCCTCAAGCCATTTATCAAAGAACTTTTCAACATTATAGTTATATGATGCAGTTTTAATAAATACCTGTGCATCTCCTGTCCAACCAAGTCGTTCATCTCTTTGAGGACAGTCAGTAGGCACATCAAGGAAGTTGCCCTTTTGTCCCCAAATAATATTTGAAAATAGCTTATTAAGTAACGGACTTGAAGAGTCAAGATAACCCGTTCTCTTTATGTCGGAATGAAGCACAATAGCCTTAATATTATCGCTAGTAATTTCATAAGGAAATTCATCAACTCTTATATATCTAAATCCCCAAAAGCATAATTTAGGCTTATATACCTGATATCCATCCTTGCAAATATACTCAAATTTTGCTTTTGCGCTACGGTAATTTTCAGTATAGAAATTTCCTTCCTTATCAAGAACCTCAGCAACGGAAAATGAAACTCTATCTCCCTTTTTAGCATCAAGGCTGATTTCAAAATATCCTGTCATATTTTGACCAAAGTCAATAACAGTCTCACCGTTAGGAGTCTTAAAAATACTTTGCGGAAAAATAATCTCTTGCTCCTTAACATCCTCGCCTTGTTGCTTAACTATTTTGAAATCGGTATAGCCCTCAACCTTAACGGGAACAAATTGCTCCTCATAGTTGCAATCGTAAATTTCTCCGTCGTAAATATCGGAAAATCTTATTTTGCTAAGAGCACATTCCCAATTTTCATCGGTGCGAATAAATTCCTTGTTGCCGTTTTTGTATATAATTTCAATCTCGCAAATTAAGGAAGGACAAATGTCAGGTAATTCCTTTCTTGTACGGATGTTAATTCTGCCGTTAAACCAGCCCTGAGAAAGAGTAACTCTTATTTCGTTTTCCTCTTTTATCATTGAGGTAATGTCATACTCCTGCATTTGCGCACGCTTATAATATGTCCAACCGGGAGCTAAAACGAAGTCCCCAATTCTCTCATCGTTTAGTGTTGCATAGTAGCAACCAAGAGAAGTAATTTTCATAGTAGCTTTTTTAATATCTCCTGTTTTATTAAAGCATCTTTTGAAAACAGGACAGCTGTATTCCTCTTTTTTTGGATATGTAATCCATAACGCGTTATCTAACATAATAATTACCTCAATAAAATAAAATATATTATATATTTCATTTTACCATAAAATATAAAAAAATCAATAATTTTATTACAAACAGTATTGACAAATAATAATCTTTGTACTATAATACATATGAACAAATGTTCAAGTATTATAAAACACCAATAAGGAGATACAAAAATGGATTCAAACACAATTTCAAGAATTCAAGCAATCATTACAAAAAACAGCGAGCTTTTTGAGGAGCTTGCACAATTATATAAGCTATTTGCAGATAGCTCAAGAGTAAAAATACTATGCGCGCTTACACAAAGCGAAATGTGTGTTGGCGAAATCTCCGAATTTTTGGAAATTACCCAATCTGCCGTTTCCCATCAGCTTCGTATCTTAAAGTCAAGTAACTTAGTAAAGTCAAGAAGACAAGGCAAAAACATAGTATATTCATTAACCGACGACCATGTTAAAACAATTATAGATTGCGGAATGGAGCATATCTCCGAATAATGGTAGGTGAGAATTAAATGAAAAGGTTTATTAAGGAAAATCTCATTACCCTGCTTAGAATAGTTGCCGCATCGCTTTTAGTGGCTTGCGGATATTATACAAAAATTTTCACAGAATTTTTGCCATTCGCTTTATTTGGATTAGCGTATATAATTCTTTGCTATGATGTTGCAATAGGTGCATTTAAGGAGCTATTTAAGGAAAAAAGCATAAGCGATAAAATGCTAATGCTTCTTGCATCCTTTGGTGCTATGGCAATAGGCGAATTTTTTGAAGCAAACATAATTTTGATTTTATACATGATAGGCGAGCTTTTTGAGGATACCGCAAGAGAAAGCTCCAAAAAATCTATTGAAATTCTCGCGGGACTTCAAACAGACAGAGTAAGACTTAAAAACGGCTCAGTTATGCAAGCTAAGGATGTTACAGTAGGCGAGGTAATTGAGGTATTGCCCGGAGAGAGAATTGCTCTTGATGGAATTGTAGTTGGCGGTTTAGGCTCTGTTAATACATCGGTAATTACAGGCGAAAGCGCACCAAAGCATATAAAGCACGGTAGCCGTGTTTTAGCAGGCTACCTGAACATTGAAGCTCCTATCACAATTAAGGTAACGCGCCCCCTTTCAAGCAGCGCAGCTCAGAGAATTGTTGACATAGCTGAAAAATCATTTGAAAAGAAAACCAAAAGCGAAAAATTTATCAAAAAATTCGCAAGAATATATACCCCTATTGCAATAGGAGTATCTTTACTAGTTGCAATTATACCACCCGTTATTGATATGATTACACCTATATTTGGAAATTTAGGCTTTTCGTTCTGGACATATAAGGCACTAGGCGTGCTTGCAATATCATGCCCATGCGCAATGGTAATATCAGTACCTCTTACTTATTTCTGTGGAGTAGGCTATGCTTCAAAAAAAGGCATTTTAATCAAAGGCTCATCAACCATTGAAGCGTTAAGAGATGTTGAAATTATTGCATTTGACAAAACAGGAACACTTACGCGTAGTGAGCTTGTAGTAACAAGCCTTGATACATATGGTGCAAAGGTTGATAAAATTAAGCTCCTAGAGCTAGTATCAATAGTTGAAAGCAAATCAACCCACCCAATAGCAAAAGCCATAACTGAGCTTTCAAAAAAATTCAATGTGTCAATCCCCGAGGGAGAAAACTACATTGAAACAGCAGGCAGCGGTGTTGAATGTGATAGCATGTACGGACATATTAAAGCAGGCACAAAGTCATTTGTTGATGCTCCATCAGGCATTATTGCATCGGTATATGTATCTGTTGATGGAGAATATGTAGGCTCAATAGGTATTGGCGACCAGCTAAAGTATAATAGCAAAAGAGTATTTGAAAAATTAAGAAAGTTAGGCGTTAAAAAGAAAATTATTTTAAGCGGCGACAAAAAATTCAAGGTAGATCAAATAGCTAAAAACATACTTGCTGAGGGCGCATATTCAAACTTAAAGCCGGCTGACAAGGTACACGCTATTGAGGATATTAAAAACAACAACAGAAATTTAAAGAAAATAGCTTACTGTGGCGACGGCATAAACGATGTTCCTGCCCTTGCAAGAGCAGATGTAGGCATCGCAATGGGAGCAACAGGCTCAGATAGTGCCGTTGAAGCATCAGATGTTGTAATAATGGATGATAACCTTGAAAATGTTGCAAACGCAATAAAAATCGCAAAGAAAACACACAGAAGAGCAGTATTTAATATTGTATTTTCTTTGATAGTAAAGGTTGCAGTTTTAGCGCTACTTTCAATTCCATTCTTTAATTTTAAGATGATGTATGCAGTGCTTGCAGACGTAGGCTTGCTTATTTTCACAATAATTAACGCTTTACTTGCAGGCAGATAATAAAAAAGACAGCTTAGCTGTCTTTTTTTGTTTATTTAACTGTAATGCTGTAAGAGTTATTATATGTATATCCAACAGGCAAGTGAATCATTTCCTCTTTTGTTAAAAGATTATCAACTACACCATCGTTTGCAGGAATAGATGTCCAAGGCTCAATGCAAACATAAGGCGCGTCAGTTTTTGGCATGTGCCATAAGCCTACATATTTCATTCTGTCATATTTCATAGTAACACTATACTTATGAGAATCTGATTTTAAAGTAATTGTCTTATCAACATTGTAAAGGAAAATCGCATCATTATCAAATAGCTCATGCTTTAAATCAATGCGCTTTATTGTACCCTGTGTAAATAATTTATCATCTTTAGTACAGAAGCATGTAGGAGAAAAGTCAACTCTTAAAGGACTGCACTCAGAGCCAAATTCCACATAGTAGTCCTCAAAGCTTCCTTCCTCATTAAGAGGCACATTAAATGCAGGATGTCCACCAACTGCAAAAATTAGCTCTCTAGTATCCTTATTTATAACTGTATATGTAACTGTTAATGTTTTATTTACGATTTTATAGGTTACATTAAAAGTAAAATTAAAAGGATAATTTTCCTTAGTATTATCATCAGCTGAAAGTGAAAGCGTAATTTCATTGTCCTTCTGCTTCAATAATGAAAATTCGCTGCTTCTTGCAATACCGTGATTTGGCATTGTATATTCTTTACCAAGATATGTGTATTTCCCCTCAAAAAGTCTGCCACAAATAGGGAACATAATAGGCGCTTGACCGCTCCAATACGCTTCATCCCCTTGCCATAAATATTCAACGCCGCTATCCTTATTAAAAATTGAGGTTAGCTCAGCGCCAAGGCTTGATACCTTTACGAATAGATAGTCATTTTCAATAAAATAAATCATAGAAGTCCACCTCTCTCTTTTTTTATATTCTAACACAGATTATGAAAAAAATCAATTGATATTTTTCTGTCTATATGTTAAAATGAATTATAGTATGAAAACAGACGTTTATAGACTGCTTTTAAAACATAAAAAACGGAGAAAGATAATGGCAAATATAGCGCTTCTTAACAGATGCAATTTAAAATGTAAATATTGCTTTGCTGATAACTATACAGGAAAGGAAAGAGAGGATATTACTCTTGAAAATTTTAATAAGCTTCTTTCCTTTGCTTCCCCGGATAGAGAGGTTGGAATAATTGGCGGAGAGCCGCTTTTACATAAAAATATAGACACATTCCTTGAGATTTTAAAAAATGATATGCGTTTTGCACGCGCAACCGTGTTTACAAACGGCATTTATATTGATAAGCATTTATCCTCGCTTATTCATCCTAAATTCATTATTTTAATCAATGTGAACTCTACAAATGATATAGGAAAAGTTGCATTTGATAAGGTGGATGAAAATATAGAATTGCTTATAGAAAACGGCATGAAGCATAACGTAACATTAGGCATAAACGTATATGAGGAAAACCAGGATTTTACCGATTTTTTATATCTTGTAAGAAAATATACCTTTAATAAAATCAGAGTAAGCGTAGTAATCCCACAAGAAAAAAACGAGGGAGGTATCGATTATTTCTATAAAATGAAGCCTACACTCTTTAAGCTGTATAAGGAGCTTAAGGAGCTTGGAGTTAGCCCCTGCTATGACTGCAACGCCATTCCCGAATGTGTTTACACAGATGAGGAAAAAGCGTTTTTAGAGACACTCCCCTTCGCAAATGACTATGAAAGAGCAATTTTTATGGGAGAAAGAAGCGTTTGCTCTCCTGTAATAGACCTCTATCCCGATTTAACCGCAACCCGTTGCTTCGGCTGCTACGATAATTTGAAGGTAAGCATTGAGGATTTTAAAAACATAAACGACCTAAAAAACCACTTTTTTATGGAAATAGACTCTCGCCTAGTCCATAACTATTCACGCCCAGAATGTAAGGAGTGCTATAAATACAAAACCTTTGCATGCTTCGGTGGATGCCTTTGCTATAAATAGAGGACAGGAGATAGGGAAAAGGATATTTCCGTATTGTATATTCCATATATTTATGTTAAAATAGAATTGAAGAGGTAATTTACATGAAAGCATATTCAATTTTTGAAAAGCCTATAAAGGTTTTTGGAATACCAAATTTTGAAAAAGATAAAAAATTAACCCGCTTACCCGATGACGTGATTGAAAAAATACCAAGCCTTGACTTCTTAGGCAGAAGATGCCCAGGTGGAAGAATAGGCTTTAAAACCAATTCAAAAACTATCGGTGTCCGTGCAAAATATAAAACGCTATCCCCCGATATTGGCATGTCAATCTACTCATGTCAAAGCTTCCACGCTTATGAGGGAAGCAAGCAAAACTCAAAATTTTTAGGTCTTATGCCACCCTATAACTATGAAAGCCTTGAATTTGAGCGCATACTACATAGAGACGGCGTAATGGATGATATTCTTATCCTTTTACCCCGTAATGAAATTATTGAAAATGTTGAAATTTTGCTTGATGATGATGCTGAAATTTTACCGCCAACCGAGTATAAATATTCTAAGCCAATCGTATATTACGGCTCATCAATTACCGAGGGTGGTATATCCTGTAATCCTGCAAATGCATATAATGCAATAATTTCGCGCCACCTTGATACTGACTATATAAATTTAGGCTTTTCAGGTAACGCCAAGGGCGAAATTCCTATGGCGGAATTTATAAGCACTCTTGATTTTTCAATTTTCGTTTACGATTATGACCATAACGCTCCAACCGTTGAGCATTTAAAAAACACACATGAGAATTTTTTCAAAAAAATCAGAGAAAAGCATCCAACCGTGCCTGTCGTTATGATAACACGCCCTCACGCAACCTATGGCTCAGATGAGATTGCAAGGCGCGAGGTAGTAAAAGCAACATATGAAAATGCAGTAGCTAATGGCGACAAAAACGTATATTTCATAGATGGCGAATTATTCTTTAAGGACTTTAAGGATAAGGAGCTTTGCTTTATAGACACAATTCATCCTAACGATTTAGGATTTCACAAAATGGCTGAGGTTATTGAGCCTATTATTAAGGGAATTTTAGAAAATGAAAGTAACAAATAAAATGAAATCTAAATGTGTAAATTCAATAATTGAGTTTATGAAAGCAAATAAAGCCACCACTAAAAACGAAATTATAGAGGGCGCGCTTTTAATCTATGGATTAACAAAAAATGAAATAGCGCAAACCTCTCCAAAAAGCAAGGGCGGACTTTTAAGAAGCTACATGTCAACAGCCTTTAACGACCTGCTTAACAAAAAGGATGTAAAAAGACTTGATGACGGATACGTGCTTAATAAGGAAGAGCTTGTAATCGTTACCGAGGAGCAATGCGAAGCTCAAATCATTAAAATGCTTCAATCAAAATCATATTCAAAAAGCGAGATTTACTCATCACTCGATAAGCATTTCGGCACAAAGCAAACTGTGTCAATAAAGGATGATAATATGCTTCATTCCATAGCAGGCAATATTCTTATTGACCTAATCCAATCTAACCAAATAGAGCTTAAAAACGGAGTGTATCAAAAGAAGTGCTGTAATGATATTGATGAATCATACAACATCCCACTTCCCGAGGAAGAATTTAAAGCCAAGCTATACAAAAGATTATGGACACTGGGTGGCAAAAATTTTGAAAGCTTTTGTGCAAGCGTATTAGAAAAATATCTTACCATGACAGGACAGTTTGTTATGTTCTGTGACGTTACAGGCGGAAGCGATGACGGTGGCATAGATATTGTAATAGAAACCGTTGACGGCTTAGGCTTCTACGAAAAAATTATGGCGCAAACAAAATGCAGAGACCGCGCTCATGTAACAGAAAAAGAGGTACGCGAGTTTTATGGAGCTTTAAACGTTTTAGGTGGCACACGAGGACTTTATATAACCTCAACAATTTTCCACCAAGGCGCACTAAAGCTTCTTGACTCACTTGACAACACGGTAGGCATTGACGGGGATAAGCTCTTTGAGCTAATCAAGAAAACCGAGTACGGAATTTGCAAAACAAAAAGCGGCTATGTACTTGACCCTGCAATATTTAGTAAATAGTAAATAGGATATAGGAGAAAATTATGAAAAACACAATTACTTATGAAAATTTAAGAAGCTTTGCTTACTCAAACGATAAGCTCATTGAGGGCAAAATCAAGGGCGTTGCCATTGACTTTTTCGGTCTTGGCTGTCAAGCTATGTATAACACCGAGGAGCCGAAATTAGGCAAATTCCTTGCTGAAAATAATATTTTATTTTTCGTGCCATACTCAAACCCATGGGGCTGGATGAATAAGCAGGAAATTAACTTAACCGACACAATTATGGATATCCTTTTTGAAAAGTACGGCTTAGATGAAAACACCCCAATCGTATCAACAGGCGGTAGCATGGGCGGTCTTTGCTCTTTAGTTTACCCATATTACGCAAAGAGAACACCGGTAGCGGTGGTTTCTAATTGCCCTGTTTGCGATTTAGTATTCCACTTTACTGAAAGAGTAGATTTACCAAGAACAATTTACAGCGCATTCTGGGATGAGGACGGCGAGCGTGATGAGGTTTTAGCAAAATACTCCCCATTCCACCTTGCAAAGGATATGCCAAAAATCAAATATACACTTTTCCATTGCGACAAGGACGGAGCGGTTAATATAGAAAAGCATAGTGATAAATTCGTAAATGAAATGAAAAAATACGGGTACGATGTTACATACCACGTAGTGCCAGATAGAGACCATTGCGACTTAGGCGGCGAAGCAACGGAGCGCTACTACAAAGCAATAGTTGACTACGTAAATGAGTTCGCTAAATGAGATACTATTACGATAGATGTGTAGCTGAAACTGTTCCCGAATTTATTGAAATGGTAAAAGAGGGACATATGCTTGTAATTCCAAACAATATATCAAATTTTAAAAGCCTTTTTGAAGAGCTTGAAAAAAGACAAAATGAGCATGATAATATAAAATACGAATACGTCTCCATGCTTTTTGCACGCGATGAGGAAAAAGCTCTTAATATGCTAAAGGAGCTAGTAGAGAGGGAGCATGAACCGTCAATGTATATTTACGGCGCTATGCTTTTAAGAGGCGAAAAGGTAGAGCCAAACGAAATAATGGGCAGAGAGCTTATAGAAAAAAGCGCTAATAAAAATTATGCACTAGCAACGTATGAAAAATCTTTACGCTTATTTGATGGAATTTTCGGCTACAAAAAGGACCTTATAAAAGCTCTTGACTATTCATTAAAATCCGTGGAGCAAGGTTACGAGCTTGGCTATTTCCTAGCAGGCAGAATATATTCAAATATGGAGCATTGTCTTGAAAATATGCAAAAAGCCATAGAGTATTTTGAAAAAATAGACAGAGAAGAAGCTGCCGACGTTATGCTAAAGCAACTATGCAACGTCTATGAACGCCTTGGCGATGCCTATATACACGGTAAATACGGAATAAAGGCAGACGAAGTAATCGGCAACGAATACTATGAAAAATCCAATGAACTTTACGAATATATGCGCAATAGATAAAACAAAAAATCTTGTGGGAAACCACAAGATTTTTTATGTATGTAGCATTATACATTAGCACCAAATGGAACAGCAGCAAGTGCAGCAAGCTTAAAGCACTGCTTACCAAAAGGAATACCGATAATTGTAATGCACCAGAAAATACCTACAAACACATAGCCGATAGCCAATTCAAGGCCGCCAAAAATAAGCCAAATGATATTTGCAATAGGATGCTTGCCAAAATCAGATCTTACATTTTTACCAAACGGGAAAAGTGATAGCTTTGCAAGCTTAAAGCATTGCTTGCCAAACGGGATACCGATAATTGTAATGCACCAAATTAAACCAAGGAAAAACCATGATAAAGCTGAAAAAAGTCCTGTAAATAAGAACCAAAGAATATTGCCAAGTGTTTTCATAAAAAATCTCCTTAAAAATATTAACCTGTCGGTCAATTTTATGTTATCATATAAGCATTCTTTTGTCAACAAAAAATCTTGTGAGAATTTATCCCACAAGATTTTTATTTAGAATATCATAGAGAATAATATTAAGGTTGCAAGTATAATCCATAAAGCGCACAACACAAGTATTACGTACCAACGCTTAGGATTTTTTGTCTTGCCCTTAGTTATTCTAATCGCGCCAATTACAGCAGGAACAAGAGGAATAGCATATCCAAATATAACGGTAACTATGATAAACACCGCTATAAAGAAGCCTTTACCAAATCCGTTTTCTGACTTATCCCTTTCAAATTCACTTTTGTATGAAACCTTATTTAAGTCAAAGCCATCCATGTCGTTTTCTTGTACTGTATTTAGCTTATACGCATTAACCGTGCCACCGCGGTATGAAAAATCGCCATAGGAATCAAAGTAATTGTTAGGTAGTTTATCGTAATTTATAAAGTAGTAGCTTCCATCAACATAGTAGATAGCACCAATAGTATGCGCCATAGTTACAGTTTTATCATAGCCAAGAACATAGTAGCGCTCAACTGCTTGTAGCTCTCTTACATCAAAGCTCTCAACATCTCCACCGTCAAGACTGCTTACCCAGCTTGATGTGATGTTCATATAGTGGTAGCAGTTTTGAGATGAAATTTTGTATTGACTAAATTTTCCCGATACAAAATCATCAAGATAATTTTGACCGTTACTAGATACGAAAATGTCGCCCTCAAAATAGAAAATATCAAGGCTCTCGTTGTTTCTTTTTAACTCAGTAAAGACATAATCCTGCTCGTAAACGAATTTAACCTCAGGTAAAAATGTATCTGAGTTAAATAAATATCCATCATATAATGTGTAGGATTCATCATCAACAATAAGCGTTCTTCCATCATTGCTAACAGTCCATTCTGTGTAATCATCTGCATTTGCAACAAGGCAAAGAGCCAAAATTAAGGATAAAGCAAATAAAATAGTAAATATTTTCTTTTTCATATTTTTGCCCCCCTTATGCTAAATTAAGCTTGCGCTCAAGTATGTGTAGCGTAACCATTGCAAGAGATACAGTAATAGTAAGTAAAACAACGATAGCAAGCGCAAGAAGTAAGAATACAAAGAACGGTGCGTTTGTTATGGAAATATTAATTGATGTAATGGCTGACGTTACGTATAACGCCCCTAATGCAGTGAGCAAATAAGAAAGAAACGTAAGCACCATACCGGAAGCGTAAACAATACCGATTGTTGCAAGGACCTTGTTTTTTCTTACTATATTAGCGCCGATTGTGATTACTAAATACATTGAAATTACACTGGTAAACGCGTAAATTATCAAAAGCGCAAGCACCTCAAGCACACACATAAATATCCAAAATACACCCTTTATAGGCTCACTGTATGATGGAGTAGATGGAACACTATTTTCAGATGATGGAATAAAAAGCACCATTATTATAATGCTTATAAATACTACAACGTATGAAAGTACCTGATAAATAGCTCCGTTAAGCACCTTAGAGGTGTATAATGTTCTGCGCTTAACAGGGAGAGTAAAGGTTAAATAGCCCTCATCTGAGAAAAAGTGTTTATAGTATCTTACGTATATTAAAATTGAACCAAGCAGTAAAAACGCCGCAATGGCAAAATAATATAGTATTAAAACTAAAATTTCCCAGTTGAAGCGATTTGAGGCGTTTTCAATGTTCACAATTTGACTTCTCAAAGCAAGACCGGCAGGGAATGACAAAATAAGCATAGTGATAGCGCCAAAAAGCCAATATGTGAAAACAGACTTAAAATCATAGCGTAAGCATTTTCTTAACATCTGAACACCTCCTTAAAGAGCATATCAATGCTTTTTCCTGTCTTTTCTCTTATCTTATCACAGTTGCCCTGGAAAATTATTTTTCCACCGCCCATAAATGCAAATTCATCAAGAGCAGGCTCAATATCATTAATTAAGTGAGTTGTAATAATAACAGAAGCCTCAGGATTGTAGTTGCCTATAATAGTGTTTAAAATATACTCTCTTGCAGCAGGGTCAACACCGCCAATAGGCTCATCAAGCAAATAAAGCTTAGCTCGCCTTGCCATAACCAAAACAAGCTGAACCTTTTCCTTAGTGCCCTTTGAAAGCGTTCTTAGCTGCGCATTTGGGTCAATTCTTAAATCACTCATCATTTTATAAGCTAATTGAATGTCAAAATCAGTATAAAAATCACTAAAATATTCAAATATCTCAGTAACCGTCATTCTCATACTGAAACACGGTCTTTCAGGCAAATAAGAAATCAATGCGTTTGATGCTTCGCTTCTATATTCGCCGCAAATCTTAATTCCGCCGCTAGTAGGCACTAAAATACCTGCAATAAGCTTTATAAGAGTTGATTTACCACAACCGTTAGGACCTAAAAGTCCAAAAATTTTACCGCTTGGTATAGTTAAATTAAGCTCATTTAATACAGGCTTTCCTGAATTATAGCATTTAACTACATTTTCACATTCTAAAACGGGAATATTCATATATTGTCCTTCCTTTCATAGTATTTGTCAGTAAGATAAGCAAACCTTTCCTTTGATAATCCAAGGCTCATTCCCTCATCTACAATTCTTTTGATAAACTCCTCTTGCATTTTTTCAAGAGTAGATTCAATAATAGATTTATCATCTGTAACTATACGGCCCGCTGTACCCTGAGTAATAAGCAACCCCTCATTTTCTAAAATTGAGAGGGATTTTTGCATGGTGTTAGGGTTTACAGAAGCCTCATTGGCAAGCTGTCTTACAGTAGGAAATTGCTCTCCGGCTTTGTACTTTCCTCTGACAATATCCAGTCTTAAAATACTTGCGATTTGTAAGGACACAGGGCTTTTTGAATCAAAGCTCCACGCCACAAGACCACCACCTTCATTTGAAATTGTACCATTGTACTAATACAATAATACAATATTTTTGTAAAATTGTCAATACTATATAGACAAAAAGCAAAAAATGTGATACAATACACAAAGAAAAAAGTCAAAAGAAAGCGAAACCCCATGAAAAAAATTTGTAAAATCTTAGCGTTGGCAGTAATATGCGTAACCATTAGCGTTATGCTTTTTGGCTGCATAAGAACGCCAAATAAACCACCTGTAAGCTCCACCACATATACAGCAACATTTATGGTGGATGGTAAAATAGACAGCAATAGCATAGTAAACGGTGGCGGAGCAGTAGTAAAGCCACTTAAGAACCCAGAAAAATCATGCCATAGATTTATCGGATGGAGTACAAAAAGATATGAATATGTGCCTTATGATTTTTCAAAAGAGGTAACAGGCAATGTTACACTTCATGCGTATTTTGAATTTGTTGAGTCAGAGCTCACACTTGCTGTTGAAGCGCTTGAAAGTAGCGTAGTAAAGGTTACGCATACCTACGTTGAAAACCAAGAGCAAAAAGCCTTAGAGGGTGTTGGCATTATATATCATATTCAAAACGGATATTGCTATATAGTTACTAACTACCACACGGTATACGCAAACGAAAATCAATTAGAGCCAAAGATTACAGTTACCGATAAGGAAGGCAACAAATTTTTGGCAAGAGTATTCAAGAGCCAAAATAAAGACCTTCCTGCTATGGATAAAGAGTATGACTTAGCGGTTATTTGCTTCTCGTACAACGGAAACGTAATGAAGCCAATTAGCGCAGTGAATAGCGTTAGAGAATTAGGCGAAAGCGTTTTTGCAATCGGAACAAGCAAGGAGTTTATTGCAACAGGCTATGTAACTGAATATAAAAATGCATCTGTGGATATTAGTGAGGAGCTTTCAAGCATAGACTTTGAAGTTTACCACCACAACGTTATTCCTGATTCTGAAGTTAAAGAGAGCTTACTCTTTAACCTAGATACACATTTCTTAGGCATAACCTATTACTCAGAAAACGGCAAGGGCTACACAATATCAGTAGAACACATAAGCCTATTTCTAAACGAATATCTATACGGATAAAATCAAGGGAACGAAGCATAGCTCGTTCCCTTTTATAAATGAAAAATAGCGACATGTGTCGCTATTTTTTAATATTCTTCAATGCTAACAATTCTTGCGCTTTCGTTTAAATGACATTCTACTTGAATATCCACCCTTTTAATAACTGTTTCGTATGGCGGTCTTTCAATATGCTCATCAATATAATAATTTACAGCATTTAAACATTCATTAAAGCTGCTTAAATTATATTCCTTTAATGAATTACCATTACAATCTTTAATACATACGTTAAAGTGTCCTTCGCCCTCAAGCTTTTTAAGTAAGGATTCGTTAATCATAATATCACCTCTTTACTATATCATACCATAAACTCGCCCGAAATTGTTGACATAAACTTAAAAAAATGATAAAATATTGTTATAAATATTTAAGGAGTAAAATATGAAAATCGTAAATAAAGGCAACGGCGTTTTTACCGTAGAAATGGAAAATGAAAACGATACAACCGTGCCAAAGAGCTTATTTTATAAAAGCGATGCTGAGGAAATAATCTTTCCCGAGGGAATAAAGGTTATAAATGATGAAGCAATGTGCTTTTGCTATTCTCTTAAAAAGGTATATTTACCATCAACAATAGAGCAAATAAAATACGGCATTTTTTATGGGATTTCCCATCATGCGATAACAATCTATTTTGACGGTAGCGTATCACGCTTTAAGAAAATTTCAAAACCATACAAGGAAATCATAACCGTTAATATCCCAGGCCCATACGATGGCTATCCCTATTATAGCACTGAAGGCTCATATAACGAGGAAAGAGAAGAAATGCGCTATTTCGATGCATTTTGCTCAAAAATAGAAGTAATTTGCAACGATAACCAAAAGCTTTACTATGGCTATTCAAATAGTGGAAAAAAGAATTAAGGAGTAAACTATGAACTTTGAAATTAAAGGTAATCAATTTATAAAGGACGGCAAGGAAATAAAGCTTATTTCCGGCGCAGTCCACTATTTTAGAAATATGAAGGACACCTGGCGTGATATTTTCAAGAAAATGAAAGCAATGGGACTAAACTGTGTAGAAACCTATTGCGCTTGGAATATGCACGAAAAACAGCCTGATGTGTTTGATTTTACAGGAAATTACGATATAGCCGAGTTTGTAAAAACCGCCGAGAGCGAAGGACTTATGGTTATAGTCCGCCCAGGACCATATATCTGTGCCGAGTGGGAATTTGGCGGACTTCCTTGGTGGCTTCAAACAATGGATGATATGGAAATCCGTTGCTCAAATCCTACCTATATGAACCGCTTTAAAATATATCTTAGTCACCTTTTTGATGAAATTCGCCCACTTCTTTTCACAAACGGCGGACCTATTATTATGCTCCAATGCGAAAATGAATACGGTTACTATGGTGACGATAAGGAATACTTAAAATCACTTTATAATATCTACCGTGAGCTTGGCATTGACGTGCCTCTCTTTACCTCAGACGGCACAGATATAAACTCACTTCTTGACGGCACAATAGACGGCTGTCTCCCAACTCTTAACTTCGGCTCAAGAGTAGAGGAAAACTTTAAGGCTCACGATATGCTTTTCCCTGATGCACCAAAAATGTGCATGGAAATGTGGAACGGTTGGTTTGATGCATGGGGCGACGGCTTCCACCATACAACCTCTGCCGAAAACTACGCCCAGGTAGTTGACGATATGCTTAAACGCGGCAGCCTTAATATGTATATGCTAATCGGTGGCACTAACTTCGGCTTTACAAGTGGCGCAAACCATTATGAATTATTTAAGCCCGATGTAACAAGCTACGATTATGATGCGCCCCTTACCGAATGTGGCGACATTACACCAAAATATATGGCGCTCCGTGAGGTAATTAAAAAATATGTGGATTATGACCTACCACCCGTGCCACAAAATAGAGAAAAGAGAGCATACGGCAAATTTACACTTACCGAAAAAGCAAGTATTTTTGATAATCTTGATAACCTCTCCAAGCCAATTTTCTCAAATGTACCAAAATGTATGGAATCATACGGTCAAGGCTACGGTTATATCGCATATACCACAAAATTAAACCGTGATTACAATAACGCCGAATTGTTTATTGAAAGCCTTGGCGACAGAGCCCAAATCTATATAAACAGAGAACTACAAGGCATAATGTATGTAAATGATAGCGAATTAAAAATGAAAATTACCGCTAAAAAAGGCGATACATTAACAATCCTTGTTGAAAATATGGGCAGAGCAAACTTCGGCCCAAAAATGATGCGCAAAAAAGGCATCGCAGGCAGACTTCTCCTTGACGGTGGTAGAATTCACTTTAATTGGAACGCCTACCCACTCCCGATGGATAACCTTGATAAACTAAATTATACCGACACAGTTGTAGAGCCATCATGCTTTTATCGTGGCACATTCACAGTAGATAAGGTAGCCGATACCTTTATCTACCTTGATAACTTCAAAAAAGGCTTTGTCCTAATTAACGGCTTCAATATCGGCAGATATTGGGAAATCGGACCACAAAAGAGCCTTTATATCCCCGCATCGCTCCTTAAAGAAGGCGAAAACGAAATTATCATCTTTGAGTCCGATGGACTAAAAGGCGACCCAACCGTAGAATTTAATGACTATCCAACATTACAATAACGCCTCAGCGTTATTGTAACGCACCAAAGGTGCATATCACGGTTGCGAAGCAAGCATATCATGCACACATAGTGTGCATATCACGAAGGCGCGGGGCGACTTCTATATCACTCTGTGTTAGCAGATTTCTATCCCCTATCTCCTATATCCTATCCACTATCCCCTTGCGACTGAAAGGAGCACCCATGTCAATAGAAAAAGTAAAGCAATATTTTTCAACACTCGGCATAGAAAACAGAATACAAGAATTTTCCGTGTCAAGTGCCACGGTTGACCTTGCCGCACAAGCACTAGGCTGCGAGCCATGCCGAATTGCCAAAACTATATCCTTTATGCTTGATAATCAAGCTGTACTAATAGTTGCCGCAGGAGACGCCAAAATTGACAATGCAAAATATAAAGCATTTTTCGGTAAAAAAGCAAAAATGCTAACTCCCGATGAGGCAACCGCCTTAATCGGACATTCAGTAGGCGGCATTTGCCCATTTGCAGTAAACGATACCGCTAAAATCTATCTTGACGTGTCGCTAAAACGCTTTGAAACAGTCTTTCCTGCCTGTGGCAGTAGTAATAGCGCAATCGAGCTAACCATAGAAGAACTTGAAAATTACTCAAGCTACATAGAATGGGTAGACGTCTGCAAAAACTATCAATAACTATAACTTATATTGAGATTATGCACTCCAAAAATCTGGAGTGCATTTTATTATATTATAATAGTATTGAAATATTAAAAAACGTGTGTTATAATAATGTTGCGACGTAACTGAATATTTTTCCAATAAGGGAGTACTATGCCATTTTGTACTTCCGTGCTTTTTACATACCCTTTTTGGAAAAAATTGTTAAAAGTTGCGTCGCGGCAATGCGGAAAGTGCTTTAATGGAGTGCATTCTGCTTTGCGGGATGCACTTTTTTATTTGTAAATTTTCTACCAAAAGGGGAGATAAAAATGAGAAAAAATGTTAAAGGATTGCTATTTTTGGTTTGCTTTCTTGCCTTAATGATTTTTTTGTTCACGTCATGTGGTGAGTCAGGTGTAGATACGTCAAGCGATAGCAAAGACACAAACACAGCTACAGACACTAATGTAACTGATACCAACAACGTTCCACATCAACACTCATATGCGGAAAGCTTTTACTCAGAACCAACCTGTACTGAAAAAGGTATTCGTATATTTGCTTGTAACTGCGGCGATAGTTATTCTGTGGATATAGATAAAAAGCCACATAGCTACGTTGGTTCGGTAACAAAAGAACCAACTCACTTAACTGTTGGTGAAAAGACATTTACTTGTAAATGTGGCGAAATCTATACAGAGGAAATAGCAAAAATAAAGCATGACTATGCGGAAAAGGTGACAAAAGAACCAACTCACTTTGTGGTTGGAGAAAAGACATATACATGTGAATGCGGTGATAGTTATACCGAAGAAATGCCAAAGACTACCAAGCATATCTACACATATGAGGTGACAAAAGAACCAACTCACATAGAGTATGGAATTCGTACGTGCTATTGCGAATGTGGTTATAGCTGTACCGAGGAAATAGCAAAAACGATAGAACACAAATACATTGATGGAAAGTGTGAATGCGGTCTTGAGATTTTAAGAGAATGGGATATTTCGTCTACAGAAGAAGATAGTGTTATAGCAAGAATTCATAAAGAACTAAACAATAACAATTCATATGTTTTAAGTATTTCAGGAACTGGCAAAATGCAAGAATGGAGTTCAGCAGCTCCTTGGGATTCGTTTAGTGAAAAAATTACTACTATCGAAATAGGCGAAAATGTAACATACATAGGCGCAAGTACGTTCGAAAATTGCACATCCTTAACAAGTATAACAATACCTGAAAGCGTAACATACATAGGCGCAAGAGCGTTCTTTAGTTGCACATCCTTAACAAGTATAACAATGCCTGAAAGCGTAACATACCTAGGCGAATATGCGTTCTATGAATGCGCATCCTTAACAAACATAACAATACCGAAAAATGTAACAAGCATAGGAGCAAGTACGTTCGAAAATTGCACATCCTTAACAAGTGTAACAATAGGAGAAAATGTGACAAGCATAGGCGGAGGTGCGTTCCCTAATTGCACATCCTTAACAAGCATAACAATACCGAAAAATGTAACATACATAGGCGATTTAGCATTCTATAGGTGCGACAATTTGATAAGCATCATTGTATCAGCAGAAAATGCCAATTACGAATCAATAGATGGAAACCTTTATACGAAGGGCGGAAGAGAACTTGTACAATATTCCATAGGTAAAAAGGACACTCAATTTACAATTCCTAATGGAGTAACAAGCATAGGCGAATATGCGTTCTCTAATTGCACATCCTTAACAAGCATAACAATACCGAAAAATGTAACAAGCATAGGTGCAAGTACGTTCTTTAGTTGCACATCCTTAACAAGTATAACAATACCTGAAAGAGCAACACTCCCAAGTTTACATCCCCAAAATAATTATTGCACACTTTGAAAATGCCGAGATTATTCATAGAGAAACAAAAAATCCACCCAAAAAAGTATATAGTTTCTATTTCACCTAATATGATGATAAAAAGACGGTAGCAATACCGTCTTTTTATGGATTAGTCAATTTTGGGAAAGAATTTGTTTCTTAAATTGTTTTTTTGTGAGTCTATTTGTTTCGAGAAAATATCGTCTTGGAGTTGGGTTTCAATAAAATCAATAAAATCTAATACGGCTAAAATTCTTTCCGAAAAAATTCTTTTATTAGATCCAAATCCACACGATTCTATTTCATAAGATACTGCTCTCTGTTCAATGCTTGATAATTGATGTAATACTTTTTTACATAAATAACAAGTTTCTGTTTTGTAAAAATTTGTTTCTTGCGGAGAGTTCTTTTGGTCAAGCGTCATTTCGCAATACTTATTAGCCATCATAGTATTGTAAATAATATCGTTATCAAACAAATCAACACTTGATATAATTGTCTCGGTGTTTATTGTAGGTGTTCTATTAAATAGAAATATAATATCTTTTGTAAATGGAATAATTGCTAAAATTAAAATAAAACATCCGACAGCGAGATATACCCAATAAGGTATAGTAGTACCCTTGCTTGAAAAAGCGGTTGTGAAAAAAGTTGAAATCAATGTAGATACAACCGTTAGCAAAACCGATAGAATACTTTTCTTAAATAAACTGTCCTTTTTTATGAGGTTGCTAACAAGTAATTTTTTGATTTCTTCGACATCTTTTTTTTGTGCTATTATTTCCCAATCTTTAGGTGTTTTCATAAGAACGCTCTCCTTGAATCAAGCTCATTCAACCGATGATTTAACAAACACAATTTGTAGGTTATATAAACACTATATTTTTTAACAGTTTCCTTGTGTTCCTCAATTTCATCTATGGCAAGTTTTTGTATTGGGATAAAAATATTTGTTACTGTTTTTGTATTATTGAATGTAGCGTTTATTGTCAAGATATGAGCTTCGTTTAATATGTTTTTATCTATAATACATACAAAATTCAACAATCTTTCGATTATAGTATCATAGTATTTATAGTTTATGTAATATCCGTTCTCTTTGTGCTTTGTATCCTTTATTTGTGTCAAAAATCTTTTGAATACAGTCTTGGAGATTGCATTACTTTTTACAAGCTCATATATTGCATTTTCATAACAGTCTTGTTTTTTTGCTTTTTTTATTTTTTTAACTGTAGCTTTAGATAACTTGTGTTCATTTACGTTGTATGTTAACAATCTATCAAAGAGACTTTTTGATATGGCTTGTACATTCATAAAATTAGTATAACCTCTATAATTAACAACGGCAGTATTCCACATAAGTATTCTCCTAAAGTGTATATTATATACATAATAATATCATATACGAGTGAAAATGTCAAGTTTATGAGATATATTAACTTTTTTAGGATAAATAATCTATGAACGCGATTTTTAAATGCCGATATGCGCTAAAGCCGATCAAGCAAAAAGAATCCCCAAACACGTTGGGGATTCTTTCAATTTGTGATCATTTAATAGATTTTATAAGCAAGTCCAATAAAATCATATCCTGTACCAGAATAAGAGCCATACTGATATACATTTATTGTATAGTAGCCTGTAGTTGACGCTGTAAACATTATCAATTCAGTATTACTTGAAGCAGAGTTTGATGACACCGTTGTGCCTGAATACGTAAGACGTAAATCATAATCTGTATAATACAGGGTATCGGTTGTTCTATTAAAACGTGCCAACCAATACAAGTCAATTTTTATTTTTTGTCCAGCTTTTAAATACACTTGTTGCGAGAGTACATTTGTTCCTTTATGGTCATTGTTATTCAAATGAGTATCTGTTATTGTTAATGAATTTAAAAGATGATCAATATTTAACACTCCTGCACCATTCTCGTTGTCGTGATTTGCTGTCCCTGCTGAAAAATCACTTAAAATTTCGTGGTTACTACTTGCCTCGAGTGCCGCTGCCGTTTGTTCGGGATATATGCTCAAATAAGGGTGACGCTGGAACAATAAAGCAACTGCGGCAGTAACCTGTGGTGTCGCATAACTTGTTCCGCTACCAGTATTCCCGTGGGGGTTAGTTACGGTATACGGTGCTGAAATGTTAGGCTTTGCGTAACCATCGGAATTTACAAAGGAAGCACCACTTGCGTGCGATACGGATGACGTTGAGCTTCCGGCAACTCCACCGACAGTCACAACATTGCGTGCGTAACCAGGGGAAGAAATATTGTTACCGGGATTGTACCCCGATTTCTTATTATCGGTATTCAAGTTTCCAGCACTTTTCAAAACTGTAATATAGTTAGTATATATTTGGTAATCATAAATTCCATCATACGCATTATAGTAACCAATCGAACTCGGACGAGAATATGTACCATCGCTATTTTGGGTATTTCTATAATATCCAAAACTACAATTTATTGCGCTTACCCTGTTATCAATAAACCATTCAACGCCGATCTGATCAACTGGGCTCATATAAACAGTAGCGTTTGGAGCTATTCCAAAAAATACAGAAGTAACAAAGTTGGCGTGGTCGGTATAAGTTGTATATTTAGCATCACTTCCTGATTTGTAAATGATATTTCTACCTGTAAACAAACTCGGATTGGCTACACCACCAGACTCATAGATTCCTATTTTTACCCCACTGCCTGTATATGTTGAACTTGATACGATAGATGTTGCGTTTATTTGAGCTAACATAGTGTTATAAGATACTTCAGATGTAGCTACATCTTCGTCCTTCATTTCTGTCGTTTCGCAATAAACATTGTCTATGATTTCTATTATGTCAATTTCCTCAATTTGAGATAAATTAAAAATGTTATCCGCTGCATCCTCAATTGAGTCATAAGAAAGCAAAACATAGGGGCTATAATTAACAATTTCAGCGTTCTCAATATCATACTCATCTATGTATTCATTTAAAATATTCCTGTGATACGCATAAGTATAACTGTTAAGTTCTTCGCGGAAAGCTTCTATGTCCTCAGGGGTTTTGCAATTATAACGTTTTGATGATATTTCTTGATATGTTGCATCATCGATGATATTGAAATCGAACTTGGCAATGATATCGGTAGATTCATCGCTATAATCCATTTCTGTTAAAGAATCTTCTATTTCTTCTTTGGTAGATAATGCATCCGCTGTAGCAAAATTATTAGCCGTCGCTATTACTTTAGCGGGTGAGTTATTATCTTCATTTATCGAATTGTCATTCCTTGAAAAATAAGGAATCAAGAATGCTTGGGATAAAATGAAAGAAAAAATAACAAAAGTGATACATAACTTATTTAACAATTTTTTCCGCATAATCTTTTCTCCTTATCATTGAAATTTTATTGTTTGTATTATTCTACTCCGAAAGCAAACTTTAAATCGTATGTGTGTACATTAGAGGATGCTGCCTTAATAGAACATTTATTAGGACCTGTGCGTAAATAGAAAGTTTCACCGTTGATTTCAACTGACGAAGTCTTATATCCTATCCACGGGATCTTTACTTCAATATCTGCTAACTGTCCTTGGTATTCTATCGTACCTTTGATTGTATGACCATTACTTGAGTTGTGTTTCCAAATATAATAGTCCTTATCATAAGAAGTAGGCACTGTGCTTTCTGAACCAAATACCCAATACGCAAATACTCCTACGGCAGAATATCTTGATTCATAACCATATCTTACTAAAATATAATCTCCCATATCCACATCGTGTTCAAGAGAAGTATAGGAAGATGAATAGGTTTGAGAATAAGAGTCGTAAGATTTCCCCAAAAAATAATCTGGATCACAATGATTTGTGCCGGTATTTTCGGGGAACTCGTAAGTGCGATAGAGAATATCACCCATTAAAAAATAGTTTTGCCAGTTTCTAGACATAGCTATTTCGTCTCCACCTCTACCAACACGCCAATCATATCGAACAATCATATTGTATTGGGTGTTGTCCCAAACAACAGTAGGGGCGGCAATTGAAGCGTAAGTTGATGCTACATCTACGGTATCGTTGCTTGCGTTGTTTACATCTTGCTCCAATACTATTACGTCACCAAAAGCAGGAGATGCTGCCATTGCGATTGTGGTGGATGCTGTTGTCATCGCTACAATTAGCACGAAAGACAAGACACCTACGAAAAATTTGTGTAATACTTTCATATAAATACCTCCTCTGGGAAATAACTTCCCATAAATATTATAGCATATATGATTGTGATTGTCAACAAAATTCATTGACAAAAGACGATAAATGTGATAAAATATAGAAAAAGTGGAGGTTAAATCAAATGAGAATAAAAGCCATTAAAAAAACATACAAGACGAAAAACACGCAGCCAGTAGTGGCACTTGACGGTATAAGCTTTGATTTGCCAGAAAAAGGAATGGTATTTATTTTAGGAAAATCCGGAAGTGGTAAGTC
>JBGVPY010000076.1:0-14841 GCA_045127235.1 Eubacteriales bacterium
CCTAATTTTTCTATTTCCTCACCAAATAGGCTTTCAAGACCAAAAAGGCAGGTTGCTACATATTCTATTGTCATTTCGTCCTTCCTTATGCTTTCTTTAAGGTAAATGAAAGCTCGCAATATTTACCATATTCACTATTTACCTTAATCTCTTCATCATGGGCTTCAATTACTGTTTTGGAAATAAACAAGCCAAGTCCTGCGCCTGTTTTATCAAGTCCTCTGCTCTTATCGCTTTTAAAGAAACGGTCAAAAACAAAGGGAATCTCCTCTTTTGTAATTCCTATTCCCTCATTATACATAATGAAGCGTACTTTGTCGCCCTCATCCTTAATGCTAACCTTATACTTTCCATTTTCATGAGAAAATTTAATTGCATTATGGCATAGATTATAAACTACTTGATTTATTGCATCTTTATCGCCTATTACATTAATATCAAAATCATCAAGATCAAATTCTACATCAAGATTTTTCTCTTCCAACTGATTTTCAAAGGAAATTACAGTCTGTCTTACAAGCTCACAAATATTGAAAGATTTCATCTCAAATTTTCGTTCTCCTGATTGTAAGCGAGAAATATCAAGCAGAGATGAAACTAAACGATTTAATCGTTTGATTTCACTCTTGATTACATTTAAATAGTAATCCTGTTTTTCCGGTGGAATAGCACCGTCTAAAATACCATCAATGAAGCCTGCTATTGTTGTCATTGGTGTTCTTAAGTCGTGAGAAGCGTTACTTAAAAATGTATTTTGCATTTCTTCTCTTGCTTGAACAACCGTAACAAGATTATTAAATGAGGTTGCAAGCTCTGCAATTTCATCATCGCCTTGAACCTTAACACGAACATCATATTTACCGTGAGAGAAAGCCTTTGCGGCATCACTTATATCGCGAAGCGGCTTCATAACTGAATAGCTAAAGCCGTAAATAGCTACCAAGGCGCATAGGGAAATCCAAATTACCGAAATAATAATGGATTGCATCATATCATCAGCCATGTCAGGCTGTCCTTGAGCGCCGGCAAAGGTAATTACCACGCCTTCCTCATCCTTGCCTAATAAATCAATTTCCGGAATTACAGGTACATCCTCTGTGCTTGAATTTTCCTTGTCGGTTAATTTTCCACTTTCTAAACTATCCTTATCAGTTGTATCTTCAATTATGGGCGCTTGAGAAATTGCGGTTGCATATAAATTCACACTTTTGGTAAAAAAGTCTGCAAGGTCGCTATCACGGTAGATGTTACGGTTTTTGTAAATTTCCTTCATGATTTCTATATCAATCTGCTTTTTATTGATTATTGATGCATTTATTTCATTTCCGTAGAAAATCACAGGCTCTCCACTTTGTGAATCGCGATACGCTAAAAATGAAATGTAACCCTTATTATCAGTAATTACAACACCGCAATCGGACATGGCAAAGAATGCAAAGGAAAGGTTTTCTCTTAGCTCTCTTTCGTTAGCTTTTAGCTTTTCTTCAAGGGTTTCATATTCTCCGTTCATAGCAAGAACGGTTGTTCTGAAAAGTCGGTTAGTTTCAGAAAGCTCATTTTTCTTAGTTTCGGTGGCATAGTTTCCTGCAATGGTGGTAACTAAAATACCTAAGATAGCAACGGTAAAAAACATAATTGCCATAAAGATAAGCATGTAACGGGTGTAAACGCTTTTCAATTTTAGCTTTTTTAATCTTAGCCTCTTCATTGTAGCACCTCCTGCCTGTTTTAATATATTATAAATGATGTTTTAAAAAAAGTCAAACAAAAAATAGCCTTAGAAAAGGCTATTTTAAAATTTTATTCAGCTTGTGAGAAAACCTCAAACTTGTAGCCTACGCCCCAAACAGTTTTTAATTCCCACTTGTCTGAAACGCCCTTAAGCTTTTCTCTTAAACGCTTAACATGTACGTCAACTGTACGAGAATCTCCAAGATAGTCAAAGCTCCATACTTTATTTAAAAGCTGGTCTCTTGTATAAACTCTATTAAAGTTTTTAGCAAGGAAATATAAAAGCATAAGCTCCTTATGTGGAATATCTACATTTTCGCCTTTAATTTTAAGCTCATGGTTAGCTAAGCTGATTTCGATATTGTCAAAGCGAAGCGTATCCTTATCAACATGTGTTTCCATTGTGCTGTATCTTCTAAGAACAGCTTTAACTCTTGCTAAAAGCTCCTTCATATCAAAGGGCTTTACAACGAAGTCATCAGCTCCAAGCTCAAGTCCTAAAACCTTATCGAAAATATCACCCTTAGCGGTAATCATAATCATTGGCTTATTTGAAGTTGCTCTTATTTCGCGGCAAACATCTGTGCCGTCCTTCTTTGGAAGCATTAAATCAAGGAGAACAATGTCGGGGTCGTAGCTTTTGAACATGTTCATTCCTTCAATTCCGTCGTTGGCAATGGCGACATCGTATCCTTCATTTTGGAAATATATCTTGATAAGTTCGCAAATATTAATATCATCGTCAATAATAAGCATTTTTGTGCCGAGCATATGGAGTCCTCCTATTATGTAAATATTTTTATGTAGATTTGTTCATAAATCATTAACATTATAACACAAATTATTCAATTTGTAAATAGCCATGAAACAATTAGCCCAATTTATACCTACGGAATTATACACTATTTATGTGATGGTTTTGTGAACATTTGGTGTTGTAATAGCAAAAATCAATATAATTTCACGATTTTTTTGTTTTTATCTTGCTTATTTTTAAAAAGTATTGTATAATTGTGCTGTTATTTTAAAATACTATATATTTATGAGGTATAAAGATGAAGCTTGGTATCGTTGGCTTACCTAATGTAGGCAAAAGTACACTTTTTAATGCATTAACTAATGCAGGCGCTCAAAGCGCTAACTATCCATTCTGCACAATCGAGCCTAATGTTGGTGTTGTTGCAGTTCCAGATAGCCGTCTTGACGAGCTTGCAAAAATGTATAATCCTGAATTATATACTCCCGCAGTAATTGAGTTTGTTGATATTGCAGGTCTTGTAAAGGGAGCATCTAAGGGCGAAGGTCTTGGCAACAAGTTCTTATCACACATAAGAGAGGTTGACGCAATTATTCACGTTGTAAGATGCTTTGAGAATGATGATATTATCCACGTTGACGGAAATATCAATCCTGCAAGAGACCTTGAAACTATCAATCTTGAGCTTATTTTCTCAGATATGGAAATTCTTGAAAGAAAGATTGACAATGTAAAGAAGGCTATGAAGGGCGATAAGACTCTTGCGCCAAAGGTTGAGCTTTACGAAAGAGTTATGAAAGCACTTGAGGAAGGTAAAACCGCAAGAAGCCTTGACTATACCGAGGATGAGCTTGTTTATCTTAGCGAGGTTGCTTTACTTACAACTAAGCCTGTAATATATGCGGCTAACATTAGTGAGGATGATGTTGCATCTGACCTTAGCGGTAATGAATTTTATAATGCGGTTTGCGAAATAGCTAAGAGTGAAAAGAGTGAGGTTATTCCTGTTTGCGCTGGCATTGAGGCTGAAATTGCCGAGCTTGATGCAGAGGAAAAGGAAATGTTCTTAGAGGAGCTTGGAATTAAGGAAAGCGGTCTTGACAGACTCATTAAAGCAAGCTATTCTCTACTCGGTCTTATCAGTTATCTCACAGCGGGTCCTAAAGAGGTTAGAGCTTGGACTATTACAAAAGGAACAAAGGCTCCCCAAGCTGCAGGTAAGATTCACTCCGATTTTGAAAGAGGCTTTATCCGCGCTGAAATCGTATCTTATGATGATTTAATGTCCTGTGGCTCAATGAACGTAGCTAAGGAAAAAGGACTTGTTCGTTCTGAGGGTAAGGAATATGTAATTCAAGATGGAGATATTGTTCTTTTCAGATTTAATGTTTAATTTTTGGAGTTAATCAATGTTTGAAAAGGAATATGCAAAAAAGGTTTTAGAGGAATTTCTTTCGTTGCCTCTTGAAAATTCAAGCGATGTTCTTGAAAAATTCGCTGCTTTACCAAATGCAATTTATCATAACGACGGTGGAAAGTTAAGCTTTGTTTATGTTCCAGGTAATCGCGACGACAGAGTTGTTTTAGCTGCTCATGCCGATACTGTATGGGATAAATATTATAACGTTTATCCGTGTGCAGAGCAAAAGCTACAAGATAAAAACGGTACTTACAGCGGTACAAACGGAATTTGCGGAATTGGTGCAGATGATAGAGCCGGTTGTGCGATTTTATGGTTGCTTAAGGATTTTGGTCATTCTCTGCTTATTTTAGATGGCGAGGAAAACGGACAAATGGGTGCAAAGCATTTAAGGGACAGTTATCCGAAGCTTTTTGATGAAATTAACGATCATTCATACATAGTTCAGTTTGACAGAAGAAATGCGAACGATTACAAGTGTTACAGATTACCTGTTACAGAGGAATTTAAGAAATTTATTGAAAAAGAAACCAATTATAAGGATGCAGGAAAAACTGCTTTTACCGATATTGTTACACTTTGCACAAAAATTTGCGGAGTTAATTTAAGCGTTGGTTATTACGATGAACATTCATCAAATGAAATGATAGTTTTTGATGAATGGTATCATACGCTTGATGTGGCATATAATATGCTTACAAAGGAACAAAAGAAATATCCGTTAGATATTTAATATTCAAAACAGATGCGATTTTGGCGTGATACTCTTAACGGAGTATCACGCCAGTTTTATTCGCCTTTGGCGAGTTGTATTGCTACGCAGTGATATTCGCTACGCGAGTTTTGTGGCGAATAAAATATCACTGAAGCCGTGAGGCTTCAATATCACTATCGCGTCAGCGATAATATCACTCTGACGAAGTCGGAATATCATTCTTGTTTTCTCTGCTGATTTGTGCTATAATCTAATCAGTATTATAGGGGTATGGGCTTTGCCCGATGCATTTGTAATACAAATGCGAAACTGAGGATAAAACAGAACGATAAATAAGAATTTGTAGGAGGTTATGTATGCTTGAAAAAATGAGCGATTTCTTTGAAGCACGACTTGACGGATATGATGAGCATATGATGACCAACATTGAATCCGCAAACGAGTTCTATCCCTTTACAGCAAAACAATTGCCGACTTCCGAAAGCTGCCAAATACTTGATTTGGGATGTGGTACGGGATTGGAACTGCAAGAATATTATACGTTTAACCCAACAGCAAGGGTAACAGGAATAGATCTTTCGCAAGGAATGTTATCTGAACTCAAACGAAAATTTGTTGGCAAGGATATAACCTTGATACATGGCTCATATTTTGATGTGCCTCTCGGCAAGAATGTGTTTGATGCCGCCGTATCAGTGGAAAGTCTGCATCATTTCGAAAAAGAGGAAAAGGTTGCGTTATACGCTAAACTGCATATGGCATTAAAGAATGACGGTTACTTTATCCTTACGGATTATTTTTCGCTATCCGACGAGGAAGAACAAATGCACAGACGAAATCTAATGTCTTTGAAAGAAGAACAAGGGATTGCGGATAATGAATTTTATCATTACGACACTCCACTTACTGTAAAACATGAAACAGAAGCACTTACCCAAGCAGGCTTTTCATCAATTGAAGTGTTAAATAACTGGGGTGCAACTTATACCATAAAAGCAGTTAAATGAACCGTCAAATTCCAATTTATCAAACAGTACAACAAGCCCCGACAGACTTAAAAATCTGTCGGGGCTAATTATTTGTTTACTGCAAAGCAAATATAAACAAATCAATTTATATTTTCTCCACTAAGAACATCACGCTTTAGTCGCATCTGTTTTTTATTATTCAATTAAGTCCTTATCTTCCTCATCAATTATGAACTGCTCTTCGTATCTTAAATATAAATAATCAATTTCGTATTTAAGATATTCTTTTGGAATAATAACAAAATCAAAAAAGTATTTATCCCATCCGTTGGTTACGATATCATAGCTTGGATCAATCATAAATGTAATTGAAGCAATTTTGTTTGAGGTGGTTTTAAAGTTTACAAATTCGCCCGCACGATTATAATGTCTGCTAACTACTAGAATGAAGTTGTTTTCAAAATCTACATTTTTAAGTTCTTCATAACCTAAGTAATCTTCATAAAACGATTTAAGTTCAATTTCGGAATTAATTATAAGGTGTGTACCATCTATTTTATACTCTTCCCAGTACTGATCTATTAAGGAAACATATTCAAAGGGACCATTATACACAACTTCGCTTGTGCTTTGCACGGTTACATCTTTTATATCGCTTGGAATTTCGGTTTTAGGAATTATTATGAAGTATAGCATTTCGCATATTACATCATTTCCAGCTGAGCTGTTTTGGAATGCATACAAATACAAGTCTTTATCCGCGCTCATTCTTGCGTTGTAGAAGGTATTTTTAATTGCTCCCGTATGTCCTTCGTAAAGATGTAGTGCTAGAACATAGTTTTCTTCAAAAACTGCGCTATTAAAGATATTATCGGCAGTAATTCCCTCTTTTCTTTCATCCTCGCCGTAGGTATCAAAGATGCTTCTTAAATTATCGAAATCATCAATAAGCTTGAATTTCCAATCGGGAATATTTCCATATTTCAATTCCATTTCATAAAAATCATAGGTAGTAACATCCTCGTAATTTGGAAGCACATTGCAGGATGAATATTCAAGTTTTGTGTATTCTACGAGTGTTGTCACTTCATTTTCAGTAGCGTTTTTTTCAATAAAGATAAAGTAACCGAAATTGCTTTCTTCCTTTGTATGCTCCTTCATTTCCTTTACAAGATAATGAAGCGTTAACTTATTATCTTTTTCTGTTGCTGACCACTGCACGATATCATTCATTGGGTGATTTTCAAGATAGATTATTACATATTCTCCGCCTTGGTTAATTGGGTCGTAGCGAAAATCCCAACTAATATCATATTTTTCGGTAAAGTCACGAAGCTGAAGATTTGTTTTAATACGCCAAGTATCACCAGATTTAATATTGTAGTCGCTTAGGTTGTTTTTTGGGAAATAGTCTAAGCTATAATTATTCTTTCCTACATTTTCCAATGTATCGCCGTATCTAAAACTATAGTTATTAAAGGTCAGGTCATTTTCAACTGTTAACACACCCGTTTTATTGGATATAACGCCTAATAATGATTTTGGGGCAAGGATATATTCGTATTCAATCTTGTTTTCTTGTGTCTCTGAATCCTCTTCTTTGTATATGATTTCATATCTGTCATCAAAGTTATTTTGAATTTGCTCATAGTATGGGGAAATATGAGATATGATTTTTATGCCGTTTTCGGTTGGTTCTATTCCGCTAAAGCCTATGCGATTATCTTTTTCACCAACTAATCTTAAAACGATAACAATTTTATCCTTTAAGTCATCTTCGCTTATGCTGAATTCCGCTTTTTCTGTAAGGTCGTTTATATTGTCAATTACGGTATATGCAGATTTGTCCATATTTACAAAATCTAAACCGTAAAATACGCCACCTTTAAAGGCTGTATATAGATTTACTTTATTATAGGCTTCTTCTGTTTTTTCCGTTACATAATCCTTGATTGACAACTCATCATTTTTTATACTGCGTAGTGTTACGGTTATTTTTTTAACATCTGTAATATGGGATACAAGATTATCATTTAGTGCAATAATGCTTAAATATGTTTTTTCTGCTTTATGATAAGATGTTGAATAATCAACCGTAATTTTGATTTCGCCGTTTTCGTAATTGGGCTTCAATATTGACGGCTTATAGTCAAAGCGTCCCTTTGAAATATGAATGATATAGTTTTCAGTATTACCGATAGCTCCCATACGGATAGGAATATTATTTTTGCTTATATAGCTTTCCAGCTCGCTCCTTGTCAAAAGCTGAGTATATCCGTTTACATCCTCATAGGTGTAATCTAATTCAATACAGTTTGAGCCTATATAGTCAATGAAATTCTTTCTTATTTCTATTTCGCCCTCATCGTTCCATTCTTCAAGGTCTGATATTGGAACGGCGATATAGTAATAGTAGTATTCATCCTCATCTAAATTACCGTTTGCACTATACAAGGCGTTTGCGATTATACGGGCAGTACCCTTTGATAAGCTTTGTATTCCTACAAGCCCTAAATTATCAGGGCTATGTAGAAATCTTAATGCTAAAATGTAATGAGTTTCAAATAACGCTTCATCAATATCTGCGCCATAGGTGGTGCTTTCGGCGGTTTCCTCATAATCCTGCATTATTTCGTATTGAGCATATCCCTCAAAGCCGCAGGTTATTTCCTTTTTGAAGCCGTTGCCGAAATATTCGCCTAATTTATATGATGGGTAAATATCAAGATTTTCCGTTTCATAGGATATTTTCAATTTGCCGTCATCAATAGGTGGTATATCGGTGTTAATAATTTCGCCATCCGTATCGGTGCTTGTATCGGTTGAAAAGAGATTACAGGACAAAAGTGTAAAAATCAAAATTACTGATAAAAGCGTCAAGATATAATATTTTAAATTTTTCATTTTGTTCTCCTTTCTTAACTATGGTACTTGCTGATACGTTTCTTATTCTAAATTTTCTTTTTTGTCAGGTAAGATCTCAGGTAAGATGTAATCGGGATAATCAATTCGGTCAAGCTCGGACGGTTCAAATGCTTCTGAGTACGTATTATATCTTACATAGAAATATTCAAGCTCGTGCTTTACGTATTCCTTTGGTATTATTACCAAGTCAAGAACATATGTCAGGTAACCGTTTGATAACCATTTTTCGCCATCGGTCATAAATGTTATTGTTGCTGTACCGTGAAAGTTGGTTTCAAAATTTACAAAGGTGCCATAAAGATATTCATCTGTGGAGTATGATTTTCTGTTAAAGGCTAAAATTATGTTATTATTAAAGTCTATGGTTCTTAACTTTTCGTAATAATCGTAATTTTCTACTAAGCCTTGAAGCTCATCGTAGGAGCTTATTACGGTAAATGATTTTTCAAGCTTAACATCGTTATAATCCTTAGATGAAATTACTACATTTTCAAATGGTCCGTTAAATACGGGTTCATTGGTATATTGAATTTTTACACCTCTTATTTCCTTGGAAATTTCATATTTAGGAATGGATATAAAATACAGATAGTTCTCATCCCATAAGTCTGACAGCGTACTTTCTTCATATGCATATAGATAAAGAATATTTTCGCCGCTCACTCTTGCGTTATAGAAAACATCAGCATCTCTATTAAGCATGTTGAAAACAACCACATAGTTATTTTCAAAGGTTGATGGATTAAATATCATTTCTGCGGTTACGCTTTCGTATTCGCCGTATTTATATTGGTTGAATATTTCCTCAAATTGAGAAAATTCGGTTAACACTATTTTGTCAAGCTCAGGTGTTTTTGAATACAAAAGATTTATTGAATAAAAATCGTAGCTTTTTATATTTTGCTCCACGCTATTTGAGGAATATGAGCCTAAAGATGAAATGACTGTGTGTTCAATATAAAGCCTATCAAAACCTTGACTTTGCTTTGTTTCTATGCAAAGGAAATACCCATTTTTATTACTACTTGATACCTTATCCCCTGCAAGATAGTAAAGATACAGGCAGTTATTCCCTTTAATTAGTGATGATTGGTGGATTTCGTATTCATCTGTAAGATAAACTATAATATATTCACGGGAAGAAAAAATACTTGTAGGGAAATTAGTTCCGTATTTTTTATTAAAGTCTTCCATTTCTACCTGGGTGGTAATGCGCCAGGTATCTCCCGCGGTTAAATTGTAAATATCAGTCTTTAAATATTTTTTTGTAATGATAGGTGTATCATTATTATTGAAGGTATCAACCGTATCAATATAAAGGTTGCCTGTTTTTGCTATGTTTCTTAAATGAGATCTTGGGACTATGATATATTGATATTCCACAGTATGCGGTACTTTATCGAGTTCTTCTTTTTTATCTTCGAGTTTATCCTTAAGCTGCTCTGAATATTTATCAATTATCTCATTGTAATAAGGAGTTATATAAAGCTGTAAATTAAGTGTGCAAAGTCCTTCGCCGTCTATTGTGTCAATCCACGTTGTACGGGCATTAGTAAAGCCGAGGCGGTTACCGCTTACATTGACTAATTTTAAAACTATTATATAATTGTCCTTTAAGATTTCTTTATCAATGTAAAATTCTGTTTTGCTTAAAAGTTCATTGTAATTTTCAATTACCGTATAGGCTGAGCTTTGTTTATCTGCAAGCTCTGTGCCATAAAATACTCCGCCATTAAATGTTTTGTAAAAACTTACATTTTTATTAGCCATTTGAACGGTGTTGTTTGCCTGATAATTGAGATTTAAATTTGCCCCTATTCCAATTTGATACGACGCAATTTCGATTTTTTTAACGGTAGATTTATCATCTATGGCAACATTAAGAGGAATAACGTCTATATAAGCACTTTCCTTTTTTACCGATGATATATTTAAATCTCGTATCAAAGATATAGTGCCATCATTAAAGGTCGGTTCTACAAAGGATGGCGGTGTATCAAAGCAATGCTTTGAAAAGAAAACAATATAGTTTTGTGCGCTTGGCACATTTTCAATTTTAACAGATAATTCATTGTCCTTCAAAAATGCTTTTACTTCGTCTCTTGAAAGGAATAATACTTCTCCGTCATTTTCTATAAAATCATTTTGAACAGCTATTTGCTTGGTTGCAACATATGAGCGCTTTTCCGTTCTTATTTGAATTGTTCCTTCTTCATACCAGCCTTCAAGGTCATTTTTAGGTACTTGAAAATAGAAATATTCATTCTTTGGTATATTTGTACCGCTGCAAATTAAGGTTGCCATATTGCCGCCTGTTCCTACACGAAGATTTTTAAGTCCTACAAATCCCGATTTATCAGGCAAATATGAAAATCTAACTGCCAAAATGTAGTGGTCTGAAAATAAATTTTTGTCTAAAAGAGAGCCGTTTTCCGTACTTGATATTGCTTCTTCATAGTTTTGAATTATTTCATATTCCATTAGTCCTCCGGGAGTAACAGTTTCAAGCTTAAAGCCGTTACCACGGTAGTTGCCTAAATTGTAATAAGGATACACGTCCTTATTTGATGATACGCGGACAATTTCAGGCGTTTGCTCTTTTTTGTCATCTATAGCATCGCCTATTTTGTCTGTGTCAGTTTGCTCGTTAGTGACGTCCGTGTCAATGCTTGGATTTTCGGGCATATAAATTTTAATACAGGATGAAAGTAATGCTAATGCGATTATTGTTATTAATATTGCTATAAGCTTTTTCATTTTTGTTGTCTCCTTTCCTCTTTCTAATTTCATAGTATCAAAGAAAAGTTGATTTTGTCAATATTGTTTAGATACTTTTCAAGTTATGTTCACACAATTTTCATTTTCGGGGGCGTTTTTTCACACAATCAACAAATTTCTAATGTAATTTGGACTTTAATTATGCAATTTATACAGTTTTTCGGCTATGATTTCAAGCTTTTTCTATAAGCTAATGGGGATAAGCCTGTGAATTTTTTAAAGGTTTTTGTAAAAAAGTTAAAATCATCGTATCCGCACATAGAGCCTATTTCTCTTACTGAAAGCATGCTAGATTCTAAAAGGTCCTTAGCAGAATGCATACGAAGGGAGAGAATGTACTTGGTTGGGGACATTCCCATTTGTTTTTTGAAATGGAGATTATAGGTAGTCATACTGACATTTTCCATTTTTGCAAGATCTGTTATTTTTAGCTGCTGGGAATAAAATTCATTTATATATCTTATTGATTTAGAAAATAGTGTTATTTCCTCAAATCCATTTGAAATTGCTCTTCCTATCTCAATTAAAAGTCTGTCTAAAAGCGCTGACAAGTCATAATCTCTAAAGATGTCATTTTTCGCAAATCCCTCAAAAAGCTTTTGAAAACGGTTTGAAATTCTGTTTTCGCAATTCACCTTATTTATTTTTGGGTAGAGTAAAATTCCGTATTTGTTTAAAATATTATTCACATCACTTCCTGTAAAGTGTGCCCACAAATAGCTAACTGTTGTATTTAAGCATTCGTGTCTAAAATGCCTGTTTGGTGGGAAAATGATCACATCTCCCTCCTTAACACACTGAGCAACACCGTTATTGTACACATTCATTTCGCCTTTATAAATGTAAAGCAAATAATAGTCAAGTCTTCCTGTATTATTGTTATCCGCGTTGGTAAGATTGCTTATTTTTCCGGCGCAATTTACTACCAAGGGATATTGAATATTTTCTCTGCTTCCTAATTTTTTAGTGTTATTTAAATTGGTTGTATCCACATCAATTAGATAATTCCAAATATTTTTCATTTTTATCTCCCGTTAAAAAATACTATTTTTCAGTTAAATATTCTATTGATTTTATTCATAATATATTGTATCATATATTTGTACAAAAGTCAAATAATACAAAAAGGAGAATTTATTATGAAAAAAAGGCTTTTTATTACACTTTTAATGGTAGCACTATTTGTTTGCTTATTTGCAATTTCGGTTAGTGCTGCTGAATTTGGCAACATTACAACGGTTGAAAATATGACAGTTGTTAATGGACTTGATACCACATCACGAGTTCTTATGAGTGATGGAATCACATATCCTTCCTCATATATCTTTAAAAACTTGAAGGACATAGATTTTTCTGCATTAAATACAACCACAGGAAAATCTTACGATTCTTCAAGCGTTGTTATGATTGAATATCCAGAGGGATGTACATATGTTTCAAGAACATTTGCTGGTTCAACAACACTTAAATATGTATATTTTTCAAGCACTATTACAGGTGTTCAGTGGGGAACATTCCTTAGCACTACAAGTCTTACCGAAGTTGAATTTGCTGAAAATTCTACTATTACTGCAATGAACACCGACTGCTTTGCAAATACCGGTATTGAGGTCTTGAAGCTTCCTAATTCTCTTCAAACTGTAAAAGATAACTTTTTAAGATCATGCGGTAATTTAACAACTGTATATTTCGGTGAAAATTTCACTCAAGTATTTGACGTAAATGCATTTTTTGCCGGTTGTAATAACTTAAAAACCATTTACATGCCTGCAGGAAACTTTGATGAAAACGGTAACATTGCCTTACATTCAAACTTTTTCGGTTGGAATGACAGAGACAGTGCATTTAGAACCGGTGGTGTTATCTATTATACAGGAACAAAAACACAGGCTCAAAAAATTATTGATACAGAATTAGAGTTATATGCCGAAAAAAATGAATCAACAGCCGTTTGGAATACTATACAATTAGTAAGCCTTGATGAATTTAATGCTATATCAGCAGATGAAAAGTCAAGCAAGTGCTATATGGTATACGAATACAATAAGTGTGATGCTTTCTATAACGGTGAACATAAGCTTTCTGAGAATTACAAGCTTAATTTCACCGATTATTCAACTGCATTTAACGAGGTTAGTGTATGTACAGTTTGTGGCGAAAACGACAAGATAAACGAAGAGGATTTTGCTCCTATCTTTGTATTTGTAGGCTACTCCGTTAAGGAAAATGACTCCTCTGCTCTTTGTGCAGGATATACTGTAAATCACGCTTCAATGGCAGTTTACAAAAAATACAATGCTAATGTTACATTAAGCTATGGTATTGTTGCTTCAACACCTAATGCGGATGGCTCAGCTCTTCTTAAGAGTGAAAACGGTAAGATTGAAGCGTTCAAAACTACAACCGTTATTGCTGTCATAGACAAGAGCTATGTGGGATTTGATTTCGTGCTTCGTGGCTTTAGTGATGATACTGCAAATACTGCTCTTGTAATTTGCTCATATGTATTTGATGGAAGTGATTTTGTTTATATGACAGATGCATGCACTAATACTGTGCCTGATGCTATTACTTATAACGAAATTTCAAGTAAACAAGGCAAGGAAAACTAAATATAAAAAATCAACTACTTCTTGTGAGGTAGTTGATTTTTGTTTTAGTGTTTGATTTCTGTAAAGCCGATTTTTCTTTTAACCTTGGACATTGTGCGGCGCGCGTTTTTGAAGGCATTTTCAGCACCTTGTGCCATAATCTGTTCAAGATATGCTTTATCCTTCATAAGACGGTCAAATTCTGCTCTTACGGGCGCTAAAGCATCTGCACAGGCTTCGCCTACTGCAAGCTTAAAGTCGCCGTAGCCCTTGCCTGTAAATTCCTTCTCTGCTTCTTCGATTGTTTTACCTGTAAAGCAAGAATAAATTGTAAGAAGGTTTGAAATACCTTCCTTGCCCTCTCCGTGAATGATTTCACAGCCAGAGTCGGTAACTGCTCTTTTGAACTTTCTTATAATATCATCCTTGGAGTCTAATATTCTTACAACGGCATTTTCATTTACATCGGACTTGCTCATTTTTTTGAGTGGGTCTTGAAGGGACATAATCTTAGCGCCTTCCTTAGGAATATATCCATCAGGCACAACGAAGGTTTCGCCATAGATTTGATTAAAGCGATTTGCGATATCTCTTGCTAATTCAAGGTGTTGCTTTTGGTCAACGCCAACAGGAACAAGCTCTGTTTGATAAAGCAAGATATCGGCAGCCATAAGTGAAGGATAGGTAAATAAGCCTGCATTAATATTGTCGGCATTCTTTGCACTCTTATCCTTAAACTGAGTCATACGGGAAAGCTCGCCAAACATTGTATAGCAGTCTAAAATCCAACCTAATTCTGCATGTTGTGGCACATGGCTTTGAACGAATAGTGTGTTCTTTTCTGGGTCAAGACCGCAAGCCATATAAAGCGCTAATGTTTCATATGTTCTACGGCGTAATTCTGCCGGGTTTTGGCGTACTGTGATTGCGTGCATATCAACTACACAGTAATAGCA
>JBGVPY010000077.1:0-1559 GCA_045127235.1 Eubacteriales bacterium
ATTGGCTGTTAGATAAATAGTCTATTAGCCAAAAATAAAAAAAGTTAAAAAATGGCTAATTATATTGGAGAATATTTTTACAAGAGATACAAGATGTGTTACGAAAGAATCTTGAGTTTCCGCAAAATGCGAAAAATGCAAGCCGTGGAACATGTGATGTAGCATATAAGCAAGAAAATGTATGTTTTATAGAAAAAAAGATATCATTAATAAGCCTCGCAATAGCCAGGCTTCAAAGAACAGTATTATAATGATGACTCAGGCTATTAATCTTAGGCAAAGCTGTTTGTATCTAGGACGTTTGGCTTTAAACCACCGCCTAACACCCTCTTTGGCATATGAAAGTATACCGGCAATACCTTTTGATACGCGATAATATAAGAAATGTACTTTTTCTTTTATTGGTGCAGCTTGTCTTATGATTGATACTTTTAAAGCATTTGTTTCGGCTTTGGAAGTAATATTAGCTAAAAATGCCATACAGACGGTGATATGAAAGTTTAACGCTCTAATGGCATTCAGCTTACGAACTCTAAAATTTTCAAATTGAAACATTTGCTTTTTACAACGGAAATATTCTTCTATTTTCCATCGCGAAAAATAGCACTTGGCAATATTTATTACATCATCCTTTGATTTAATATCTTTGTTGGTAATAAGCATCATTGGATGTTCAGTAATGCCGTAAACCAGAACAAGATAAACATTCTTTTTAGAAGCAGTTATCTGAACTTTTATATGAGAAAGGTATGCTTCATGATTTTTGCCTTTGTAGAATAATGGAACCTTAATTTTACCCTTTCTACGTTCGCGAAGCTCTGTTGCTTTAGTCCATTTGTTGTGGTATATAAGCTTGCGATTTGATTTTAAACGTATGACATAATCCTGTTCCAAGGAATCAAGTTTAAGAAACATCTTGTTATCGTCATAGCCACGATCCATAACGAATGTAGCCTTTTTAAATAGCTTTGCACCACGTTCCATAGCGTCAAAGGTTATAGTATTAATTGATGAAAAGTTCTTTTCAGAAGAAGAGTGTATCTCGGAAAAGATACTGACCGGATGATTACTGTTTGTTATAACGCAGGCTTCGGTTACGTGATAGCCTTTAGTATAAACTGATTTAGTATTTGTGCTTTTGGAACCATCGCGAACATAGCCTAAAGCTTCAAATTTGAAGCCATCAGGTTTGACAATATCACTGTCATCAATGTGAATAATAGGGTCAGAAGGTACGAATTTGCGTATATTTGATAAATAAGATTTCAAAGCGTTGGAGTTAATACCTTTGCTGAGGTGCCTTGTAAGTCGCTCAACGGAATTAACTTTTTTGGTATTTTCATGAAGCTGATCGACGATGTCTGTAAGCAAGCAACTATTGGAGGCTAACATACCGTAAGTCATGTCAGCAAAAAACTTTCTATCAGGCTTAGAAAGGCCACGTGAAATTTTATTTGAAAAAGTTAAAATTTCTCTTTTCATTTGGTAAGTGTTTGATGTAAAATTAAGCATAAGGAATCCTTTCTTTTTTTGTTTAGTATTATTTTGATTAGGTACCT
>JBGVPY010000078.1:0-1532 GCA_045127235.1 Eubacteriales bacterium
AGGAGCTTCCTGAAGAACACCGTGAAGTGCGGCTCAAACTCAGGGGCAAGTGAATACCGGTTAATATCGGAAAGGTATGGTATTTGCTGCGACAGAAGCAGAACGGTCCAATGCACATGATCTACCTTGACATATTTAAGCTTTGTGGTAGAATAAACAAGGAATATATTGAAGCATAAATTAGGTTAAATTACCGGTGTGTTGTAACGCAAAAATTGCTCCGTATCTTCCCAAAACTGTGACCAACTTTTGACCAACAAAAGTCCGGTAAAACAAAATAACTGGTATAATAGCACCACATCTCGAATGCTAATATACCAGCAACCACTACATATCTACAAAGCCAAAAATCTCCCATTGAATGGGAATGACCCCACTGTTAAAGAACAAACCAAATCATTCCCAAAGGAACAATTTTGGCTATTCTCTAACCCAATAAAAATATGCCTTCTGCGTTTACTCGCAGAGGGCATTTTTTATACTTATCCCCACTCAATTGTGCCAACAAGCTTAGGGATCAGGCTAAACGGACAACTTTTTATATATGCCGCTATAGGACTATTAATTACATCTAAGAGAATGTTTTTATTCTACTAATGGGAATAAGTAATGTTCTACTATGATATATTATTTTTCCTAAAACCTATTTTTAACACGCATTTTTAGCATTTTCGGTCTTATAAAGCCTTATTTCCCCTCAGTTTTATCCATTTGGAGGGTTAATTTTGCTAATTTTAGCACACCGGTTTTCAATTTTAGGAGATTTTTAGGAGGCATATATGAGAAATCAGAATAGCAAGGTGCGTACCACCAAACGCAAGCTCCAAAAATGCGAGGGCGTGTGCAGAATATTTTGCGATTTGCAATATGTGTATGCAGACATATTGGAAAAGGACGATTCCGTTATATCCTTTCAATGCAATGTGCCACTTACGGATTTGGAAGAGGACGGCTCATATACCTCTGACTTTGTGATTACAAACGATAAAGGCGAAATAGCTGTCCGGGAATGTGTTTTGCATGATCTGATTGCAAAGCCTAAAATCGTTGAGTGATTTTATCCGTCGTGCAATTACAGAAACAATGGAACGAGACAAAGCATCCCCAAAAAGTAATGCCCAATAGTCCCATAATTATTAAACAACCAGTATCCAAATCAATGTAGTGGTACTCTTGTCGGTCTATAAGGCAATAATTCTATAATGCTGATTTCACCATAAGCGCAGTCCCTTGCATAAGGACTGCGCTTTACAATATTGGATATTCTAAATTTCCCCTCGGCCTTTGAAACGTATCTTGCTGATGGATTCTATGAAACCAAATATCTTATTCTTAAATATTATTTGTTCGAGCAGTTCATAAAATTTGTTTTTGGGTATTTACAAATGAGTCAAACGGAGGTATATTAACTGTGAACAGAGTAGGAAACCTCGCGTAAAGTGCCGTCCAAATGGGGAGTTGAGGGACGGACGAAGGATTTATTCCGCGATGAGGTTACCGCACCCGCTGTTGCATATCGGAACTCTCCCTTA
>JBGVPY010000079.1:0-98391 GCA_045127235.1 Eubacteriales bacterium
TCTGTGGATTCTTTGGATTTGGGCGTGCTTTACGATATTTTATTACCAAGAGAGAATATTCAAACAAGCTACATAGACAATCAAAATTTATTTTGATGTTAAAAGTAATGCTAGAAGTATAATTACGTCATTGTTTGAAGACGATTTGTCGCTTGCTAATAAGATTATTAACAAAATTATAAGTAAATCATCACTTTTAACGTCTTTAAGATAGTCAAAAATAGAGTTTATTCCTAATTTGGAATCTATATTTGAATTTTTTGTGCTATAATTTACTTGTTTTTCTTCAAGAAAACCATTGCCGTTATCGTCTACTATCAAAGAATTTTGTTCATTGATGGATTGATTGATTTCATTACTAACAGTTTCCGTATTATCTTCTGTTTGATAGAATTTGTTTGCATGATAGTCATTATGATTAAATCGTTCTTTGAATGTTGGCGAAACAGAGGTATTTGTTGCACTTTGCATTTCATTTTCATGTGTTTTCATTGTAGTGTCTTCAAATGATGTTTTTTTAAAACGGTTGCCACTATAATTTTTTGGAATGTCTATTTCAGAGTATCTTGTAAACATAGTATTTCTCCTTACAAAAGATTTAAAGTGTCTGTTATTTTTGATATTTTAACTACACCATCGATCATTTGACATCGTTCTTTGCTTAAATATGGCTTTAACGCAAGTAAAAGCCCTGAGTTTTTTGAAATTGAATGGCTCAATGAATTTACAAATGATAATGAGTTTGATTTATCTAAGCTATTTTTAGTTGATGTATTTTCTCTATTTTCTTGTGATGAAATATTTTCTTCAGGGTTTTGCTGTAATTTTGGAGTAATTAGCGATATTACATCATTTAACGAAGATGCAGAATCACCATTGTTCTTTACAGCATCCTTGATTTTATTCATTAGTCCTTCATCGCTGATTACTGATGAAAGTAAGTTATCTAAATTATCCATTCTATTTGTCCTTTCTTAAAAGCATAGTTGCTTTTTTAATATCTTCATCGGTAAGATTGCTTAATGTTTGGCGTATTTTACTCATGTCTTTTGGTTTTTCCATATTTTTAAGTGAAGAAACGCCTGATTTTGATATGACCTTTTTAATAACGGACCATAGTGCATCATCGTTAAGCTTTAGTACCATATCAATAGTTTTTTTATCAATTTTCATAAAACCACCTCTTAAAATTCGTTACTACTATTTTATGGCTAAAGTATGGTTTTGTTACAAAGGAGTAATATAAAATGAAAATACTAGTTTTTTCGGATTCACATTCATGTCCAAACAGAATTTTAAAAGCAGTTAATATGCATAGTGGAAAATGTGATCTTATACTATTTTTGGGAGATGGACTTAAGGATCTTGATATTATTTCTAACAAATATCCTGAAATTCCAATTATTAAGGTAAAAGGAAATTGTGATTATTTTGCATCAAGTGATGCTTTAAATGAAACTGTTTTGGATTTAGATGGCATAAGAGTTTTAATTACTCACGGCCATAATCACGGTGTAAAGTATGGCTATGATACTATTATTAGATATGCATATGAGTTAGAAGCAGACGCTGTACTATTTGGACACACGCACGTACCTTGTGATAAAATTGAATATATTGAAGATAAAAAAATTCATCTTTTTAACCCCGGCAGCGTGGCGATGACGTTAACCTATGGAGTAGTAAACACATCTAAGGGTGTTTTGGTAACAAATGTTGCTAAAATTTCATAAAATATTCGTTATAATTGTTGCAATTATTAGTTATTTATGATATTATAAAGTTAATGAAAAAATTTTATTCGGAGGAATAATTTAAATGGAAAAGAAAGTAAGAATTGGTATCATTGGTTGTGGCGGTATCGCTAACGGTAAGCACATGCCTTCACTTAAGAATGTACCAGAAGCAGAAATGGTTGCATTCTGCGACATCATTATTGAAAGAGCTGAAGAAGCTGCAAAAAAGTATGGTGTAGAGGGAGCAAAGGTTTACGCTGATTATAAGGAGCTTTTAAAGGACGAAACTATTGATGTAGTTCATGTTTGTACACCAAACAGAAGCCATAGCTTTATTACAGTTGATGCTCTTTATGCAGGTAAGCATGTAATGTGCGAAAAGCCAATGGCTATCAACGCAACTGAAGCAAAGAAGATGGTTGACGCTGCAAAGGAAACAGGCAAGATGCTCACTATCGGTTATCAAAACAGACAAAGAAAGGACGCTATCTACTTAAAGAAAGAAGCGGATGAAGGCGTTTTTGGAGATATTTATTACGCTAAGGCTACTGCACTTCGTAGAAGAGCTGTTCCTACTTGGGGCGTATTTATCAATGAGTATGAGCAGGGTGGCGGTCCACTTATCGACATCGGTACTCATGCACTTGACTTAACACTTTGGACAATGAACAATTACAAGCCAAAGTACTGTGTTGGTACTACATACCATAAGCTCAATGATCAAAAGGAATCTGCAAACGTATTCGGTCAATGGAAGCCAGAAGAGTTTACTGTTGAAGACAGCGCATTTGGCTTTATTGTAATGGAAAATGGTGCAACCATCGTTCTTGAGTCATCATGGGCTATTAACATGACTGAAACTAAGGAAGCTTGTACAACAATTTGTGGCACAAAGGCTGGTGCTAAGATGATTGATCAAGGTGTTCTTGAAATCAACGGTGTTAAGCATAACCAAATGTATGAAACAAAGCCAAACCTTGATGGTAAGGGTGTTGCATTCTACGATGCGGGCGGATATAGCGCAGGCGGACAAGAGGCTAAGCAATGGATTGAGGCTGTTATTAACGGAACACAACCAACAGTTCTTCCTGAGCAAGCATACTGCGTAACTCAAATTCTTGAGGGCATTTACGAATCCGCTAAGACAGGCAAGCCATACTACTTTAACTAAACAAATAATTAGCAAAGGGCGATATTATCGCCCTTGCTTTTAAAAGGAGATTATTATGAAATTAAGCGTACTTGCAAACCTTTACGGTAGCAAGCCTTTAGATGAGGCGTTGAAAATTATTTCTTCATTAGGTGTTCATTCTGTTGAAATTGGTGCGGGCGGATATCCTGGTAAGGATCATTGCGATCCAGTTAAGCTTTTAGCTGATGAAAAGGCTCTTGAGGAATTTAAGGCTACATTTAAGAAATACGATGTTGAAATTTGCGCTCTTGCAACACACGGTAATCCCGTTCATCCTAATAAGGAAATTGCAAAGCAATTTGACACTGATATGAGAAATACAATTCTTTTAGCAGAGAAGCTTGGAATTGATACTATCATTACATTCTCGGGCTGTCCAGGCTCTGACCCGGATGCTAAGGTGCCAAGCTGGGTTACATGTCCATGGCCAGATGATTTCCTTGATACTTTAAATTATCAATGGAATGATGTTCTTATTCCTTATTGGAAGGAAGCGACAGAGTTTGCAAAAGCTCACGGTGTAACAAAGATTGCTCTTGAAATGCATCCTGGCTTCTGTGTATATAATCCAGAAACGCTCTTAAAGCTTAGAAATGCAGTAGGTGATGTAATTGGTGCTAACCTCGACCCATCACACTTAATTTGGCAAGGAATTAATCCTGTAATGGCAATTAGAGCATTAGAAGGAGCTATTTACCATGTACATGCAAAGGATACTAAGGTTGACGATGCTAACACATCAGTAAATGGTGTACTTGATACTAAGCACTACGGCGATGAAATTCATCGTTCTTGGGTATTCCGTACAGTTGGATACGGTAATGGTGAAACATTCTGGAGAGACTTCGTTTCAAATCTTCGTCTTGTAGGCTATGATAAGGTTCTTTCTATTGAACATGAGGATAGCTTAATGACTATCGATGAGGGCTTAAAGAAGGCTGTAGAATTCCTTGATAAGGTTATGATTAAGGAAGCAAAGCCAACAGGCATGCGTTGGGCATAATTAAATAAAAATCACTCCGAGAAATCGGAGTGATTTTTTGTAATCATAACGGAAATTTTCCGTAAAATCTAAGTTGTTTTCGTAAAAATTATATGTTAAAATTTAATTGTAAGAATAATTAAAAGAGGTAAAAATGTCAACTCTAAAAAAAATTTCAGAGGTTGCTAAATGTTCAATATCAACAGTATCAAGAGCGCTGAATAATTGCAATGATGTATCTGAAGAAACTCGAGAAAATATTCTCAGAATTGCGAATGATTTAGGATATTTTCAAAGAAAAAAGCAAATAAAGCTTGAAAATCGCAAGAAAAATAGGTTCAATATAGCAATACTTTGTCCCGAATTGGAAAGTAGCTATTATTCAAAAATGATAATTGATATTACCTACGAACTATCTAAATATGACAGTAATGCTGTAATTTATGATTATTCATTTAACAATATTCAACTTCAAGAACTACTCAATGCCTGCCATAATGACAAAAATATTGATGCTATTGTTTGCTTAGACAGTGTAGTCGATATTCCGTTATTTGATGATATGCCTATGGTTGCTTTTAGGGGTAAATCGCATTGCTCATCATTTTTTATTGACTATTCTTCTGGAATCAAAGAGGTATTTGAATCTCTTGATGAAAATAATACGATTTATATTGTATGTGAGGATGAATCTATTTCGCAAGAAATTGAATTTACAAAGGTGGCAAAGAATTATTCAAACATCGAGACCAAAAGGTTCTTTTCTTCTAAAAGATTTGAACATGCGGGCTATGATGCGGGAGAGTATTTTATAAAGAATAATATATTTCCAAATGTTATAATTTGCGCATACGATGAAATAGCTCTTGGATTAATAGAAACTTTAAAAAACAACAATGTAAAAATACCGGAGCAGGTGTCTGTTATTGGCATAAATGATATACCAACTGCTAAGTTTTGCTTTGGCGGTCTTTCAACAATATCGTATGATTTTAAAAGTATTTCAGCGGAGATGGTCCGTGATCTTATCGAAAATTTAAGAAATTCACAAAATAAAATTTATAGTTACAGTGTTCCAACAAAGCTGATTAAAAGAAAAACATAATTAAACACTAATTAAATGAAAAAGCCAAAGGAAAGCCCTTTGAACAACTTTTTGTCTTTTATATTTAGTTAAAATATTATATTTAAGGAGAAAGGAATATGAAAAAGAAAATTCTATTAACACTTGCTATTATTGCAATTTTAGTATGCTTATTTTCAATTTCGGTAAGCGCAGAAAACAGAACAAGCATTTCTTATACCGATATTGACGGTGTAACTCACAATGTTCCCGTTGTAAAGTATGAGGATGCAACAGCGGAAGTAGTAGCATCTAAATTAGGTAATAATGCTACAATGCAGTCATTATTTATCGATAACGGTGCATACGCAATTTTAAAAGCAACGGATGGAAACCTAACTGCTTATCCGTCATGGTACATTATCGAGCCATCAGGTAGCAGCGCAGATTATGTCGCAATTAGCGAAATCGAATACGGTTATGTGAACGCAGTGTCAGGCAAAAACTATAACAGGGGAGCGATTCTTTATATTGAGTTTCCGGAGGGAATGACACATCTGCGTGGTAATAGTGTATTTGGTGGAAATAAAATGATGTATGAGGTAAATATTACAGAAATCGTTATTCCAAGTACCGTGATAGCCGCGCAGAACAATTGCTTTGGTTCGGCACCATCACTTAAAAAGGTGTTTATTAAGGAAAATTCTCAAATGACAACAATATCGGGAGGTTCCTTCACAGGTTGTGAAAATCTTACATATATTCAGTTTGAAAATTTATCGCAGTTAGAAAGCATTGACGGTATTTTAAACTGTAATTTAACAGGAAAAATTGACCTTTCAAAAAATACAAAGTTAAAATCCTTGCCTGCTAATTTCTTGTTGAATTGTTCAAATGTTACAGAAATAGCATTGCCAGATTCCATAGAAACTATTGGAAACAACGCATTTGACGGTTGTACTAATATTAGATTTTCAAGTCCCTATTTACCGAAAAACCTTGTTAGTATCGGAACATATTTTATGAAAGGTTGTAAGAATATAAACGAAATTCTTATTTTCCCAGAAGGATTTACAACTATTACTGATGAGGGCTTCTCAAATACATCAATTGCTGATGCAGAAAACGGAACATTAAATCTTGTATTCTTGGGCGAGCCCACTAAATTAATTTTAGACGGTTCAAGCTATACCGGTTGGGCAAAATATGTAAATGTATATTTTGCTAAATATACAATTAGTGATTTCAAGGGAAATGTTTATGCCTTCAGCGACAAAGATACAGGCATACTCGGCGGTAAAACCTCTCAATCAGGTAAGCTTGAATTTGATGTAGCAAGCGCGTCTCCATCAAGCACCACCCAGGTTTCAGAAAATCATATGAGATTTTTCTTCTGTGGTGAAAACGGTAAGGTTCAAGCGTCATATATGCTTACAAATACAGGTACAGATATAACAGAGGACAGAGAAACTTTTGTAATTGACGGACATACTCATTTCGGTAACTCTGTAATAATAGAAAACACCTGCGGTAAGGACGGAAGAGATACGGTCTCCTGTATTATTTGTGATAGCGATATCGTAACAGTCCTAGAAGCAACAAATAACCATAACTACGCTGATGGGATTTGTGATATTTGTGGCAAATCTCTTTGTCCAAATGGTGGAGACCACGATATTAAGCAAGTAGCAATTTTTGAAAATGGCTTTTTAAACGGTGGCAAAATAGTAAGCAAGTGTCAAAACGCGGGGTGCACATACGAGGAAAAGGAAGCAAACTTAGAGCCTATTTTCGTATTCAAGGGCTATTCAGCAAAAATCAATGGCGATAAGATGACAGTGAGCTATCTTGTAAATAACGCATCACTTAAAGCATATGAGGAAATAAACCAAAAATCAATCAGCTTCGGTGTCGTTGCAAGCGCTGCGCAAGCATCAGAATCTAATCCAATCAGCGTAGTAAATGGCGAACTTAAAGCTGAAAATAATGTAGTAATGGCGCAAGTAAACAAATCCTTCTGTGGCTTTGACTTTATCCTTAACGGATTTACAAGCGAGTATTACTCAAAAGCGCTTGTTATGTGCGCATATGTATATGATGACGGTAAGGTATCATATCTCTGCTTTAATAATGGAGTAGCGGGACAGTACGAAAGCGCGTACTCAATATCCTTTAGCGAATACGCAACTAAAGAATAATAAAAGAATAAATTAATAACAACAAAAACGGACACACTGTGTCCGTTTTTATCATTATTGTTTGTTTTCTGTGCTTGAACTATCTCCGCTTGGTGTATCGTTAGGCTTGAAGAAGTTAAAATGCTTTTTAGGATCTACATGCTTGTTATCAACCTTTAATTCATAGTGTAAATGTGGTTCCTCAGCTATTTCATTCATAGCACTTTCGCCGATTGCACCGATAACATCACCGCCTTTTACAGAAGCACCGATGATTATTCCTTCCTTTACAGTTGGATCAAGATTTTTATATATACTTACTGCATTACCTGAATGCTCAATAGAAATGCATGTTCCCATAAAAGGATCATCCCACACATTTGTTACTGTACCATCAGCAACTGCAACTACATCACTACCTAATGAAGCGCTAATATCAACACCTAAATGAGTTCTGTAATCATTCATTGTTTGAGAAAAAACAGGGACAGTATCGCTAAAATCAATACTGATAGAACCATCAACAGGTAATATAAATGTTGGTAATAGATTTTCGTCTTCATTTAGTGTTGGTTCATCAACATTTGAGCTATCTGAGTCAACATTATTATTTGGCTGATCAGGCTCAGGCACATTTCTTCTTGCTGCAACTGTTGCTATAATAAGTATAGTTACTACCGCTAAAACAACAGCCATTGTTACATAAAATATTCTTACATTTTTCTTGTTATCTTCCATTGTTTAAAATCCTTTCAATTTATTGCAAATGTATTATTTGCCTTAAAAGCTATATTTATTCATGCTAATCATTTTTTGTTGACAAGAAGCTTATAATATGATAAACTAATATAAATAAATACAGTTTTTGGGGGCCGTATGATACTAATTGAAAGAACAAGCGTTATGAACTTGGAAAACGCTATAAGAGGCGCAAGAAACCCTATGAATTCTTGGGCAAAAAGCGACAGCTATTATGATGAAAAGGGCAATTACATATTGGGCGAAAACGATTTAAGCTTAGCTAAAAAGCTTGCTAAAGCTGGAAGCGATCACAGGAAATATCTTCGTCAAATTTTTGTGTCAGTAGATATTACAGCACCACTTTATTGGTGGAAGGAATATGATACTTACAAGGTTGCAACTGTTGCTAATTCTACGTCAACTATGCATAAAATTCATTCAAAGAAATTTGAAAGAAGCGATTTTAGTTGCGACAGAATGAGCGAAAAGGCACTTAATGTGCTTGACAACATGATTGAATATCTTGAAGAAGCAAGACTTAATTTTGTTGAAACAAAAGATAAGCAATATTGGCACGATATGATTCAATTATTACCATCAAGCTATAATCAAATGCGTACCTGTACATTGAATTATGAAACTCTTATCAATATTTATTATGCAAGAAAAACACACAAGCTTGCTGAATGGCATATACTATGTGATTGGATAATGTCTTTACCATATGCAAAGGAATTAATAGCTATAAAAGATGATGCTGAATAAATTAATTAAGGATTATGATAAGCCTGAATTACCCGCTACACGTATTAGAGTTGGCAGATTTGCAGGCTTCATTGGAATAATTGCAAACGTTATATTATTTGCTGTAAAACTTACGATAGGTTTATTAACGGGAAGCGTATCTGTTATTGCTGACTCTTTAAATAACTTATCTGATTCAGGAGCTAACGTGCTTACTGTTGTGGGATACACGTTAACAGGTAAGCCTGCCGATAAGGACCATCCTTATGGGCATGCAAGAATGGAGTATTTGTGTAGCTTATTTATTTCTATTATCGTTGCATTTTTAGGCTTTGAAATGCTTACAAGCTCTATTGATAAGCTGACAGGCAAGCCAACTACTGAAAAATATGATACTGTGGCTATAATTATAATTGCATCCACAATAGTAGTTAAAATTGCTTGCGCGTTAATTTTTAGAAAACTAGGAAAGCATATTAACTCCGATACATTAAAAGCTACAATGATTGACAGCATTAGCGATGTAATCGCAACGGGAGCAGTAGTTGTGGGAATGCTTTTAACTCCTATTACAGGACCATATACAGATGGCGTTATAGGCATTGCTATTGCAATTTACATCATGGTAATGGGTATAAAGCTAGTTGTTGAATCTTCAAATACGCTTTTAGGCAAAGCACCTGATGATGATTTCTTAAAGGATATCATATCAAAAATTCGCAAATACGATGGTGTATTAGGTATTCACGATTTGGTAATTCACTCATATGGCGAAAATAAAACGTTTGTATCTGTACATGTAGAAGTTGACGCTGACGGAAATATTATGGAAAGTCATGATTTAATAGACAACATTGAAGCTGATTTCTTAAAGGAAAATATAAATCTTGTTGTTCACATGGACCCAATTTCAATATCAGACCCTGAAACGAACGAATTGAGAGCAAAATGCATGGATATTGTTTCTCATATTGGAGCAGAGATGTCATCCCCTATTTCTATTCATGATTTCAGAATAGTAAAAGGGGTTACACATACAAATGTTTTGTTTGACGTAAACGTTTCTAACGAGCTTTCTTTGACTAATGAGGAGCTTTGTGAGAGAATTTCACAGGATGTTAAAAAAATCAATTCACACTATAATTTAGTATTAACAATAGATAGAGACTATTTTTCTGAAAGATACGGAAAATAATTAAAGCGAGAATATAAAATGAAAACAAAAACTAAAGTTTTATTTTTAATTACATTTATTTTGACATTTTTATTTATTCTTACTGTAAACGTTTTTTCAGCATCTATATATGATGAAAATAATAATAAATATCTTCCTACTGAGGATAAGGTGTTTTATTTACCATCTCATATAAGCCCAAATGCTGTTTTGTTTGAGCAAAATGGAGAAATACAGGTTATCAATCTTACTTCTTCTAAAACAACCGATGCTAAAGGTAATGAGGTTTACGAATATAATTTGTTTGGAGCAACCTTTACCTTTTATTTTGCTAATAATTTACCAAGTATTTATACAACAACCTCTATTCCTCTTGAAAATCTCTTAAAGGATAAGAGTGTAAGGGATAAAGGCGTTAAAATGTTTATTACTGATAAGGATGGAGTTAACTATTATTACGATACATCTGATACTGTAAGCGAAATGAAAATGCGTGGAAATGCAACGGCTAATAACAAAAAGCCACCGTTTCAAATTAAATTAAGTGAAAAGACTGATTTGTTTGGAATGGGGGCTGCTAAAACGTGGATTTTACTTGCAAACTATACCGATCAATCCTTGATTCGTAATAGTGTTATGTACAAAATCGGTGAAATGTTAGGTATTTTAACTTGTGAAAATAAAAGCGTTGATTTGTATGTAAACGGCGAATATTATGGCGTGTACCTACTTTGTGAAAAGGTTCAGGTTAATCCTGAAAGAGTAGATATCTACGACTTGGAAAAGGAAAATGAGCTTTTAAATCCTAACAACTATGGTTTTACACGTAGGATTAAAAGCGGAGCTTTAATTGATGAAACAATAATTACTGAATATCAATACGTACGTAACATGATAAATCCGTCAGATATTTCGGGTGGATATTTAGTAGAGCTTGATAATAACTATTATGAGGGAGAGAAGTGCTATTTCAAAACCTCAAACGGCAATGCATACGTAATTAAATCTCCTGAGTTAGCTTCACAAGAGCAGGTTGAATACATAGCTAGAGTGTTTGCCGAAATGGAAGAAGCAATTTATTCGCCTAGTGGCAAAAACTCAAGGGGAGTACATTATAGCCAATATGTTAATGTTGAAAGCTTAGCGTATGGATATATATTACAGGAATACGGCAGAAACTGGGATTCCGGTTCATCAAGCTTATATTTTTATAAGGATTTAGATGTAAACGGGGAGTTTACTAAGATTGTTAAAGGACCGCTTTGGGACTGCGATAATACCTTAGGAAATATGGTTAAGCTTAGAAATGGCGACCCTGAAAATAATCCTGAATCATATTGGTCTGTTAATAGCCAATTATGGAGAGGTCTTCTACAGCATGATTATTTTAATTTTGTTGTAGCGCAAACATTTGCAAGAATTTATCCTGAGCTTATAAAATTAACAGAGGACGACGGTTTTATTTCTAAGATTGTTGAAGATATTGGATCATCTATCGTTATGGATATAATGCGATGGGATAGGGATGACTATTCAAAGTGGCCTATGTACAGCGATTATGTTTTTCCAGGGGTTCACGCTGATACATGGCAATCAGGACAGGTATTCCAGTTTATTGACGGAGAGTATTCAGACGGTGTTGATGATGATACCTCTACGGTTATAGGATATCTAAATGATTTTATTGTAAGGCGAGCTAACTGGTTAAGAAGTGAATGGGCTTATAATGATGGCGATGAAGCACCAGGTGTTTCGAATGATGGAATAATTGATGAAAGTATTCAAATGCCTATTGCGCCTACATTTACACCTGTATATCCTGATACTCCAAATACCGACACATCTACTGATACTGTCATAGACACAAATGTTGATACAAGCGATAATGTAAATACCGATACTAACACGGATTCTTCAACAGATGTTAGTGGCGGAAGTGAAAACGACGGAAATGGTAATATGATTGTTGTTATTTTAATTATAGCTTTCGTTTTACTTGCGTCAGTAATTGGTGTAGTTGTGGTTTCCTATAAACTTAAAAAGCAAAAATAACAATAAAATCCGCAATTTATTTGCGGATTTTTTATATTTTAGTATATTTTGAAGCAAAATTATCCAAACTAAGCAAAAAATTGCGAGGTAAAATATGCAAGCGGTAATTTTAGCGGATAAATATTCACACGATACAGTAGAAGAGATAATTAATAATTATAAGAAATACGGAATAACTGACTTTATATTATGCAGAACTTCATCATGTGATATGATAGAGGAATATGAAAAATACGGTTGCAAAATCATTGACGTTAAGCTAGAAAGAAAAAATAAAACAGGTGGTCAAATTTTAAAAATCGCTAATTTATTAGATGATAATGCGCCTTTTTTTCTTACGTATGGAGATTATTTATGTAGTGTGGATTTAAATAATCTTTTGCGCTTTCACAAAAGTCATGGAAGGGTATTGTCTATTGTTGTTATTAAAGAAATGGAAAAGCAAATATTTGGTGGTTATATGATTATGGATTATGATGCTATCGGATATATAAATGATATAAGCAATGTATTTGAAAAAGAGCCTCTTACTAAAATAGCTGAGGATGGAGAGCTTGGATGGTACAGATTTTCAGGTAAATATCAAATTACTTATCAGCATATGAAAATTTACGGATTTTAATATTGCAAAAATAGCGTTAATGGTATATAATATACCTGTATAAAATTATAGAGGTATTTGCAAATGGAAAAAATTAAAATGACAACTCCGTTAGTTGAAATGGACGGAGATGAAATGACAAGAATTATTTGGAAGATGATTAAGGATGAATTACTTTATCCGTTCATTGACCTAAAAACTGAATATTATGATCTTGGCTTGCCTGAAAGAGAGAAAACAAAGGACCAGGTTACATTTGACTCAGCTTATGCAACACAAAAATACGGTGTTGCTGTAAAATGCGCAACAATTACTCCTAACAAGCAAAGAGTAGAGGAATACAATCTTACTGAAATGTGGAAAAGCCCTAACGGGACAATACGTGCTATATTAGACGGTACAGTATTTAGAGCGCCTATTCTTATTGATTCAATTAAGCCAGCAGTACGTAATTGGAAAAAGCCTATTACGATAGCACGTCATGCTTATGGCGACGTTTATAAATCAACAGAGTACCGTGTGCCAAGCGAAGGTAAAGCAGAGCTTGTTTTTACTGATTCTAACGGAAACGAATTATTTAGAAAAACAATTTATGATTTTGAGTGTCCTGGCGTGCTTCAAGGTCAGTATAATAAGGACAGCTCTATTCATTCCTTTGCTCATTCTTGCTTTAATTATGCTATAAATACTAAGCAAGACCTATGGTTTGCAACAAAGGATACAATTTCAAAGCAATATGACCAAACTTTTAAGCTTATTTTCCAGGAAATATATGAAAAGGATTATAAAGCAAAATTTGAAGAGCTTGGAATTGAGTATTTCTACACACTTATAGATGATGCGGTTGCAAGAGTTATTCGTTCTGAGGGCGGATATATATGGGCGTGCAAGAACTATGATGGAGATGTTATGTCAGATATGGTATCAACTGCATTTGGTTCACTAGCAATGATGACATCTGTACTTGTTTCTCCAAATGGACAATACGAGTATGAGGCGGCTCACGGAACGGTTACGAGACACTATTATCGCTACTTAAAGGGAGAGGATACATCAACCAACCCAATGGCAACTATATATGCTTGGAGCGGTGCTCTTCGTAAAAGAGGCGAGATGGATAATCTTCCAAGACTTGTTGATTTTGCAAATAAGCTTGAGGAAGCATGCATAAATACCTTAAATGATGGAATTATGACTAAGGATTTAGTTGGATTAGTTGAGCAGGGAGTAAAAGCGACAGCTGTTAATACAATAACATTTATAAAAGAAATTCGCACAAGACTTGAAAATAAGCTTGCATAAAAGGAGCTATAAATAATGAAGTTGAATTTTAAAAGAATAGTTGCATTTTTATTATTATCAATAATTTTAATTGCCTCTGTGTCATGTGGCAATTCATCTGTAAGTACTGACACAAGCACAGATACCGATAGTAATACTTCAACCGATACTTCCACAGATACAAATAACGGTGGAGGTCCAACATATAAGCCTGTTGTAACTCCTGATAGAATTAAGTATAATGCTACATATAATGCAGCGGGAACAAAAATTAATTACGGTAAGGAAACATTGCAGGCTCCTGAGCTTGGTAAGTATTATAACAACTACGAAGCCGCTATTTCAATGACATTTGATGATGGCGATAATGTTGAAACCGGTCATATTCTTAATGAGTTGTTTGCTAAATATGGCTTTAAGGGTACATTGATGATAACCGCTAATAATGTTAAGAATACATACAATGAGTGGAATGAAGTGTTATCAAAGGGCTATCTTGATGTTGGTGCTCACGGGTATCATCATGCAAATCCTAATGAAATTACTGATGAAGCAACGCTTGATAGAGAAACTGTTGAAGCGGTAGAGCTTTTAAGAGAACTGTTTCCAACTCAAAAGGTTTTAACCTTTGCTACTCCCTATGCTAATATTACTAATGAATATGAAGCAAAATTAAGAGATCTTGTTGTTGCGAATCGTCTTGAGCAACATGGCAATAAGGTTGTTTACGGTACAGAATATAATATGTATAGAGTTCAAGCTTCATCATTCAATATGAGTAAATCTCTTGATTTTATTAACAATGAAGTGGACATGGCAGTGAAGAACGGCGCCTGGCTTGTTGAGCTTATGCACGGTGTAATCGATGGTAAAAGGTATAATACCGATATAGATAAGGATACCTTTGTTAAGCATTGTGAATATCTTTATAATAAATATAATGGTAAGGTGTGGTTCGGCTCTTTTGAAGAGGTTTCGCTTTATGTATATCAATATGAAAACTCTAAATTAGAGTATGTTGCTTGCGATAAGGAATCTATGACATTTAAAATTACCACTGACGCAAGCCTTGATAAAGATATTTATAATATACCGATGTCTGCTAAGGTTTACGTACCTTCATATGCTACCTCAGCATACTACGTAATCAACGGCGTTGAGTATGATACCAAGGTTGAAAAGCTTGGAAGAAGTACAAGATTTGTTAATCTTTATGACATGCCAACTGACGGCACAGAGGTAAAGCTCTATTTTTCAGGCAATAAGAATGCTACCAATGGTTGCTTAATGCACAACTACAACGAATGTCAAACAGTTGAATCTACATGCACATCACATGGATTTGTTAAAATGGAATGTATTTATTGTGGCAACACATATAATAGCACATACTATGATTTACATAATTATGTGGAAGAAATAGAGTTTGACGGAGAGCTTTACGAAAAATGCTCAGATTGCGATGCAATGCGAAAAAAAGAAGAACGGTAAATAAAAAAACATATGCGATTTTATCGCATATGTTTTTTGCTTTTATTAGTCATTTCTTCTTGAAATTATTTCTAAAATTCTCAAAAATAGATTTATAATATCAAGATATAAATCAATAACACAATCTATTGCATTATCAAGACTTTTTGGAAACTGTTGCGCTCTATACCAATCATAGCCGATATATAGAGAAAAAATTACAACGAAAATCCAGTTGAAAATACCACCGTCAAAGGAAAATAGCATTGCTATAACCTCAGCAAGTATTGATACGCCAAGAGCAATAAATAACGCTGTGCCCATTCTAGAAAATAGGTTAGGGAATAGAGTGGATAGAAGCATCATAACTGCCACAACAATGCCTGTTATTACAATAGCGGAGAATATATTTGCGGTGCTATATTCCGGCAAACAAATTGCAAGCACGGCACCAACAGGAATTACTACTAAATTATATCCTAAAAAGCTTAATCCTGGCTTGTTAGATTTAGAAATAATAATTCCCGAAATCGCTAAAACAAAATAACCTATAATGAATACTAGAGGATTTAAATCTATAAAAAATGGACTTAAAAATTTAACCATTAAGGCATTTATAATAAAACCGTAAAGTAAGCAAGCTCCTATAACAAGGTTGTAAGCGCTTGTGGAAAGATTTTCGTGGGATTTAAATCTTTCTTGTTTCATTTCTTTTGTATCAAACATAATAATCTCCTTTATTCAAGTTCAAATGCTCCTGTATAAAGCTGATAATATTTTCCTTTAAGAGCAATCAAGTCATCATGTGAGCCACGCTCAATGATTCTGCCTTGATCAAGAACCATGATTACATCTGAATTTTTTATTGTTGATAACCTGTGAGCAATAACAAAAACAGTTCTACCTTGCATTAGAGCATCCATTCCTGCTGAAACAATGGATTCTGTTCTTGTATCAATTGAAGAAGTGGCTTCATCAAGAATCATTACAGGCGGATCTGCAACTGCAGCTCTTGCAATGGAAATTAATTGTCTTTGGCCTTGTGATAATCCACTACCATTTCCAGAAAGAACCGTATTATATCCATCAGGAAGCATTGAAATAAATGAATGAGCATTTGCTCGTTTAGCTGCTTCAATACACTCTTCATCAGTTGCATCAAGCTTTCCGTAGCGAATATTATCCATAACGGTTCCTGTAAACAGGTTGACATCTTGCAATACAACACCAAGAGAGCGCCTTAAATCAGACTTTTTGATTTTGTTAATATTTATGCCATCATATCTTATTTTTCCGTCTGCAATGTCGTAAAAACGGTTAATAAGATTGGTTATTGTTGTTTTACCTGCGCCCGTCGCACCAACAAAAGCGATTTTTTGTCCTGGCTTTGCATAGATTGATATGTCATGAAGAACAATCTTTTCTTCAGTATAACCAAAATCAACCTCATTTAAACGAACATCGCCTTTTAACTCCGTATAAGTTACGGTGCCATCTCCATGAGGATGCTTCCACGCCCACATTCCTGTTCGTTTATTACTTTCAATGATGTTACCGCTTTCATCGTATTTAGCATTTACAAGTGTAACATAACCGTCATCAACCTCGGATTTTTCATCTAAAAGCTCAAATACGCGGTCTGCACCTGCAAGTCCCATAATTATTGCATTTGCTTGCTGTGAAAGCTGTGAAATATTATTTGTAAATTGCTTTGACATACCAAGGAAAGGTATTATTGTAGCAATAGTTAAGGGATTTCCTGAAAGTGATAGATTTGGGATTTCAAAAAAGTAGAGCATAGAACCAACTAAAACGAGAAGCACATAGAGAATGTGTCCTAGGTTATTGATAATAGGCATAAGAGTATTTGCGTATTTGTTTGCCTTAGTTGAGTCATTGCAAAGCTGAGCATTAAGATTGTAAAATTCCTCCTTGGTTTTTGGTTCATGATTGAATACTTTAACAACCTTTTGTCCATTAATCATTTCTTCGACATATCCCTCGCATTTACCTAAGGACTGTTGTTGACGAATAAAATATTTAGCACCGCCACCGCCAATAAATTTAGAAACAAAAAGCATAGCAATTACACCAACGAGTACAACAAGCGTCATCCAAACACTAAAGTAGAGCATAATACCTGAAACAACACAGATAATAATAATAGATGTAATTAGCTGAGGTATTGATTGAGAAACTAATTGACGAAGTGTGTCTATATCATTAGTATAGTGGGACATAATATCGCCATGCTTATGCGTATCAAAATACTTAATAGGTAGTGTTTGCATTTTACCAAACATAAGAATACGCATTTTATGCAAGAAGCCTTGAGATACAATAGCCATAGTTCTTGTTTTAGTATATGAGGCTATTAGACCGATTATATATATTAAAATTAAGAAACCAACAGCTTTTTTTATAGAAGGTAAAACTTGATTTAATGCCTCTTGCTTATCCATGCCACCCTTTACTAGCTCAAGACCTGTTTCGGCATCAGTCAAAACTGAATTTTGAAAAATTCCTGGTAGAGCGGTAGCCATTGAACTTAATAGAATACAAATAAGGACTAATATAAATTGCTTTTTATAGAACGAAAAGACATATTTCAATAATCTACTGAATGTGCCTTTTCTAGCTTTTTTCATGGGCCTACCCATGCTTGGCTGACGGGGATTGTGTATTGGTTTACTCATTCCATTTTACCCCCTTTTGTCTGTGATTCATAAATTTCTTTATAAATTTCATTATTTATAAGTAAAGATTCGTGATTTCCTATTCCGTTAATTTTGCCATCATCAAGAATTATAATAACATCAGCATCTTCAACGCTTGAAATTCTTTGGGCAATAATAATTTTCGTTGTATTAGGAATTTCCTCTTTCATTGCTTTTCTGATAAGAGCATCGGTCTTTGTGTCAACTGCACTTGTAGAGTCATCCATAATAAGGATTTTTGGCTTTTTTAGTAGAGCTCTAGCAATGCAAAGTCTTTGCTTTTGTCCACCAGAAACATTAGTACCGCCTTGCTCAATGTAAGTATCATATTTATCAGGAAACGCTTGAATAAATTCATCTGCGCAAGCTAGCTTACAAACGCGAACCATTTCATCATCAGTTGCATTTTCATTTCCCCATCTAAGATTCTCCTTGATTGTTCCAGAGAAGAGAATATTTTTTTGTAGCACAACACTCACAGAGTTGCGAAGAGAAACAAGGTCGTAGTCCTTAACATTGACACCACCTACTAAAACGGAGCCCTCACTAACATCGTAAAGACGCGGAATGAGCTGAATTAACGAAGATTTGGAGCTTCCTGTACCGCCAATAATTCCTACAGTTTGCCCTGATTTGATATGCAAATTAATATCACATAATGCATATTTTTCAGCCCTTTGAGCATATTTAAATTTTACACACTTAAATTCAATTTCTCCATTTTCAACAGTCATAACTGGGTTTTTAGGATTTTTGATTGTTGTTTCTTCGTTTAACACCTCGGAAATACGCTTTGCACATTCAGCTGACATTGTAAGCATTACAAAAATCATTGATATCATCATTAGACTCATGAGTATTTGCATGCCATATGTTAAAAGAGCAGAGAATTCTCCAATAATAATCTTGCCTGTAACAATATTCTGTGATCCAAAAAGACAAACACAAACCATAACCGTGTACATGCAAAGAAGCATAAGTGGATCATTAAAAGCAAGGATTTTATCTGCTTTTACAAAATCATTAGCTACATCTAATGAGGATTTTTCAAACTTTTCATTTTCGTGATTTTCGCGAACAAATGATTTAACAACTCTCATTCCATGCACATTTTCTTGAACAGAGCCATTTAATGTGTCATATTTTTTGAATACTTTTCTGAAAATAGGCATTGCTTTTTTAGCAATTGTTAAAAGACCAAAAATTAAAATTGGTACAACAACCGCAAAAATAAACGCCATACTACCGCCACGAACAAAAGCCATGATTATTGAGAAAATAAACATAAATGGGGAACGAATAGCTGTTCGTATAATCATCATAAATGATTGTTGAACATTAGTTACATCGGTAGTTAATCTTGTTACAAGGCTTGAAGTGGAAAATTTATCAATATTTTCAAAGGAAAAATCCTGTGATTTATTAAATAAAGCTGTACGAAGATTTTTTGCAAAGCCACATGAAGCTTTTGCACATGTAATGCCCGCAATAGTTCCAAATGATAATGACATAAGTGCCATAACAATAAGGAGTATGCAATATCCACCAACTACAGCAAGGGGCTTGCCGGGAACGAGATTTTCAATAAAATAGATAAATCCTTTTGTTAGTATTGCATCAGATACATTATAGTCATCTTGAACGAATGTAATTAAATCTGCGGAAAAGAACGGAATTAAACATTCCATTACAACCTCAAGTGAAACAATGATGGGAGTTAAAATGGCGTAAATTTTATATTTCCCAACATATTTTGAAAGTTGCTTAAAAATTTTAAACATAGTAACATCCTTTCAAATAAAAAATATAATATAATATTTTATCATTTTTTAAAATACAAGTCAATAAATATAGACAAATATTATGTGTAAATTTTATATGTAATCTTTAAAATTTTGTTGTCTAATTAGTAAAAAGAAAAAGCCTCGTCAAAGACGAGGCTGGTGCCGGTGATCGGGGTCGAACCGATACGGTATCGCTACCATCGGATTTTGAGTCCGACACGTCTGCCAATTCCATCACACCGGCGTGTGCAAGTTATTGTAACATAAAAAAATAAACTTTTCAATAGTTTTTTCTAATTTTTTTAAATTATATTGCAACTTTTTGAAAAATATGCTAATATATCAATATGAATTGTAAAAGGAGCAAATTATGTCTGACTTTTCTTTAATTAGTGCAGCTGCACTTGCATATCTTGGCGACTCTGTTCTTGAATGCTTAATTCGTGAAAGACTTATTTTAAAGGGCTTTGAAAAATCGGGAAAATTAAATACGGAAGCATTAAAATATGTAACAGCAGTTAATCAAGCAAAGGCGTATGCAAATATAGAAGCTATTCTTACCGAAAAGGAAGCCGACATTTTTCGCCGTGGAAAAAATTCCTCTCACTTAAATATTCCTAAAAGCGCATCTCCAAAGGAATATAAAACAGCAACCGGCTTTGAATCAATCTTTGGTTTTTTAAAGCTTTGTAGGGACGAAGAAAGAATTTTATATTTATTTAATTTAGCATATACAGATTTAAACTAAACTGCAATAAAATTTGTTGCAGTTTTTTCTTTTGCTTATTTACTTTTTAATATAGATATGATATACTAGTTAAGATAATGATAGAAACGGAAATTTAAAATGACAGAACAACAAAATGTAAGGATACAAAAAGCTAAAAAAGCGCTTTTTGATAAATATTATTCCTTCCTTAATGAGGAACAAAGAAGAGCAGTTTACACAGTAAAAGGTCCTGTTTTAATTCTTGCTGGTGCAGGAAGTGGCAAAACAACTGTTCTTGTGAATAGAATTGCTCACATAATCAAGTATGGAAATGCTTATTATAGCGAGTGCCTTCCTGACTTTATAACAGATGATACGATTGAGGACCTTGAAAATGCTGTAAATCTTCCTAATGAATATATTGAAAAATATTTAGATTTATTTGCTACAGAAAATTGTAAGCCGTGGGGAATTTTAGCCATTACTTTTACAAATAAAGCGGCAAATGAAATTAAAGAAAGACTTGTAAAAACGGTTGGTGAGGAAGCAACAAGCATATGGGCAGGAACATTCCATTCAATTTGTATGAGAATATTACGTCAATTTGGCGAACAGGTAGGATATCTACCAGGCTTTAGCGTATGCGATACAGATGACTCTAAAAAGGTAATATCTCAATGCTTAAAGGATTTAAAAATCGACGAGAAAAAGTTACCTATAAAAGCAGTAATGAATGAAATCAGCAGTGCTAAGGATCAGCTTATGACTCCTGATGAATATGCCTTTGAAGCAGGAAATGATTTTAAATATAAACAAATTGCACAAGTTTATGAGTTGTATCAAAAAAGATTAATGGATTCAAATGTCCTTGATTTTGATGATATTATAATGAAAACTGTTCAATTATTTACTCAAAATCCCGATACCTTAGCGTATTGGCAAAATAAGTTCAAGTTTGTCTGCGTTGATGAGTATCAAGATACTAACAAAGCGCAATTTGCTTTAGTTTCATTGATATCAAATTTTTATAATAACATTATGGTAGTTGGCGATGATGATCAAAGTATTTATAAGTTTAGAGGCGCTACCATAGAAAACATTTTAAAATTTGATGAAAAATATTCCGATTCAACGGTAATTAAGCTTGAACAAAATTATCGCTCAACATCAAATATCTTAAATGCTGCAAATAGCATAATTAAAAACAACTATCATAAGCATCAAAAGGAGCTTTGGTGTGATAATGATGAGGGCGATAAAATTATAGTTAAGGAAACGCAAACTCAAAATGATGAGTCAAGATATATAATTGATAAAATCGTATCTTTACATAAAGAAAGAAATCTCACATACCGTGATTTTGCCATTCTTTATAGAGTAAATGCGCAATCAATGAATCTTGAAACAATGTTTGCTAAAAGCGGTATTCCTTATAGAATGTTAGGATCATTACGATTCTATGATAGAAAAGAAGTAAAGGATATAATTGCATATTTGCATGTAATAAACAATCCAAGCGATAATATTCATCTTAACAGAATAGTAAATGAGCCAAAGCGTGGAATAGGCGATACTTCATATAATACGGCCTCTCAAATTGGCGAGGAATTACATCTTCCTACTATAAAAATTCTTGAAAATGCGCATAATTATAATGCAATTCCAATGCGTGCTGCAAATTCAATGACTGCTTTTGCAAGGATAATGATAGGCTTGATAGAGGACATGGAGCATATGACTCTTTGCGAGCTTACAAGACAAGTAATTAAGCGTACAGGCTATGAGGCTGATTTGATATCTAAAGGTCAGGTTGAGGCTGAAAGACTTGAAAACCTAGAAGCGCTATGTACTGCTGTTAGAGAATATGAGATAGCAAACGAAAATCCTACTTTATCAGGATTTTTAGAGGAAGTTGCGCTTATTTCAGATATAGACAGATACGATGAAAGCGCTGATGCAGTAACACTTATGACGATTCACTCTGCTAAGGGACTTGAATTTCCAATAGTGTTCTTGCCAGGCATGGAAGAAAACGTTTTCCCGGGAGCTCAATCAATAGCAGATCCTTCAGAAATTGAAGAAGAGAGAAGACTTGCGTATGTAGCCGTTACAAGAGCAAAGAAAACTCTTATAATTACTCATACAAGAGAAAGAATGCTTTATGGTATGACGCAAAGAAATCCACTTTCAAGATTCGTTAGAGAAATAGATCAAAAATATCTTGATATTCAAAGGGATAAGCCTGTAAGCACGTTTATTGCAAGACAAAGTCAAGGTGGAAGTCAATCTTACGGTCAAAGCTTCAAAAAGCCTGAACCTCAAAAAATTGTTCCATATGAGATTGGCGATAGAATTAACCACTTTACATTTGGCGAAGGTACAGTCTTAAATGTAATCCCTATGAGCTCTGACTTTATGTACGAAATTGCATTTGATAGAGTAGGTACAAAAAAATTAATGGCAACATATGTTGCTAAATTGATGAAGAAAATTTAATTTTAAGGAGATAAAATCATGAATATTCCAAGACCTGAGCATCCCAATCCCCAGTTTGAAAGAGAAAATTGGGTAAACCTTAATGGAGAGTGGGAGTTTGAATTTGATTACGGCATAAGCGGAAGAGACAGAAAATTCAACGAAAGAACATCTTTAAATTCAAAAATCATTGTTCCATTCTGTCCAGAAAGTGTTTTATCGGGAATAGGCAATACCGACTTTTTGAACTGCGTTTGGTATCTTAAAAAGGTTAAAATTAAGAACACTAATAAAAGAGTAATCCTACATTTCGGCGCTGTTGACTATGAAAGCTATATTTATATAAACAGCAAAGAGGTATATCACAATATCGGTGGTTATATCGGCTTTGAAATTGATATCACAGATTATGTAGAAAATGGAAAAGAAAATATTATTACAGTTTGTGCTATTGATACTAATCCAAAGGGTAAGGCATCAGGCAAGCAATCAAAGAATTACTATTCTATGGGCTGTGATTACACAAGAACAACCGGTATTTGGCAAACTGTTTGGCTTGAATATGTAGAGCAAAATTATATTAAGAGTGTTAAATATTATACATCTATTGAGCAAAAGAACATTCAAATTGAGGTTGAGGCAGTTGGTAACGCTAAATTCACTGCTAAAGCAACATATAAAGGTAAGGAAATGGGCGAAGTTTCCGTTAAACTTAACGAAGGCATTAGTCGTGTAACATTACCGCTTAAGGAGCTTCATTTATGGGAAGCGGGACATGGAAGGCTTTATGATTTAGAGCTTACATATGGCAAGGATGTAGTAAAGAGCTACTTCGGTATAAGAAGCACTCGCTTTGACAACAAACATTACATATTGAATAATAAGCCATTTTATCTTCGCACTGTATTAGACCAGGGCTTCTATAAGAAGGGTATTTATACTGCTGAAACAGAAGAAGAGCTTGTAAGAGATATTTATCTATCACTTGATGCTGGATTTAACGGCGCGAGACTCCACCAAAAGGTTTTTGAAAAGAGATTTTTATATCATTGTGATAAACTTGGATATTTAGTATTCGGCGAAACGGGCAACTGGGGACTTGATCACTCAAACATGGAACAGCTAACACCGTTTTTACTTGAATGGCAAAGAGAAATTGCAAGAGACTTCAATCATCCGTCAATTATTGGTTGGTGCCCTCTTAATGAAACATGGGATTTTGAAAATAAGCATCAAAATGATGACTTTATAAGAGCATTATACTATACAACAAAAAGTATTGATACAACACGTCCTTGCGTAGGCACAAGCGGTAACTATCAGGTTGTATCTGATATTTATGACTTACACGACTATATCCAAGAAAAGGATAAATTTGAAGAAATTTACCTTGCGTCAACATATGAAGAAATGGCGGAAAAGTACGATAAGTCTCACGATTGGGTTTCTAAATATCAAAAATCAGTTGATTATAAAGGTATGGCGCTTTATCTTAGCGAATATGGTGGAATTCAATGGGATACTGATGGTGTAGGCGGCTGGGGCTACGGTAACGGACCTAAGACAATAGAGGAATTCTATGATAGATATGAATATCTTACAAAGGCTCTTGTAGATAGCCCATATATCTGTGGCTTCTGTTATACTCAGTTATATGACGTAGAACAAGAGGTTAACGGTATCTATACATATGAAAGAAAGCCAAAATTCGATATGGATAGAATTAAGAAAATTACACAATACGAAAAGAATGATAAATAAGAGGTAAATTATGAAGATTTTATTTCAAGGTGACTCTATTACAGATGCAGGAAGAGACTGGGGAAATGATTCACAATTAGGTAGAGGATATGCTCATTTAGTTGAAGCTGCACTTGGCTTTGAAGAGCCAAATCAACATACTTTTATAAATAAAGGTATTAGCGGCAACAGAATCGTTGACTTATACGCTCGCATTAAGAGAGATATTATTAACTATCAACCTGACGTAATGAGTATTCTTATTGGTGTAAATGATGTTTGGCACGAGATCGGCGACAGTCCCAATGGCGTTGACGCAGATAAATTCTTCAAGATTTATTCAATGCTTATTGAAGAAATCAAGGAAGCACTTCCAAATATCAAAATTATGATTTTAGAACCATTCGTTTTAGAAGCAGGCGCTACCGAAAATCATTGGGAATTTTTCAAAACAGAAACTGCAAAGCGTGCAGAAATGGCAAAGAAAATAGCAGAGAAGTTTGATCTTCCATTCATACCACTTCAAGCAGGCTTTGATGAGCTTGCAAAGAAAGCACCAAATAACTATTGGCTTGGCGATGGAGTACATCCAACTGCTAAGGGACATGAATTTATTAAAAATGAGTGGTTGAAGGCTTATAAAAATCTATAATTAAGAAAATGTTCGTTGTCAGCTCGGCTGTCAACGAACATTTTTATCATAAAATTTCCATTTATATTTTTGAATTAAGTCAACATAATAATATCAGAGCGTGCGAAAATCGCGTGCTCAATAATATAGATATTTTAAGAATAGGAGTCTATTATGTCTAAGAATAACATCTCAGTTCCAGAAGCTAAGGCAGCTCTTGAGCAATTCAAGATGCAGGCTGCAAGCGAAGTAGGTGTAAATCTTAACCAAAATGGCTACAATGGCGATTTAACAGCTAAGCAAGCTGGTTCTATCGGCGGTCAAATGGTTAAGAAGATGATTGAGTCTTACGAAAACTCTCTTAAGAATTCTAAATAATTCAACCGAAATATATTGAACTATTTAGTTTGAATTCAAAAAAAGCAGGCTATCGCAAATGCGATAGCTTGTTTTTTTTATTTAAAATTTATTTATGCTCAAATTGTATCATGATTAAAAGTCTATAAGATTAGATACTAATGATATGTCGCTTTTTTGAGACATTTTTATCTTTACATTAAAAATTTTTTTGATATAATGATTATATCAAAAAAATTAGAGGTGTATATGATAATTGTTTTTGTTTTAGTCTTTGCAATTTTCTTTTTCTATAATATCAGTAAAAATAATAAATAATATTATAATTATGCTTGATTAAAATTTGATATTATGTTAGAATAAAGTGAAAAAGTCTAATTTTATCACTTTATAGGAGATGTAAGATGGAGCTTATTGACAATAAGTCCAAATTATTGGGCGATGATTTACAAAAAGAGATTAAGCAGGGTGCCAAACTTAAAATGGTAGCATCCTATTTTTCCATATACGCTTTTGAGGCATTAAAGGAAGAATTAACAAGTGTTGAAGAGCTTCAATTTATATTCCCGTCCCCAACATTTGTAAAACAGGGAATAAAGGATAACATTAAGAAAGAAACAAGAGAATACTACATACCAAAGCATATGAGAGAAACCTCTCTTTATGGTACTGAATTTGAAATTAGACTTCGTAATCAATTAACTCAAAAGGTTATAGCTCGTGAGTGTGCTGAATGGATAAAAGAAAAGGTTGCATTTAAGTCCAATATAACAACAAATGTCATGCCAAACTTTATTCATCTTGATAATAACGGAAATGAAATAGCATATACCGGTATAAACGGTTTTACTGCATCCGATTTAGGTTATGAGAAGAACAATATGATGTTCCAAGGCATAGCTAAGGTTGACGAAGGCTATGCAAAGTTTTTCTTTAACCAATTTAAGAATGTGTGGGATGATGATAGTAAGCTTGAAGATGTAACCCAAGCCATTGTTGACTATATTTCTTCTGCATACGAGGATAATGCACCGGAATTTATCTATTTTGTAACCTTATATAACATTTTTAGTGAGTTCCTTGACGATATAATGTCTGAGGACTATATGCCAAATGAAGGGACAGGATATAAAAATTCAATTGTATGGAATAAGCTATTTAATTTCCAACGAGATGGAGCAGTAGGCGTAATTCAAAAGCTTGAAAAATATAACGGTTGTATTCTCGCTGACTCTGTTGGTCTTGGTAAAACATTTACTGCACTTGCAGTTATGAAGTATTACGCTTCAAGAAATAAGAACATTCTTGTTTTGACACCAAAGAAACTTTCAAACAACTGGAATAAGTACAGAGATAACGTGAAAACAAATCTTTTCTATCAAGATAGAATACATTTCGACGTGCTTTATCATACCGATTTAGGAAGGAAAAAGGGCTATTCAAACGGACACGACCTAAGAAACTTTAACTGGGACAATTATGACTTGATTGTTATTGATGAATCACATAATTTCCGTAACGATAAGAGTTTTAGAGATAGAGAAACAAGATATCAATTCTTGCTTGAAAAGGTTTTAAAGAGTGGTGTTAGAACGAAGGTTCTTATGTTATCTGCTACACCTGTAAATAATAGATTTTCAGATCTTAAAAATCAGCTCCAGCTCGCTTATGGCGACAATTATGCTGAATTTAATGAGCGCCTTGATACTTCAAAGACAGTAGAAGTTATTTTGACAAATGCACAAAGAATCTTTAATGAGTGGACTAAGCTTCCAAAGGAAGAAAGAAAAGCAGCAGATTTAATGTCTAAGCTCGATATTGACTTTTCAATCTTGCTTGATAACGTAACAATAGCACGAAGCAGAAAGCATATTACAAAGTATTATGATACATCTGAAATAGGCAAGTTTCCAACAAGACTAAAGCCTGTATCCTACTATTGCGATATCGGTAAAAAAGAGGATGTCCTTGAGTATAACGATATTTTCAATACACTTATGGGACTAACTATGGGCGTTTATGCGCCTATGGACTATGTTTTACCAAGCAGAATGTCTAAATATGAAGAGTTGTACGATACAAAGGTAGGTAAATCAACACTTAAGCAGTTTAACCGTGAAAAAGCACTTCAACGCTTAATGACAATTAACATATTGAAGCGTCTTGAATCTTGTGTTGATTCATTTAGAATTACTGTTCGTAAGCTTCTTGAAAGCAACCGTAAAACACTTGAATCAATCCTCGAGTATGAAAGAAACAAAGTTCTTCACTCGATGGAATTTAGTCAAATTGATGAAGATGATTTTGATAACGACGACTTTGATTTAACGAATGAAAGCACACTTGGTAAAGTCAAGATTGACTTTGCTGATATGGATCTGCTTTCTTGGAAGAGAGATTTAAAAAAGGATATAGAAACACTTGAAATACTTCACGATATTATGGCGTTTGTAACTCCTGATAAGGACTTAAAGCTGCAAAAGTTAATTGAAGTTATCGAAAATAAGATTAAAAATCCGATCAACCCGGGTAATAGAAAGGTTCTTGTTTTTTCTGCATTTGCTGATACAACTAACTACCTTTACGAGAATCTTTCAAAGTTCATGCTTAATAAGTATGGCATTTATTCTGCTAGAATTCAAGGCGCACAAAAGGGTAATGCTACAAATGTATCAGGTAGCAACGAAACTGATAGACTTTTAACTTTGTTCTCGCCGATTTCAAAAGAGAGAAACCAAACATATGCAGAGGATAAAGAAATTGAAATAGACTTACTTATTGCAACAGACTGCGTATCAGAAGGTCAAAACTTGCAGGACTGCGATGTATGTATCAACTATGATATTCACTGGAATCCAGTTCGTATTGTTCAACGTTTTGGTAGAATAGACCGTATCGGTAGTAAGAATGATTATGTTCAGCTAATTAACTTCTGGCCTAACGTATCACTTGATGAATATATCAATCTTAATGCCAGGGTTGAAAGCAGAATGACTTTAGTTGACGCAACCGCAACAGGTGATGATAATATTATCGCAAGTGAGCAAGCCGACCTTGATTATAGAAAAGAACAGTTACAAAAACTTCAAGACGGTGATTTGCAGGACCTTGAAGATGTTGATGGCAGTATAACCATTACTGACTTGGGACTCAATGAGTTTAGAATGGATGTTGTTTCTTATATTAAGGAACACGGAGAGCCTAAAAACATTGCAAATGGCTTGTACGCAGTTGTATCCCATGACGATGAAGCGGAAATACCAAAGGGCGTAATTTACGTTCTTAAAAACCGTAATCCTGATGTTAATATAGGAAAGCAAAATAGACTCCATCCATATTATTTGGTATATCTTGACGAAAACGGACAAGTTATAAATACCCATATGGAAGTTAAAAAAATACTTGATATTTTGCGTAAGACCTGTAAGCACCATAAAGAGCCTATAGCAGATTTGTGCAGAGTCTTTAACAAAGAAACCAAAGACGGATACAAGATGGATAAGTACAGTAAATTGCTTGATAAAACAATAGAGTCAATTCTTGATGTTAAGGAGCAAAACGACCTCGATTCACTTTTCAATCTTGGCTCAGATGTATTGTTTGGTAATAATATTAAGGGTATTGACGACTTTGAACTAATAACTTTTGTAGTAGTTAAGTAGGGTATAGGATACAGGAGATAGTGATGGATTGTTATGAGGATTTGATAGTTTGGCAAAAATCAATGGATTTAGTGAAACAAATTTATGATATTATTGATGCTTTACCAAATGAGGAAAAATACGCTTTAGCAGATCAAATGCGAAGAAGTGTAGTTTCAATTCCTTCTAATATAGCTGAAGGATATGAAAGAGAATCCACAAAAGAATATATTCAATTTTTATCAATAGCAAATGGTTCAAAAGCAGAACTATTGACACAACTTGAAATTTGTAAAATGCTTGGATATATTGACGATATATCAAATGCAAAGTCGCTTTGCGACGAAGTTGGAAAGATGATCAGTTCCATTATCAAAAAATTAAAGCAGAAACTTTAGAAAGGAAAATGCAAGGCGAAAGACAGTTAGTAAAGAGAGGAAAAGAGGAGAAAATTTCATTAGTTTAGAGTGAAAAAACACCACCTAACCCCTAACTCCTAACTCCTAACTCCTAACTCCTTGCCCCTAACATGATAAACTTTAGCACGAAAACAGAGGTTAATAAACCCTTTAAGTTAACAGACTTGTATAAACAAATGAATGCAACTAAAGAAGCAAAAAAAGAAGCCGCTTGTATTGATAAGGTTATACTTAAAAATGTTCTGTCTCCAAATACGCTTTATTGTGAACCGCAAAAAAGTGTAAAAGAGATTTATGTGTTTGAAGTAACTGTAAATATACAAACTGTACCTGGGCTTTTTATCAAAGAGCTTGATAATAGTATAAAGCTACATACTCTGTTTGTAATCAAGTATGAAAATCTTGAAATTATGATGCTTTCGTATAAAGCTGCAACATTTAAAGGTAAGTATTGGCAAACCAACTGGGAGCAAAGAATGAGCTATGATGTTCCGCTTGTAAACAGTGTGCCGGAGCTATACAAATTCATCCTTTCAAAGTTTTTGAAATATCCACCATTTGAAAGCGAAGATGTAGAAGAGTATGTTAAGAGAAATAACGCTTTAAATAAGCTTGATTTTCAAATATCAAAAACAGAGAGTGCAATAGCATACGAAACACAATCAAAGAAGCGATTTGAGTACAATGCAAGGCTCAAACAGTATAAAGAAGAACGAGAAAATTTACTAAGAGAGGTAAAATAAATGGCTGACAAACTAGATATGAAATCTATGAATATAGCCGAGGATAATGTTAAAAAATTAGGAGCATTATTCCCAAATGTTGTTACCGAAGTTATGGATGAAAATGGCAGCTTTAAGTTTGCTGTAGATTTTGATGCTCTTAAGCAAGAGTTATCAAATAATTTAATAAACGAAAAGCAAGAAAGATATCAGATGACTTGGCCCGATAAAAGTCAAGCTAAAGTGCTTGCTAATTCACGTATTACAGCTACATTGCGACCTGACGTTGAAAAAAGCGTGAATTTTGATACCACGAAGAACTTATATATTGAGGGGGACAACCTTGATGTGTTAAAGCTACTTCGTGAGACATATCTTAACAAAATTAAATTAATTTACATAGACCCGCCATACAATACCGGTAAGGATAGCTTTGTGTATGATGACGATTTTGCTATATCGGCGGACGATTATTCTAAAATAAGCGGAGAATATGACGAGATAGGCAACAGAATTGTTAAAAATCTTGACAGTAATGGCAGGTTCCATACAGATTGGCTCAATATGATGTATCCCAGATTAAAAATTGCACGCGATTTGCTTACCGATGATGGTATGATTTTCATTAGCATTGATGACAATGAGTTTGATAATTTAAAGAAAATGTGTGATGAAATTTTTGGTGCGTCAAATTATGTTGCGATGTTTGTTTGGAAAAGTAAAAGTGGCGGTGCAAATGACAGTAATCTAGTTGCGGTCGACCATGAATACATTTTGATGTATGCAAAAAATATTGAAAAAGCATCCACAAATTTAATTGCATATACCGAAGAATTAGAAACTTTATATACAGGCAAGGATGAACATTTTGAAGAAAGAGGTCCTTACCGACCTATGCTTCTACAACAAAAAGGTCTCAGCTTTTCTAAATCATTAACATATGAAATCGAAGCTCCAGATGGCAGTATTTTAGTACCGGAAAGCGGTGGCGCAATATGGAGATGGAGCAAGGAAAAGTTTATTGAAGCCAAAAAGAATGGATTTGTTGAGTTCAGAAAAGTTGGCGACATGTACAAGGTTTATACTAAACAGTATCTATACGTAGATTATGATGGTAATAAAATCGAACGCGGTAAGCTTATAAGAACCGTTATTGATGATATTGACGGCAGACTTGGCACTAAATATTTACAAACTATCTTTGAAAATAAAGTGTTTACTAACTCAAAACCTGTTGAGCTTATAAAACAATTTATTTATGTTGCTACCAATAAGAATGACTATGTATTAGACTTTTTTAGTGGCTCTGCAACTACAGCGCATGCTGTTATGCAATTAAATGCAGAGGATAATGGTAACCGTAAATTTATTTTAATTCAAATACCTGAAAATTGTGATGTAAAATCTGAAGCTTATAAAGCAGGGTATAAGACTATTTGCGAAATAGGCGAGGAACGAATACGTAGAACAGGCAAAAAGCTTGCAAAAGAAAATGATATTGATGTTGGATTCAGAGTATTAAAGCTTGATTCATCGAATATGAATGATGTTTATTATAATCCTACTGCGTTTAACCAAAGTATGCTTGATATGACTGTTGACAATGTAAAAGCAGACAGAACACCACTTGATTTGTTGTTCCAAGTTATGCTTGACTTAGGTGTAGAGCTTTCTGCCGATATAGTTGAAAAAACTGTAAACGGAAAGAAAATTTATGCAGTAAACGTCAACGACTTAATTGCTTGCTTTGATAATGATATCGACAATGATGTTATTACAGCGATAGCAAAAGAAAATCCGCTATACGCAGTATTTAAAGATAATTCCTTCGCAACTGATAGTGCTGGTATAAACAACGAACAATTATTTAAAACTTACTCGCCATCAACAGTAGTCAAGGTAATATAAGAAGGTGTTAAAATGGCTGAAAAATTAGATATGAAATCTATGAATATAACTGAGGATAACGTTAAAAAGATTCAAGCATTGTTCCCAAATGTAGTAACTGAAATAATGGATGAAGATGGCAAATTTAAACTTGCCATTGATTTTGACGCACTCAAACAAGAGTTATCAAATGATTTAATAAGCGAAAAGCAAGAAAGATATCAAATGACTTGGCCTGACAAAAGCAAGGCTAAGCTTTTAGCCAACTCTCGTATTTCAGCAACTTTACGCCCAGATAAAGAGAAGAGCGTAAACTTTGATACAACTAAAAATCTTTATATCGAAGGCGATAACCTTGATGTATTAAAGCTTCTCCGTGAAACATATCTTGGTAAAATCAAAATGATTTACATAGATCCGCCTTATAATACAGGCAATGACTTTGTTTATGAAGATGATTTTGCTATGTCAGTTGATGAATATTCAGATATTAGTGGAGAATATGACGAGCAAGGCAATAGACTGGTAAAAAATCTTGATAGCAATGGTCGTTTTCATACTGATTGGTTAAATATGATTTACCCAAGATTAAAGGTCGCAAGAGATTTGCTTGCGGAAGATGGTGTGATTTTTATCTCCATTGACGAAAATGAAATTGAAAACTTAAAGAAAATTGCATCGGAAGTTTTTGGTGAGCAAAATTTTGTTGGAGCAGTTATTTGGGAGAGAGCTTTTGCCCCCAAAAACGATGCGAAATATTTTTCTGATAGCCACGACTATATAGTAGTATATGCTAAAACTTTGGAATCTTTCGAAATAGGTCTTTTACCCAGAACAGAGGAAGCTAATGCGAGATATAAAAATCCGGATAATGATCCTCGCGGACCGTGGACTCCGGACAATATGACTGTAAAAACTTATAGTGCTTCGTATGACTACGAAATCGTTACTCCAAGCGGAACTGTCGTAAAACCAACAGATGGAAGATGTTGGTTTACAAGCAAGGAAAGAATGCAGAAGCTCATAAGTGATGGAAGAGTGTGGTTTGGAGAAAGCGGAAGCAACATGCCACGCTTGAAAAGATATTTAGCAGATGTTCAACAAGGTATGACTGCAACAACTATATGGAAATACACCGATGTCGGTCATAATCAAGAAGGCAGACAGGAAGTAAAAAAGCTCTTTAGTGATAAGGGATACTTTGACGGTCCTAAGCCTTTACGTTTGCTGGGGAGAATTCTACAAATAGCAAACACAAACAAGGATTCAATTATTCTTGACTTTTTCTCCGGTTCCGCAACAACCGCACACGCAGTTATGCAATTGAATGCTGAAGATGATGGTAATCGTAAATTTATTATGGTTCAATTGCCTGAAAAGTGTGAGGAAAAATCTGAAGCATACAAAGCAGGTTATAAGACTATTTGCGATATAGGTGAGGAACGAATTAGAAGAGCTGGCAAGAAGATTATAGAAGAAACAGGCAAGGATATTGATATTGGATTTAGAGTATTAAAGCTTGATTCTTCAAATATGAATGATGTTTACTATAATCCAAATGCCTTTAACCAAAGTATGCTTGATATGACTGTTGATAATGTAAAAGCAGACAGAACACCACTTGATTTGTTGTTCCAAGTTATGCTTGATTTAGGCGTTGAGCTTTCTGCTGATATAGTTGAAAAGACAGTAAACGGAAAGAAAATCTATGCAGTTAATGGCAACGACTTAATTGCTTGCTTTGATAATGATATTGACAATGATGTTATAACATCAATAGCAACAGAAAAGCCACTATATGCAGTATTTAAGGATAAGTCCTTCTCATCCGACAGTGTCGGTATAAATAATGAACAATTGTTCAAAACTTACTCGCCATCAACAGTTGTAAAGGTAATATAGGTTGGTAGATTATGAAATTTAAATTTAAAATACAACAATATCAGTCAGATGCGGTAAATGCAATAGCTGATGTATTCCAAGGACAACCATATAGTGAACATAATAAATACACTATTGATATGGGTGAAGTAACTAAGCCCTCTGCTCAAATTTCAATGTTTGATGATGGTGCAGGTAAGGCTGTCCTTAGTGATATTTATAATGATGATATTGGTTTTGCAAATAGCAGAATAGAGCTATCAAGAGATATGCTATTAAATAACATAAGAAATATACAGTCCCTTTCCAACATCAATGAGTCAGCAACATTGTGCCACAGCCTTGGTGCAGTTGACCTTGACGTTGAAATGGAAACTGGTACGGGTAAAACTTATGTTTACATAAAAACAATGTTTGAACTTAATAAGCGTTATGGCTTTAGTAAGTTCATTGTTGTTGTGCCATCAATAGCTATTCGTGAAGGTGTTAAGAAGTCCTTTGAAATGACACAAGAACACTTTATGGATACCTATGGTAAGAAGGCTCGTTTCTTTATATATAACTCAAAAAAGCTTGATGAAATAGAACAATTCTCAAGCTCAAGTGCAATAAATGTTATGATTATTAACATTCAGGCTTTTAGTTCTAAAGGTGCAGATGCTAAAAGAATTTATGAAGAGCTTGACGAATTCCAATCAAGAAGACCTATTGACGTTATTGCAAAGAATAATCCAATCTTAATTCTTGATGAACCACAAAGAATGGGCGGCGAAGCAGCACAAGTGTCTTTAAAAAGATTTAATCCGCTTTTCTCAATCAACTTTTCAGCAACTCACAGAACACAACATAACTTAATTTATGTTTTAGACGCGTTAGATGCTTATAATAAGCGACTTGTAAAAAAAATACAGGTAAAGGGCTTCACGATTAAAAATCTTCGTGGAACTAACGGATATTTGTATTTACAAGATATCCTTATTGCGCCAAATAAACCGCCAAGAGCAAAGATAGAGTTTGAAATTGCATTTAAGAGTGGTAAAGTAAACAGAGAAACCAGAATACTTGATGTTGCAGATAATCTTTATCAAGCTTCAAACGAAATGGAGCAGTATAAGGACGGCTATGTTATTAGTGAAATAAGTCCCGAAAGAGGAACTGTAACGTTCATTAATGGTGAAGTTATTGAACTTGGAACTGCTTATGGTGACGTGTCCGAGATGGATATAAGAAGAGTACAAATTAGAGAAACAATTCGTTCTCACTTTGAGAAGGAAGAGGAAATGTATAATAAAGGAATTAAGGTATTGTCCTTGTTCTTTATTGACGAGGTTGCTAAATATAGACAATACGATGAAGATGGAAATGAAGTAAACGGTGTTTACGGCAAAATATTTGAAGAAGAATATATAAATGTTTTTAACGATTATATGACAATGCTCGATACACCATATACTGCGTTCCTTAAATCAACCGACCCATCTAAAGCTCACCAAGGCTATTTTTCAATAGATAAAAAAGGTCGTAAGGTTGACTCCACTACAAGTAAAAACAGCGATATTTCTGACGATGTATCAGCTTATGACTTGATTTTAAAGGATAAGGAAAGACTTTTGTCATTTGAAGAGCCAACAAGATTTATTTTCTCTCACTCTGCATTAAGAGAAGGTTGGGATAATCCTAATGTATTCCAAATTTGCACATTGAAGCATAGTGCTAACAATGTTCAGCGCCGACAGGAAGTAGGTCGTGGACTCAGACTTTGTGTTAATAGCACTGGTGAAAGAATGGATGCAACAATTCCAAACTTTGATGTTCATTCTATAAACGTACTAACCGTTGTAGCAAATGACTCATATGAGGATTTCGTTAAGGGACTTCAAACTGAGCTTAAAGAAAATATGTACGAGCGTCCTAAGAGAGCAACAAAAGAATTCTTTGCTGGAAAGGTTGTTAAGATTAACGGTACTGAAACAACAATTACAACGCAGCAGGCAAGAAACATCTATGTTTATTTGATTACTAATCAATATCTTGATAATGATGATAAGCCAAATCAAGACTACAAAAATGCAGTAGCAGCAGGTACACTTGCACCTTTACCGGAAGAATTGTTCCCACTTACCGAGGTTGTTCATCAACTTGTTCGTTCAACATATGAAAATGTTGAAATTCAAATTGAAAACGGTAATAAGGTTAAGATGCAGGATAACGCACTTAATGAAAATTTTAATAAGAAAGAGTTCCAAGCACTTTGGAATTTGATTAACCATAAGTACGCTTATACTGTTGAATTTGACTCCAAGGAGCTTATTGACAATTCAATTAAGGCAATTGATAAGGAGCTTTTTGTAACTCAATTAACTTATACAGTATCAACAGGTGAACAAAAATCAAATATTGATGCCGAGCAAGTTAATAACTCTATGTCCTTTAATACCGCAAAGACAAAGACGGATGTTATAAGAACCGCAGCAAGTGATACAATTAAGTATGATTTGCTTGGTAAAATCGTTGCTCAAACCTTGTTAACAAGGCAGACAGTAGCGACAATATTAAAGGGCATTAGTCCTATCAAATTCAATATGTATTCACAAAATCCAGAGGACTTTATAAATAAGGTATCAAAGATAATCAATGAGCAAAAGGCTGACATTATAGTTGACCATGTAACCTATAATATGATTGACGGTTCATTTGATGCGAGTATTTTTACAGAGTCCAAAATGAGTATGGAATACAAGCTTGCATTCAAAGCAGAGAAGCATATTAAGGATTATGTTTTTGTTGATGGTATAAATAAAATTGATTCAATAGAGCGTAACTTTGCAGCCGAGCTTGATAATGCAAGTGAAGTATGCGTATATGCTAAGCTTCCAAGAGGATTTTATATTCCTACACCAGTAGGTAATTACAGTCCAGACTGGGCGATTGCCTTTAATGAAGGCACAGTAAAGCATATTTACTTTGTTGCTGAAACAAAGGGCAGCCTATCAACCGCACAACTTAAAAAAGTTGAAGTTGCAAAAATAGAGTGTGCAAAAGCACTTTATAACAAAATGTCCAATAGCAAAGTCCGCTACGAGCATATAACCAATTATACCGACTTACTTAATAATATGAATAAAATATAGTCATAAGAAATGCCAGCATATTTGAGAAAAACAAGTATGCTGGCTAACTTAATTTTGTGTAAAACAAACCGATTTTATAGCGAAAATATTTTTTAATGTAAATTTTTTAACTGCAAAAATTTGTAAATTGAAAACAAATGTACGTAAATTGCAAACAAATATTCATATTTGTAATTGTTTTGTGAATAAAAATAAAAAAATATGAATTTTATTCAAAAAATATGAAAAAAGGCTTGCAATTTCAAAATCATAGTAGTATAATAGGTGCATATTTATTTTTTAGGAGTGCATTTTTCCATTTAATGCATACTCTAAAAAATAGTGAAATTCGCATGTATAAGGAGAGAAGAAAATGGAAAGAGTTTATAATTTTTCAGCAGGTCCTTCAATGCTTCCTCTGCAAGTATTAGAGACGGCAGCAAGTGAAATGCTTAATTACAAGGGTAGCGGTATGTCTGTTATGGAAATGAGCCACCGTTCACCTGTTTATGATGAAATAATCAAGGAAGCAGAGGCTTTACTTCGTAAGCTTATGAACATTCCTGATAACTATAAGGTGCTTTTCTTACAGGGTGGTGCTTCAACTCAGTTTGCAGCTGTTCCACTTAATTTAATGAAAACTGGTAAGGCTGATTACATTGTTTCAGGTCAGTTCTCAGGTAAGGCACAAAAGGAAGCTATGAAATATGGAGAAGCTAAAATCGTAGCTTCAAGCAAGGAAGCTAACTTCTCATACGTTCCAAAGACAGACCGTTCATCATTTAGCCCAGATGCAGACTATGTTCACGTTTGCTTTAACAACACAATTTACGGAACAAAGTTCCCATATATTCCTGATACAGGCGATATTCCATTAGTTGCTGATATGTCATCATGTATTATTAGTGAGCCTGTTGATGTATCTAAGTTTGGTGTTATCTATGCCGGCGCACAAAAGAATATGGCTCCTGCAGGTCTTACATTAGTAATTATTAGAGAAGATCTTATGGGTAATGCAAGAGAGAATACACCATCAATGCTTGATTACAAGCTTATGGCTGACAATGACTCTATGTACAATACACCACCATGCTACTGCATTTACATTGCAAAGCTTGTATATGAATGGATTTTAGGTCTTGGCGGACTTGAAAAAATGAAGGAAATGAACGAAAAGAAGGCAAATCTTCTTTACGATTATCTTGATAGCCAAGATTACTATGTTGCTCCTGTTGAAAAGGAAAGCCGTTCAATGATGAACGTAACTTTCGTTACAGGAGATGCTGATTTAGATAAGAAATTCGCTAAAGAGGCAGAGGCGCAAGGCCTTAAGAATCTTAAGGGACACCGCTCAGTTGGCGGTATGAGAGCTTCAATTTACAATGCTATGCCATATGAGGGCGTAGAAAAGCTTGTTGAATTCATGAAAGAATTCGCAAAAAACAATCCAAAGGCGTAAAGAGGCATAAATAATGAAGAAGATTAAATTAATGAATAAAATTGCTTCTGTTGGTACTGACGTATTCGACCGTAGCAAATATGAGGTTTCTGATGAGGTAACAAACGAAGATGCGATAATGGTTCGCTCTGCGGCGTTACATGATGTAGAATTTGCTGAATCTGTATCTGCGATTGCTAGATGCGGTGCAGGTGTAAATAATATTCCTGTTGACAAATGCACAGAAAAGGGTATTGTAGTATTCAATACTCCTGGTGCTAATGCAAACGGCGTTAAAGAGCTAGCTGTTTGCGCGCTCGTTTTAGCGGCAAGAAACGTTGTTGGCGGTATTAAGTGGGCTGAAACACTTGCGGGTCAAGAAAACGTTGCTAAGCTTGTTGAAAAAGGCAAGGGCGCATATGTAGGTAATGAATTAGTTGGCAAGACTCTCGGTGTGGTTGGTCTTGGCGCTATCGGTGGTATGGTAGCTAATGCAGCTAATGCGCTTGGTATGAACGTAATGGGATATGACCCATATCTTTCTCCAAAAGCTGCATGGAGCTTAAATCCATCAATTAAGCAGGCAACAAGCTACGATGAAATTTTCAAGTCATGTGATTACATTTCAATTCACGTTCCTGCAACTCCACAAACAAAGAATATGATTTGCCGTAGCTCAATTCAATTAATGAAAGACGGCGTTAAGATTATTAACTTAGCGAGAGCTGATTTAGTTAATGCTACGGATATTAAGAATGCGCTTGCTGAGGGTAAGGTTTCAGTTTATGTTACTGACTTCCCAACAGAAGAAACAGTTGGAGTAGAAGGAATTATCAACATTCCTCACCTTGGTGCATCAACAAATGAAAGTGAAGACAACTGTGCTATTATGGCTGCAAAGCAGCTTGATGCATACCTTTCTACAGGTAATATTCACAACAGTGTAAACTTCCCAAATGTTGCTCTTGAAGTTTCTGCTGAACACAGAATTTGTGTAATGCATAAGAATATTCCTAACGTTCTTTCAAGAATTACAGGTGCTTTTGCTTCAATCAATACAAATATTGAGAATATGGCAAATGCATCAAAGGGCGATATTTCATATACTATCGTTGAAACTAACGACCCAATCGCAGAGAACACTGTGAAAACCGTAATGGCTATTGAAGGCGTATTTAAGGTTAAGTGTTATTAATTAGTTATCAAGGTCATTATTGCCCAATAGGGCGAGAAGATGTCCTTTGATATAAATTCTCTCTCTTTATAAAGCTACTTAGCAAATTTTTTTGCTAAGTAGTTTTGTTTTTTTCATTTTTTTGGTAAAGCTATTGACAGAACAAAAGATAAGTGATAAAATAATTACATAAGGGAGTAATCAACGGATTCCGTAATAAAGTCAACATAAGGGCATAGCCTGGCTTTATTTTAAATGATGAGACTTATCTGTTTTAGCAGATAGGTCATTTTTGTTATTACACCTTAAATATTAAAGGAGAAAACTATGAAAGAGTATTTAAAGTCCACTTCTGACGTTTTAAAAGAACAAAACTCAACCGATGACGGTCTTTCTGAGCTTGAGGCAAAATCCCGTTTAGAGAAAAACGGAAAAAATAAGCTCAAGGAAGGTAAAAAAGAATCATTAATTGTTAGATTTTTCAAGCAATTCGCTGAGCCTATGACAATTATTCTTTTAATTGCCGCTATAATTTCAGGTATTCTTGAAATTGTTGAAAACGCTTTTCCTGTTGATGCTGTAATAATTCTTGCCGTTGTAATGATTAACGCAACGCTAGGAGTATTTCAAGAGAGCAAAGCGGAAAAGGCGATTGAAGCATTACAGGAAATATCGTCAGCTATGTCAAAGGTTATTCGCGACGGAAAACAAATTTTAGTAAGAAGCGAAGATTTAGTAGTTGGAGATATAATTGTGCTAGAGGCAGGAGATGCAGTTCCTGCTGATGCAAGAATTATTGAAAGTGCAAGCATGCAGGTAGAAGAAGCAGCACTGACAGGAGAAAGTGTTCCTGCCAATAAGCATACGGATGTATTAACAGCCAATGCAAACGGCGACGTTCCACTTGGAGACCGTAAAAATATGGTGTTTATGGGAAGCACCGTTGTATATGGTAGAGGTAAAGCAGTTGTTGTCGCTACCGGTATGGATACTGAAATGGGCAAAATTGCCGATGCGCTTACTAATGCTCAAGAGGGTAAAACTCCTCTACAAATCAAGCTTACTCAGCTTAGCAAAATTTTAACTTACGTTGTTATTGGTATATCTGTCGTTATTTTTGCTGTTGAGCTTATAAAAATGAATGGAAATATTACATTTAACAGCTTAATTAGTCCATTTATGCTTGCTGTTTCTCTTGCTGTTGCAGCAATTCCTGAGGGACTTGCAACAGTTGTTACTATCGTTCTATCAATTGGTGTTACTAAAATGTCAGAGCGTAATGCTATTATAAGAAAGCTAACCGCTGTTGAAACTCTAGGTTGCGCTCAAATTATATGCTCTGATAAAACAGGAACTCTTACTCAAAACAAAATGACCGTTGTTGAACATTATGCTGATGATGAAAAGCTTTTAGCGAATGCTATGTCTCTTTGCTCAGACGCAGAGTTTGACATGGAAGCAAACGAAGCAATCGGCGAACCAACTGAATGCGCGTTAGTTAATTATGCCGAAAAGATTGGAATGTCTAAAAAAATACAGAAGAACATTCTTGTTCGTATTGGCGAAATTCCATTTGATTCTATGCGAAAGATGATGACTACCGTTCATAAAGAAAATGACGGTAAAATCACTCAGTTTACAAAAGGAGCTCCTGACGAAATAATTAAGCGTTGTACAAAGATATATGAAAATGGCGAAATTATTACTTTAAGCGATGAAAAACGCCAAGCGGCGCTTGATGTGAATAAAAATATGGCAGACAGAGCACTTCGTGTGCTTGCAGTTGGCATTAAAATTTTAGATGCAGAGCCAAGTGATTATACTTCTAATTCATTGGAAAAAGACCTTTGTTTTGTTGGCTTAGTGGGAATGATTGACCCTGTAAGACCTGAGGTTAAGCCCGCTATTGATCAGTGCCGTTCTGCGGGTATTCGCCCAATTATGATTACAGGAGACCATAAGGATACTGCGGTTGCCATTGCTATGCAATTGGGAATTATTACTAGTGCTGACCAAGCGATAACAGGAAGTGAGCTTGACACAATTTCAGATGAAGAATTTGAAACAGCTGTTGAAAAGTATTCAGTATATGCGCGTGTTCAACCTGAACATAAAACAAGAATAGTTAAAGCGTGGCAAAAGAAGGGCAAAATTACTGCGATGACAGGCGACGGCGTAAATGATGCTCCATCAATAAAAAATGCCGATATAGGCGTCGGCATGGGCATTACAGGCACGGACGTAACAAAGAACGTTGCTGATATGATATTAGCTGATGATAACTTTGCAACAATTGTATCTGCCGTAGGAGAAGGAAGAAGAATTTACGACAATATTAGAAAAGCAATTCAATTCTTGCTTGCATCTAACTTATCTGAGGTATTTACAATATTTTTTGCAACTTTGTTATCTATTGGTACAGGTCATGTATTTGAAGCGGTTCATTTATTGTTCATTAACTTAATTACTGACTGCTTACCTGCGATTGCATTGGGTATGGAAATGCCTGAAAAGGATATAATGCAAAGATCTCCAAGAGATCCAAAGGAAAGTGTTTTTGCAGGTGGACTTGGATTTGGTGTTATTTATCAAGGCGTTTTAGTTGCTTTACTTACATTGTGTTCTTACGCTCTTGGTTATTACGTTTTATCAGAAAAGAGCGGAATATTTGCTACTACTATGGCGTTTATGACGCTTTCTATGGCAGAAGTATTTCATGCTTTCAATATGCGTTCTCTTAAAAATTCAATTTTCACTATTAAAAATCAAAACAAAATGCTTTGGTTAGCCGGCGGTGTTTCATTTGTACTTTCAACAGTTTTAGTTTTAGTAAAGCCACTTGCTAATGTATTCTCATTAACAACATTGAATTTAGTTCAATACGCTATTTCTATTGGAATAGCATTCTTGGTAATTCCTATTGTTGAGATTGTAAAGCTGATTAAGAGAAGTATAGCTAAATAATTTTTTGAAAAGCCAACGTTTGTTGGCTTTTCTTGTATAATTTCATGTAAAACATCAATAATAAATAAAAAGTGAGGTGTTTTATATGAATGAAGATACAATAAACTTGTTAAGAGAATGTAATTCCGGAATAAAAATGGGCATTGAATCTATAAATAACGTAATGCCATACGTAAAAAGTGACGAGTTAAGAAGCGTTTTAGACGCGTGTAAGGATAAGCACGCTGTTTTAGGCGATGAAACTCACAAGGCTTTGATAAACGCCGATGAAAGCACTAAAAATGCACATCCTGTTGCACAGGTAATGTCTGATATGAAAATTAGAGCAACTATAACACTTAAAAAGTCGGATAATACCGTTGCTGACGTTATGACAGACGGTTGTAATATGGGAATAAAATCTATATACAAGTATTTAAATCAATATAGCGGTGCAGATGACAAATCAAAGTCAATAGCCAATAGATTAATATCAGCAGAGCAAGAGCTTCGCACAGATTTAAGAAGCTATTTGTAATTTTTTAGCCAGCGTTTTAAAATGCTGGCTATTTCTATTTGACAAACTAACAAAAAAGTTGTATAATAATGTGGAAAGCATACATAATAGGAGATAATATGAAAAAAAGAATCGTTCTAATATCATTAGCGCTAATATTGATTATTTCTATGTCATCTTTAATTTCATGTGATAATAGCGGATATGAAGATACCGATATTTATCCAAACTTGGGATACACCAACATAGATACTAACAAAAATTCAGATTCTATAATAAATAGTGATAATGTGTCAAACGGTACAATAGTGGCTCCGGATAACGGAAGTGATGGTTCTGACATAACTATAGATTCAAACACAGATATTGATACTGATACCAATAACGATGTTAATACAGGTATTGATACAGATAGTGATATAATAGTTAATCCACACTATGTAACGATTGCATTTAATACTGACGGTGGAAATATAATAGATGACGTAACCGTTGAATTAGGAAAAAACTATATTCTTGCAGTGTCTGAAAAATACGGATATGAATTTTCAGGTTGGTATTTTAATGATCAAAAGATTGAACAAAGTGGGATTTGGACAATATCTCAGGAGAGCGTTGAATTGACTGCTAAATGGGAAATTGCAAACTATAAAATTCAATACGATTTTAATGGCGGAAGTAAAGGAAACGGAAACTTCCCAGCAAGCTATAAAATGTCTGACGAAGCTTTCCAAATAGGAACACCAAAAAGAGAAGGTAATTATAAATTTATTGGTTGGCAATCTAATGATGAAATTTTTTATAACTATAAAGTAGAAAAGGGAACAACAGGAAATATTTCCGTAAAGGCTATATGGTATGAATATGAATATACGCACCAAGACCAAAAGGGTTATCAGTATTTTTTAAAGGACGATAACACTCTTAGTGTTGTTGGATATGTTGGAGTAATATCCAATCTTTCTATACCGTCAGCTTATGAAAACTATGCAGTTACTGAAATTGGTCCGTATGCGTTTTGTGGATATGGCGATAAAATAGCAAATATACAAAGCTCAAATTTTGTAAGGTGCGATATACCTGACTCAATAACCAAAATTTCAATAGGCGCATTTTTAGGATGTGATGATTTAAAGCCTCAGCTTACAGGACAAGGTAGCCTAACAACATCACAATGGAACGAAAAATTGGAAAATTGGATTACTAATTTAGAAATCGAAGAAAAGAATGACCATGTTATAGACGTAATTAAGGGAGATCGCCCCGCAATAGGATGGAAAAAGTATTGGAAGCCATAAATAAAAAGAACTTCATAAAGGCTCCTTCTCATAAGGAAGTTTAATTTCTCCTTGTAGGGACAGGCGTCCTCGACTGTCCGCAAAGGTATAAATGCAACGCAGAAGACAAAGATAACCCCGACAGATTAATCTGTCGGGGTTATCTTATATTTCAAAAACAATAAAATCTTGATCTCGAAGCTTAATAATATTTTGTTCTCCTGCCTCGATTAAAGCCATATAGTCTTGTTCTCTCAAGTCTGAATAATGACATATTAAAATTCCGTCAAATAAACATAATCCGGAAAAATCCGTTAAGCCATATGTGTCAACATCATATTTTGCTACATGTTGAATAGAGCGAGAAGCAATATGTGCACCGGCACTACCGCCGATATACATTGCTCCGCGAGACAAGCAATCAAGTATCACCTTTTCTGCTCTTGATTCTTTAATCCTTTTCAAGGTTCCAAAAGTATTTCCTCCGCTAATGTATATAACATCTATATGAGTATTTGCATCAAATTCAGCAGGGGAAAAATAATTGAAAATATATATGTTTTCTTTGGAAAAACCAAATTCAGAAAGGCGTTGGTAGAATTTTATGCTTTTTATTGCTTCTTCTGTGGCTTTTTCGTTTGGGAAGTACAATACCTTGCATTGACCAACCGGATGCGGCAAATTGTCGTATATGTATTTAGCTGATTCGCCGTTTCTAAAATCGCATGATGATAATATAATTTTTGACATTGGTATATAACTCCTTTATCGCTAGTTTCGCCTTTGTAATACAAAGGCACAGGGCAAAGCCCATACCCCTTGTAGGGCGGTGCCTTGGTGCCGCCGTTGCCTAAAGCAAAATTTTTCATTGCGGCGGGAGCAAGCCCCCGCCATACGATATAATCCCATTATAACACAAATCGGCAGAGGATACAATATCTCTGCCGAAATTTGTTTGTAGGGGCGATTCACGAATCGCCCCTACGAGTAAACATCCTTATGAGAACCAGCCGAATGAAGTTCTTTTTATTTTTTTAGATTTTTTCAACGGATAAAGTAACCTTTTCGCCGTTAATATCCCATTCCTTGGAATTTTGACCGTTTGCACCATAAACAGTTTTATCGCCAAGTACTATTGCTGAAATAGCAGCTTCGTTAGCTTTTACGTAGCTAGCGATCTTATCGTTACCATTTACATATACGATAATATGGTCGGTTACGTCAAAGCCTGAATCCTTACGCATAGTTTGAAGCTTGCTAACAACCTCATTTACGTAGCCCTCTTCGAGAAGCTCTTCGGTAAGATTGCAATTAAGAGCTACAGTGCCGTATTTATCGGAAACGGAGAAGTAGCCTTCCTTTTGCTTAATGTCAATCAATAAATCTTCTTCGGTAAGAATTATTTCTGTTCCGTTAACTTCAAATTTAATAGCACCGCTTGTGTCAAGCTCATTCTTTGCATTGTTTCCGTCAAGCTCAGAAAGGATAGTTCTAATTTGACCTAAGAATTTGCCGTATTTAGGACCAACTGTCTTTAATTGAGGCTTGAATGAATATGAAGAGAATGCAGACATATCGTCAACGAATTCAACTTTTTTGATGTTTAATTCGTCTTCAATGATTTCTGTGCAATATTCAGGAAGAGATTTTTTAGCCTTAACGTACATTGTTGCAAGTGGTTGACGATTCTTAAGTGAAGCACCATTACGAGCAGCACGACCCATAACAACGATGTTAAGAAGCTCATCCATGTTTTCTTCAAGCTCTTTATCAATGGCGTTTTCATCAACCTCAGGGAATGAGCACAAGTGAATGCTTTCAGGCTCATCCTTGTAAATATTGCAAACAAGATTTCTATAAATATCCTCAGCCATAAATGGAATCATAGGTGCGCTTGCCTTAGCGATTGTAACTAAAGCAGTATAAAGAGTCATATAAGCACTAATCTTATCATCTGTTAAGCCTTGTACCCAATATCTTTCACGACCTCTGCGTACATACCAGTTTGAAAGCTCATCAACAAAGCTATCAAGTGCTTTAGCGGCTTCTGGAATTTTGTAGTTTTCTAAGCATGAGTCAACCTCTTTAACAGTTGAGTTCATTCTTGATAGTAACCATTTATCCATTACTGAAAGCTTACAATCCTTAAGTGAGTACTTGCTTGGATCAAATTTATCAATATTTGCATAGAGAACGTAGAATGCATATGTGTTCCAAAGCGTTCCCATGAACTTTCTTTGACCTTCTACAACTGCTTTGCCGTGGAAACGGTTTGGAAGCCAAGGAGCAGAGTTGGTGTAGAAGTACCATCTAATTGCGTCAGCACCATAAGATTCAAGAGCTTCAAATGGGTCAACTGCATTTCCTTTTGATTTTGACATTTTTTGTCCATTTTCATCCTGTACGTGTCCTAAAACAATTACGTTCTTATAAGGAGCTTTATCAAAAATCAAAGTTGAAATAGCAAGAAGCGAGTAGAACCAACCTCTTGTTTGGTCAACAGCCTCAGAAATAAAGTCAGCAGGGAATTGTGCGTCAAATAACTCTTTATTTTCAAATGGATAGTGATGTTGAGCAAATGGCATAGCGCCTGAGTCAAACCAACAGTCAATAACCTCAGGAACGCGCTTCATTTGTCCGCCACATTTTTCACATTTAATAGTTACATTATCAACAAAAGGTTTGTGAAGCTCAATGTTGTCAGGACAGTTATCAGACATAGACTTCAATTCTTCAATTGAACCGATTGAATGTCTGTGTCCGCATTCACATTCCCAAATATTTAAAGGAGTACCCCAATATCTGTTACGGCTAATACCCCAGTCTTGAACGTTTGCAATCCAAGAACCGAAACGACCCTTACCAATTGAGTCAGGAATCCAGTTGATTGTATTGTTGTTCTTGATTAAGTTATCGCGAACAGCGCTCATTTTGATGAACCAAGACTCTCTTGCATAGTAGATAAGCGGAGAATCGCATCTCCAACAGAATGGATAGTCATGCTCAAATTTTGGAGCGTCAAACAACTTGCCCTCTGCATCTAAATCCTTTAAAATAATAGGATCTGCCTTCTTAACAAATAATCCAGCATATGGTGTGTCTTGTGTCATTTCGCCCTTAGCGTTTACAAATTGAACGAATGGAAGATCATAGTTTCTGCCTACACGGGAGTCATCCTCACCAAATGCAGGAGCAATATGAACTATACCTGTACCGTCTTCCATGGTAACGTAGCTATCGCACGTTACAAAATGCGCCTTTTTGTTTTGCTTCTTTGCGCTTTCGCCTGCGCAAGCAAATAATGGCTCATATTCTTTATATTCAAGGTCTTTGCCTTTGTATGTTTCTATGATTTCGTAAGCGTTTTGACCGTCTTCCTTAGCTAAAGAGGATAAAACCTTATCAAGAAGCGCTTTAGCCATGTAATAGGTGTATCCGTCAGCTGCATTTACCTTGCAGTATTCTTCATCAGGATTTACACAAAGTGCTACGTTTGAAGGAAGTGTCCATGGAGTTGTTGTCCAAACTAAGAAATATGCATCTTCATTTGCAATCTTGAATCTTGCAATAGCAGAACGCTCTTTTACAGTTTTGTATCCTTGAGCAACCTCGTGTGATGAAAGAGGAGTACCGCAACGAGGGCAGTAAGGAACAATTTTAAATCCCTTATAGAGAAGTCCTTTATCCCAAATTTGCTTTAATGCCCACCATTCAGATTCAATAAAGTTATTGCTGTAAGTAACGTATGGATTATCCATATCTGCCCAGAAGCCAACAGTAGAAGAAAAGTCCTCCCACATTCCTTTGTACTTCCAAACGCTTTCCTTACATTTAGCGATAAATGGTTCAAGACCGTATTCTTCGATTTGTTCTTTGCCATCGAGTCCAAGTAGCTTTTCAACTTCAAGCTCTACAGGAAGACCGTGAGTGTCCCAACCGGCTTTTCTGGGAACCATATATCCCTTCATGGTTCTGTATCTTGGAATCATATCCTTGATTACACGTGTTAATACGTGTCCGATGTGTGGTTTACCGTTTGCTGTTGGTGGACCATCATAGAAGGTGTATGATGGACAGTTTTCACGCATTTTGATGCTCTTTTCGAAAATAGCGTTATCCTTCCAAAATTGTTCGGTTGATTTTTCTCTTTCAACAAAGTTTAAATTAGTAGAAACCTTATCGTACATTTTAAAACCCTTTCTCTTGTAAATTTAGTAAAATGAAAATCCCTTCCTGCAGGTATGCGCAAGAAGGGATAAAGCTAACTTATCACTTTTCAACATACATGACAATATGCGTCTCTTGTAACGGAGAGAACCCGTCAACGATTACTTATTTCACCGCGAAGCTCAGGAGTGATATTCACGTATTGACTAGTTGCATCGGTCTTGCACCATCACCGACTCGCTTAGGCTTTCATCAATAGCTACTGTCTCCTTCGTAGCATTTAATATAAAATAATATGATACTGTTTAGATTTTAACACTAACTTAGATGTTTGTCAACATTAAAATCTTAATTTTTCTTCAATATAGTTCTTTAATTCGCTAATTGGAAGTCTAATTTGCTCCATAGTATCTCTATCACGAACAGTTACACAACCGTCTGTTTCTGACTCAAAGTCATAAGTAATGCAGAATGGAGTACCGATTTCATCCTGTCTTCTGTATCTCTTACCGATTGAGCCTGTTTCATCAAAATCAACGTTGAAATATTTAGAAAGATTTTCTTGAATTTCAGCAGCCTTTTCAGAAAGCTTCTTAGAAAGTGGTAAAACAGCAGCCTTTACAGGAGCTAATGCAGGGTGGAAGTGAAGAACAGTACGAACGTCATTTTCGCCAACAGTTTCTTCATCATAAGCTTCTACTAAGAATGCAAGAGTTACTCTGTCAGCGCCAAGTGAAGGCTCAATAACGTAAGGAACGTATTTTTCATTAGTTTCAGCATCAAAGTATTCCATGTTTTCGCCAGAAAGGTTAGCGTGCTGTGTTAAATCGTAGTCTGTGCGGTCAGCAATTCCCCAAAGCTCACCCCAACCGAATGGAAAAAGATATTCAAAGTCAGTTGTTGCCTTAGAATAGAAGCAAAGTTCTTCTGGATCATGATCACGAAGTCTTAAGTTTTCCTTCTTCATGCCAAGGTTGTAAAGGAAATTAGCGCAATAATCCTTCCAGTATGCAAACCATTCAAGATCAGTTCCTGGCTTGCAGAAAAATTCAAGCTCCATTTGTTCAAATTCACGAATACGGAAAATGAAGTTACCAGGAGTAATTTCGTTTCTAAATGACTTGCCAATTTGTCCAACACCGAATGGAAGCTTCTTTCTTGTTGTTCTTGCAATGTTTTTGAAGTTTACAAAAATACCTTGTGCTGTTTCAGGACGAAGGTATAATTCAGATGAAGAATCCTCAGTTACGCCTTGGAATGTCTTATACATAAGATTGAACTTTCTGATGTCGGTAAAATCGCCGCTACCGCATGAAGGACAAACAATTTTCTTTTCTTTAATAAAATTGAACATTTCTTCATTTGACATTGTAGCAGGATTTGTGCTATCGTTGTTTTCAGCGGCCCAATCCTCAATAAGCTTGTCTGCGCGGTGTCTTGTTTTACATTGCTTACAGTCCATGAGTGGGTCAGAGAAGCCGCCAACGTGACCTGATGCTACCCAAACCTGTGGATTCATAAGAATTGCGCTGTCAAGACCAACGTTATATTTTGATTCTCTTACAAACTTGTCCCACCAAGCTCTTTTTATGTTGTTTTTAAACTCTACGCCAAGAGGTCCAAAGTCCCAAGAGTTAGCAAGACCACCGTAAATTTCTGAACCTGGATATACAAATCCTCTTGTTTTGCAAAGAGCAACAACTTTTTCCATTGTTTTTTCAGTGTTTTTCATTTTGATTTCCTTTCAAGTGATACTATCAAATTTTATTTATATATTATATATTAATTTTCTTATAATTTCAAGTATAAAATGAAAAAATATTAAATAATAAAAAGAAAACAAAAAAATTAAAAAAACTATTGATTTTTTTAGAAATGTTTGTTATAATAACCTTCGATATTTATTTTTCACGCAAAACCAACTTTAAGAGGAGAATTTTATGTTATTAAGAGAGATTGCAATTGTTAATGATGTTGGCTTGCATGCAAGACCTGCTACATTTTTCATTCAAAAGGCAAATTCTTATAGATCATCTATTTGGATTGAAAAAGAGGATAGAAGAGTAAATGCTAAGAGCTTACTTGGTGTTTTATCTATGGGTATTGTTAAGGGAACAGTTATAACTCTTATTGCAGATGGCGAAGACGAGGCTGAGGCTATCGACGGACTTGAAAAGCTCATTGCCAATGAGTTAAACGACTAATTTTACATATTACAGGGCGATAGTCAAAGATGACTGTCGCCTATTTAATTATTTCTGTTTATAAATTTTGAAAGGAGAAGTATTATGACCAACGAAAGACTTGAATATTTGAGAAAAAAGTCATCAAATCTGCCTAAAGTTCCAGGAATTTACATGATGAAGGATAAAAGCGGAAAAATAATATACGTTGGTAAATCACGCTCCTTGAAGGATAGAGTTTCGCAGTACTTTCATCTAAGCACAGATGCAAACGTTAAAACACGAAGAATGGTATCAATGGTTGATGATTTTGAAACTGTAATCTGCGATACGGAAATAGAAGCTTTAACACTTGAAAATGTTAAAATTAAACAATTCTCTCCTAAATATAATATTCTCTTGAAGGATTCAAAATCATACCCTTATATAAAGCTTACAATGAATGAGCAATATCCAAGAATAAGCATGACGCGAAAAAGAGTAAGCGACGGAGCAAAATATTACGGTCCGTATTCCGGTGCAAGTGTGGTTTATGGAGTTATAGGTACGTTAGAGCGTTCATTAGGAATACCGACATGCAAACGAAGCTTCCCAAAGGATATCGGTAAAGAAAGACCATGTATATATAAGCAAATAGGAAGATGTGTTGCTCCCTGTGATAACACTATAAATCAAGAAGATTATTATAAGCTCATGCAATGCGCCTCAAACGTTTTAAGAGGAAATATAAAGGAAGCGGTTGATTCATTAACCGGTCAAATGTTTGATTTTGCAGAAAACGAAAGATTTGAGGATGCTGCAAGATGCCGCGATTGCATTGAAGCGTTAAAAAAGCTAAGAGACAGTCAAAAGGTTGTAGGCTCTCCCGATGATGAGTATGACATAATTGCGGTTTATACAGATAATCTTTCTACGTGTATATCTGTGTTTTACATTCGCTCGGGCATTATTTCAGATAGTGATACCTATCTTTACGGCGCGTATGAAATTTCAACAACCGATGATTATGAGTTTATGTCTCAGTTTATTGTAGATTTGTATTCAAAAAGAGAATATATACCTGGCGAAATTTTATTAGCATTTGATATGCCAAGTGAAGAGCTTGAGTTAGTGCAAAGCTACGTGAGAGAAATTTCTAAAAGAGCAATCAAAATTAGAATTCCTCAAAAGGGCGATACTAAAAAGCTTTGCGATATGGTTGCAAAAAATGCTGAGGAGCAAGCTAAGCAATATAAAAACAAGCTTGAGCAGGATAATAAGGTGTTAGTAAAATTATCACAAATGCTTTCGCTTGATACGGTTCCAAATCGTATAGAAGCTTATGATATATCAAATTTAGGCAATGAGCATATAACAGCGGGAATGATTGTTTATGAGGACGGAAAGCTATTAAAAGGCGATTATAGAGTGTTCAAAATGAAGAATCAATCCGGTGCAGATGATTATTCATCAATGAAAGAGGTTTTAAAAAGAAGAATAGAACATTTAAGCGATTCAAACGGAAGCTTTTCAAAATCGCCGGACTTGATTTTACTTGATGGCGGCATGACCCACGTAGGCGTTGCAAGAGAAGTATTTAACGAGATGAAAATAGATATTCCTGTTTTTGGAATGGTAAAGGATGAGCATCACAAAACGAGAACGTTGGTTACCGAAAGCGAAGAAATAAGTATTGCTAAGGAGCAAGCGGTGTTTGTGTTCGTTTATAAGCTTCAGGAAGAGGTGCATCGTTTTACCGTATCAAAAATGGATAGCGCAAAGAGAAAAACACTTAAGCATTCTACACTTGAAAACATAAAAGGAATTGGTAGTAAAAAAGCTAAGGTGTTGCTAAATCATTTTAAAACGTTAAGCGCATTAAAGGGAGCATCCCTTGATGATATCCTAAAGGTAAAAGGAATCAGCAAAAGTGATGCTGAAAAAATAAAAGAATATTTTAAGGAAGACTAATATGAAAATTATAACTGGAACAGCAAAGGGAATGAATTTAGAAACTCTCGATGGAGAAAAGACAAGACCAACCTCTCAAAGAGTTAAGGAAGCGGTTTTTTCTATGCTTCAATTCGATATTGAAGGAGCAATGGTGCTTGATTTGTTTGCTGGTAGCGGACAAATGGGACTTGAGGCATTAAGCAGGGGTGCAAAAAAAGCAACTTTTTCCGACGTGTCAAGAGATGCTACCGATATAGTAATTAAAAATGCAAAAAAAGCGAAGCTTTTTGAAAAGTGCAGAATATCTACATGTGATTATAAGCAAATGATTCAGGGTATAGCAAACAAGGAAAAATACGATATTATCTTTATTGATCCTCCTTATCAAGACAAAATAATAGTAGATGTGTTGAAGCGGATTTTTGATGCTAACGTAATAAACGAAAACGCGTTTATAGTTTGCGAAAGTGGTAAAGAAGATATTTTTGAGGGAGATGAAGAGCTTAAAAGCAAATTCTTTGTTCAAAAGCAAACAAAATATTCAATTTCATACATTACAGTTTTAAGACCTAACGGAGAAGAATAATGAAAGCAATAGTAACAGGTAGCTTTGACCCTATGACAATAGGGCATTATGAACTGGTAAGATTAGCGTGTGAGAAGTTTGATATCGTGTACGTTGTTGCGTTGGTAAATGCTAATAAGAATCATATGTTTACCTTAGAGCAAAGAAAAGAGATAATTGAGCTAACAACGAAGGAGTTTCCAAACGTGATAGCGGATGCCTATGACGGTTTAACTGTTGATTATATGCACGAAAAAGGAATTACCCAAATAGTACGTGGCGTTAAAAATGAAAGTGAGCTTGAATATGAGAATAATTTAGCTAAGGCGATGAATGAATATGATAGCAGCTTTCAAACAACATTTTTAGTTTGCGATGATAAATTCAACGGAATTAGTTCAACATTAGTAAGAAATTTATTAAATCAAAATCAAAGTATAGAGAATATAGTTCATAAGAATGCTTTGAAAAAAATACTTGATTTTTATAACAGCAGCAAAATTTAACAAAAATTTAATATTTTAACATCCGTTTCATTTGAAGCGGATGTTTTTTGTTTATTTGAGTTATCAATATATGCATCAAAAATGGGAAAAATAACATTTTTAAAGATTTTTTTGAAAAAGGTATTGCAATTTTAAAAGTTATAGTATATAATTAAAACATCAAAGTGGTGGAAAGTGGGTAAACTCATCACAAAAGTGGAGAAAGAGAGGAGTAGAAAGATGCTTTACGGTCGTTATGAACACACAATTGATGCAAAAAACAGAGTATTCATACCCGCAAAGTATAAGGATACTCTTGGAACTAACTTTAAAATCACTTATAACAAGTTTATTAACCAATGCATTTTAGTTTATTCCGAAGAAGAATGGCAAGAAATGCAGAAGAAAGTAAAATCATTACCAAGCGTACAATATCAGTATTTTATTCGTGAAATTTATTCAAATACAGTAGACGTACAGCTTGATTCTCAGGGAAGAATTGTTATACCGCAATTCTTAAAGGAAAAGGTTGGATTAGACAAAAATGCTTTGTTCCTAGGTGTTGAGAGTCGTGTGGAAATTTGGGAGCCTAACGTATATGAAGAGGTAAACAATAAGGTTGATATTGAAGAAATGAAGCGCTTAATGATAGAAATAGGCTTCTAAGGAGGAATATATGGAGTTTTCGCATTTTCCCGTTATGCTTAATGAATGCATTGACGGCTTGAATATAAAAGAAGACGGAATATATGTAGATGGAACAGCCGGTGGCGGTAATCACTCAGAAGCTATTTTAAAAAAGCTAACGACAGGAAAATTAGTTTCAATAGACCAAGATGATGAGGCTATTGAAGCTTGTACTAAAAGATTTGAAAAGTATAAAGATAAATCTATTTTAGTAAAAAGTAATTTTTCTGAACTTGGAAGAATACTTGAAGATTTAGACATTGACCATATCGACGGTGTGCTCTTAGATTTAGGTGTCTCCTCTCACCAATTAGACACACCAGCGCGTGGGTTCTCGTATAATAGTGACGCAAGACTTGATATGCGCATGAACCCACGCTCCCCCTTTTCAGCATATGAATTAGTTAATTCATATTCTGAATTTGATTTAAAGAGAGTAATTAGAGATTTCGGAGAAGAAAAATTCGCACCTCAAATTGCTCGCAAAATTGTGAGCGCAAGAGAAAAATCTCCAATTGAAACAACGTTGGAATTAGCAGAAATTATAAAAAGTGCAATTCCAGTAGCGGCAGCAAGAAAAGAAGCACAGCATCCTGCAAAAAGAACGTTTCAAGCCATAAGAATTGAAGTAAACAAGGAGCTTGACGTTATAAAACCTGCGATTGATGCAGCAGTAGCCAAAATGAATGAGGGTGGAAGAGTGGTTATATTAACATTCCATTCACTCGAGGATAGAATAGTTAAAACAACGTATAATGATTTTTCACAGGGATGTACATGTCCAAAGGATTTTCCAATATGTGTATGTGGAAACAAGCCTAAGTTAAAGATAATTAACAAAAAACCAATTACAGCAACACAGGACGAGCTTAATATCAATTCACGTTCAAAGTGTGCAAAACTGAGAGTAGCAGAAAAAGTCTGAAAAGGAGTATTTGTATGTACGGAACAACAATGAAGAGCTATAATTCCTCTAAGCATAACAGAGTAGATGCTCAAGAAAATAATAAATCAAGAAAACAAAAGAACAAAGACAACACACCAACAACTCGTTACATGAAAATAAATGAAAGAAGATATGATAGGAATAACTATGAGACAACTTCATCGCATGAGGTTGTAAAAGAAAGCTTTTCTAAGAAAGAGTTTCCAATAGCATCTGTTATTTTTACAGCGATAGCTACAATGATAGCGTTATTATTGACAACAGGAATATTAGGATAAATAAAAAATGCAAAGGAGTTTAAATCCTTTGCATTTTTTTATTATTTGTTATTTCTAAATACTTCAAAAGCTAAAATAGTAGATGCAGAAGCGGCTGAAAGCGCTGCATCAAATTGTCTGCCATAATCAATTCTAACAATTTTGTCAGCTTGCTTTAAGATAGAGGATGAAATACCTCTTTTTTCGCCACCGACAATCAAAAGAATAGGTTTTTTTAGATCGGCGTCATATACGCTAACAGAGTTTTTTATGTCAGCACAAACAACCTTGTATCCATTGTTTTTAAATAAGTCTATAAATCCGTCAGTAGCAATATATACATTTAATCTTTCGCTTGCTCCGGCAGATGAACGACATACTACGCCTGCCGCTGATAGCCAATTGCGTTCAGAAAGAATTATTCCATCAGCTCCGGAAGCATAAATAGAACGTAGAGCATAACCAAAGTTGTAGGGGTCCTCAATACCTTCAATCATTACATAGAAGCCGTTATTAACGATATTTTCATTAGATATTGATTCATATGTTCTATTGCCACAAAAAGCGATAATACCGCCGTGTGATGCTCCCACAGTGTAAGAATTGATTGTTTCTTCATCAACTAATTCTATTTCAAAGTCAAACAGAGTTGACATTTTCTTAAGATAGCCAATTTCCTTTGATTTTGATTGCTGTTTTGCTTTATCAACCAATATTTTTTCAATTTGTCTGCTGTTGTCAACACCGCTTTTTAGGTTATCTAGAACGGCTCTGATTGAGGTCATACCCTCAAAAATTGTTGAATTTTGAAATCTTGATTCTTCTTTAATCATTGTTCTCAATTATTACGTCATCTTCTAAATTAATCGAAATACCTTCATCGCATTCATTGTTATCGCTTGAGTTTTTAACAACATCGCTTTTTTCATTAACTATTGCAATAATATCAATAAATTTGCGTGATTTCATTTTTGCATTCATTCTATAAAGCGCTGAGGTAGAAATATAAGCACCTAACAGAGCGGAGAATGCAGTAAGAAATGAAAATTGCTTCTTTCTTCCAAAAGCATAATATATTGCAGCAGTAACCAAAGCAATAATCTCACAAGCCATTAAAATTTCATATTTAAATTCTTTTAGCGCAGAATTTAGCTTTTTAATTTTATTTTTCATATTTTACCTCATTTATTAGCATTTTGTTTTAAGTATGCATTAATAAATCCGTCAATGTCTCCATCCATAACAGCTTGAATATTGCCATCCTCATATCCTGTTCTTGTATCCTTTGCAAGAGTGTATGGCATAAATACGTATGAACGAATTTGAGATCCCCATTCAATGTTGTTTTTGTTGCCTTGAATATCTTCAATTCTATCAAGCTTTTCTCTTTCTTTGATTTCAAGGAGCTTAGATTTTAGCATTTTAAGCGCAGTTTCTTTGTTTTGAAGCTGGCTACGTTCGGTTTGGCAGCCTACAACAATTCCGGTAGGAATATGAACAATTCTAATGGCGGAGTCGGTTTTGTTAACGTGCTGTCCTCCTGCACCGGATGAACGGTGTGCAGTAATTTCCAGGTCCTCATCACGAAGCTCAATGGAATTATCGTCATCAAATTCAGGCATTACCTCAACAGATGCAAAAGAAGTGTGTCTTCTTCCTGAAGCGTCAAATGGAGATACTCTAACAAGACGATGAACGCCGTTTTCGCTCTTTAAATAGCCATAGGCGTTAATACCTTCAACAAGAATTGTTGCGCTCTTTAAACCGGCTTCTTCGCCGTCTAACCAATCAAGTAACTTAACGTTGTATCCATGCTTTTCGCCCCATCTTGTGTAGAGACGGTAGAGCATAAGTGCCCAGTCTTGGGCTTCTGTTCCGCCGGCTCCCGGATGGAAAGAAATAATAGCATTGTTTTTATCGTATTCGCCAGAAAGAAGAACTTGAATTCTTTGCTTTTCTTCCTCAGCAAAAATTTGTTTTTGCTCTTCTAGAATTTCATCAGTTAAGCTTTCGTCATTTTCTTCAATAGCCATTTCTGCCATTACGATAGCGTCTTCAAGTCTTGATGAAAGAGACTCATATGCTTCAATCTTTGATTTCATTTGCTTAATTTTTTGTAAAGTTTTGGTTGAATTTTCTTGGTTTGACCAAAAATCAGGCTCAAACGTTTCCTTTTCTAGCTCTTCAACCTCTGCTTTTAAATCAATTATTCTTAGCGCATTGCCAAGCTCGGTTATATTTTCTTTAAAATTGATAAGCTCATACTTAGCATTTTCAAGTGCAATAATCAAGTTTTTTTCCTCCGTAAATGGTAATGTGTAAATTATCTATCATAGTATAGCATAAATGTATCGAAAAAACAAATATTTTTTGGGAAAATTTGAAATATATTGATTTAATACGTAATTCATGCTAAAATAATATTGTATTATATATGTGGAGGCAGAAATGAAACTTATTTTAGATAGAATAGAAAAAACACAAGAAGGTAAAATAATTGCTATATTTGAAGGCGATGCTGCTTCATATCATATAAGCGAAGAAAATATGCCAAGAGAGTTTATAGATACGCTTCAGGTTGGAATGATTATTGAGGCAGAAATTATTGATAATAAATTAGTATCATCTAAATTTTTGCCTGAAGAAACCGAAAAAAAACGGGAAGAAATGAAAAGTAGATTGAATAGCTTATTTAATCGAAATATAAAGTAGTAAAATAACATAAGAGACCATTGAAATCAATGGTCTCTTTTTGTTATTTTTTCTTTTTGAAAATGAAAGATCTAAATAAAACTACGTTTAAAATCACAAAGAAAGCGGCAATTATTAAAAAAGCAAGGACAGGGTGCTTGGGAGCAAAAGTATCGCTAGCAATAAACAAAAGTGGGAAACCGAAAATTATTGCAGGTAAATTTTGATAAACCATATTTTCAGCAGCTGGAGATTCAAGATTATTGTCCTTTTCTCTTAAAAGAATAAGACCTGTACTTGCAGTTCCAGTGAGCATACCGTACATCATTAAAAATTGTTCTTCAATATAGTTTGGGAATAATTTCTTGCAAATAATTCTAAGGTAGAAATATGTAATAACGGCTCCTAGTACGCCTAAAATTATGAATGATAACCAATATTGCTTAAGAGCCTCAAATTTAATAGAAGCAATGCCAGAAACAACCATCAAATCAAAGAAAAATCCTGCTACACGCTTCATTAAAAATGAATTGATGTACTGTCTATTCATTATTTTATGCACTCTTAATCTTTTTACAATGTGATTTACAAGAGAAGCAATTAATACACCTATGAGAAAGTTAAAACCATAAATAGTGGCTTTCATTCCTGGAAGAAGCATTCCAAGACAGTACATTATACCGTATGCAATAACATAAGTAAGCAAAACAATGCCTAATTGAATAGAAAGCTTGTCAATGCTACCAGTCATAGGGGATTCGCCCTTTTCTTGAATTTTATCAAGGGTAAGCTCTTCTGTTTCATCGGCATTGGCATTTATAGCTTTTTTCTTGTTTTTTCTATTGATTATACTTAAGTGAATTATACCGCCAATGCTTGCGCTTAAAAAGCCAAGGGCTGCTATTGTTAAACCAAAGCTACTACCATTGCCAAATCCTACAGCTTCATACATTTTGCCGTAATTTAACGCTTGACCTGTGCCTTGTCCGTATCCAAATGGAAGAATAAGGCCTGCCGCCTTAAATCCACCAACTAATGAAGGAATAAGAATTGTAATTGCTAAGCCGATGGTTCCTTGAAGTAAATATGTTGAAACGGTTGTTACGCCTGTGTCAAAAACCTCTAGGCTTCTTTTTTTAGTAAGCTTTGCGCCATCAGGCTTAAACGCTGTTGCTATAAAGCCAAGTGCTAAAGCGTGATAAGTAATTATTTCTAAAACGCTTAATCCACCGATTGCAACCTTTGTACCATCATCAGATGTGGCGTATCCGTATTCGCCGAAATATTTTAAATCAAAAATGTTTTTCGGCAATATGGATTGAAGATCACCTACATTTTCAACAATTAGAGTATATATAATGGATATTAACAGTAGAAGCCCACCAGCTATAACTGATGTAGGCACTAATGAATTTTTTAAAAAAGAAACTTTGCGTTTAATTATATTTGCTACTAGTAAGCTGACTAGTAAAGATGACAAGAGGAGAATAAATCCCCAAACACTAGATTCCCAAAAGTTTACCATTTTCAATAACTCCTTTCGCGATATTAGCGTAATGATAATATAAGTTCATATATTTTAGAGCGTTAAATCGTTTATTTTTTGTTTTAATTTGATAAATATCGCTACCAACGTATATATTAAGCTTATTTCTGCCTAATACACTAACAGCAGTTATACTGTCAAATTGTAATGTAACGTTGTAATTTTCGTTTTTTAATACGTATTTATCTGCATATACGGAGAAGTTAATATTTTTTGCTAGTTTAACTTTTTTCTTATAGGGAATTACTTGATTGTAGTTGGTTATATCATCGCTATACAATGGTTCATCAATATAAGAGGATAAATCAGAATTAATTACGTAATCGCATTGAGCGTTATACCATTCTGAAATGAATTTGTATGGAAATTCGCAGTTTATCCCGATCAATTCTTTTGTATCAGCGTATTTAACCTGCTTGCCGCATTTTTTGCATGAAATAATTTGTCCATTACTTTCCCATACTGAAAAACCGCAGTCAGGACAGTAATACATGGCTCTTTCCAAATATTCGGCAGATTTTTTGTGTGGATAAGAAAAGTCAACCTTACATTCATTGTGATGCAACTCTTTGCAAATTAAATCGTATAATTCATCATTTGAAAGAGAATTATATTCATCAGGTTCAATTACTCTTGAAACATAACAGTCCATTTTTCCTTTTCTTACAACATCGCTCCAACGAGGGTGTACTCCGTAACCACCGTCAAGCTTATAAATGATCAATGGAAGATTTAAAGCCTTAACTAATTGAGCAATGGCAGGCTTGATGTATCCTGTTTCGCCGCTAAACGTACGGTTTCCCTCAGGAGCAACGGCGATTGAGCCACCTTCCTTTGCCACTTTTTTGGAATCAATGACAGCTCTTACGTCAGTCATTGATTTTTTTATTGGAATAGGAGCAACTAAATATTTAAGTAGAGAAGATATAAATCCGTTAGAGAATAAGTCTTCACTTGCTATGTAATAAATTGGCTGCTTAAATGCCATCCCTACAAAGAATTGGTCAAATGCAGTTTGATGATTATACAGAATGAAATATGCGCGTTTGTTTTTTTCCTTGAACTTATGTATTTTCATACCATATTTTAATTTAGCATATGCATATATAAGCACCCAAGCAATGTTTCTTACAACTTTATGCCTGAATCTTATCCATTTTTTCTTTTTGTTTTTCTTTTTCTTTTTCATAGAAAATCCTTATAAATTAAGATATAAACATACATATTATAACACATTATACTCAATTTGTCAAATTTTATCTTAAAAGTCAAATTTATAGTGCAGTAAAATTAATAATGATAAAAAATAACAAGTGTTTTAGTATTATTTTATATCGAAAAAAATATCATTATACTAAGTAAATTTACGAGGTAAATGTTTTGACAAATAGAATTAGCGGAAAAACTATAAAAAGAGGAATAATTCTGTTAAGTGTATTTTTCGTGATAAGTATTTTAATAGCGATTGCTCTTTTTAAATTGCAAATTTTAGGGTACGATGATTATCAAGATAGCGTACTGAATCAATTAACTGTAGAAACAAACGTAAATCCTTTAAGAGGAACTATTTACGAGAGAAACGGGAAAATTTTAGCTTCAAACAAAACCGTCTGGGTACTTTATGTTTTACCTAAAAACATTGAAAATCCTGAGTATATTGCTAGTAAGCTTTCTGAAATAACAGGAATTGAATATGATGCCATTCTTAAAAAAGCGAAGAAAACAGGATATAAATATCAAATTATACATAATGCTTTAGATGATGAAGCAACGAAAAAAATTAGGGGATTTATTGATGAAAACAATTTAACTGATCAAATTCAATTAAATGCAAGTTCAAAAAGATATTATCCTTATTCAACGTTGGCATCACATGCATTGGGATTTGTAAATGCTGACGGCATAGGGATTTATGGTCTTGAAAAGGTGTATAACAATATTTTAGAAGGCACTAGCGGAAGATACGTAACTGCGCAAAACGCACAAAGCGGAGAGATGCCGTTTCAATATGAAGAATATATAGAATCAAGCGATGGGTACAATTTAGTATCCACGATTGATTTATACCTACAATATCAGCTTGAAGCGCAATTAAAACTAGCTGCAATAGAATCTGGAGCTAAAAATCGTGCAGCTGGAATTGTAATGAATCCACAAACAGGAGAGATATATGCAATTTCCGTTTATCCAAGCTTTGATTTAAATGAGCCGTACACCCTTGACAGCAATTCGCAAGAAACACTAAATCAGTATGAAAAGAATACACGAGAATACAAAAATGAATATTTAAATTTACTGTTTTCAATGTGGAGCAATAAAGCTATTTCAGAACTGTATGAGCCTGGATCAACTTTCAAATTGATAACTACATCGGTAGCATTACAAGAGGGCGTTGCAAGCTTAAATAGCGGATTTTATTGTTCAGGCTCACTTAAAATAGACGGCTTTTATAGAGCAATTAGCTGTCATAAAAGAACAGGACACGGTTCACTAAATTTCGCCGAAGCGCTTCAGCAATCGTGTAATCCGTCTATGATGATTCTATCATCAAGAATTGGTAAGGAAAAATTTTATGACTATTTTAAAAGATTCGGATACACGAGCAAAACGGGAATTGATTTGCCATCTGAGGCAAAAGGATATTATCATAGCTTTAATGAATTTTCAAATGTTTCATTAGCAGTTTATTCTTTTGGGCAAACCTTCAAAACAACAGCTATACAGCAGTTAAGAGGTATTTGTGCTGTTGCAAACGGAGGATATTTAGTAACTCCTCATCTATTAAAGGAAATAACCGATAATAATGGTAATGCCATATATGAGCATAAAACCGAAAAAAGCGAACAAATAATTTCAGAAGAGGTATGCAAAACCATATCGCTAATATTAAAGGACGGCGTTGACGGTGCAGGCGGAGCTAAAAATGCATATGTTGCAGGTTATAGCATAGCAGCGAAAACAGGAACGTCAGAGAAAAAGGATAAATATGACGAAAACGGAAATACGCCATATAGAGTATCATCGTGTGTTGCTTATGCTCCATATGATAACCCTCAAATAGCGGTAATAATGCTTGTTGATGAACCCAGTATAGGCACAGCATACGGTAGCGTCGTAGTAGCTCCATATGTTTCAAAGTTTTTAGAATTAGCATTACCGTACCTAGGAGTTGAGCCTGTGTTTAGCGAAAATGATAAGGAGCATGAGCAAATTGAAGTTCCTGATGTACGTGGTATTTCATTAAATGATGCCAAGAATATTCTTGAGAAATCAGGAATAAATTACGAAATAATAGGCGATGGAGAAGTGGTTATCTCTCAAACACCTATTGCAAAAAGCGTAATATACAAAAAAACAGGAAAGGTTTTATTATATACGTCAAATACAACTGCAACTCATGGTAAAGTACCAAACGTGATAGGAAAAACACCGGAAGTGGCAAATTTAATTTTAACAAATGCAGGCTTTAATATAAAGTTTGAAGGCTCATTGAATTTCTCTAAGCATAATGGTGCGATAGTAACAGCACAATATCCCATGGAGAATGAATATTATGAGTTTGGTAAGACGGTAACAATTAAAATCTTATATACTGACGAAAAGGATTAAAATGAAGCTATATGAATTACTAAAAGACGTTAAAATAAAATGCTTAAATGTTGATTTGAATAGCGATGTTAATGGAATATCATCTGATTCACGAAATGTTTCTAAAGGCGATGTTTTTGTTGCGATAAAAGGCAACAAGAGAAATGGTAATGATTATATAGAAAGCGCAATAAACCAAGGCGCTGTTGCAGTTGTTTCACAGGAAAACAGTCAATTTTTAGGAGTTCCATTTATTAAAGTGGAGAATGACAGAGAGGCGCTTGCTAAAATTTGGAATGCTTATTATGGTCATCCAACAAAAAACATAAAAGTAATAGCATTTACAGGAACAAACGGAAAAACGTCGTGCGTTCATTTGTTGAAATCAATATTAAAAAGTGCCAATAAAAAATACGGTATTATTTCTACAATAGGTAGTGAAATAAACGGTGAAAGAATAAATTTTTCAGGTGGAAGTGAGATAAGTGATATTCCATCATCAATGACTACCCCTGACCCTAAATATTTGTACGAATTGCTTTATATAATGAAAAATCAAAACGTTGAATACGTGGTTATGGAAGCATCATCGCATGCTTTGGAGCAGTGTAAATTAGCAGGAATAGATATTTATATTGGCGCATTTACTAATTTATCAAGCGAGCATTTAGACTACCATGAAACGATGGAAAACTATTTTAAATCTAAGAAAAAGCTATTTGAACTGTGCAAATATGGGGTTGTAAATATTGATAACGTTTATGGTTTAGAGTTAAAAAATAGTATTATCAAGGTTAAAGCTGTATCTATGAAGCAAAAATCTGATTTTTACGGAGAAAACTTGGTAATTAGTGGTAATGGATGTGAATTTAGCTTTAATCATTTATGTAAATCATTTAGGATAACATCAAAGCTGATAGGGAATTTTGTTCCTGAAAATATAATTTTGTCCGCTGCTTGTGCGTCAATGCTGGGTATATCAAGCGAGTGTATTTCTGATGGCATTTTCAATCTGGAATATATTGATGGAAGAATGGAAAAAATAGCAGAAAACATTTTTATTGATTATGCCCATACACCCGAAGCTTTTGAAAATGTTCTGGCTTCAATAAAATCGCAATTTAATAAACGAATAATTGTTTTGTTTGGATGCGGTGGCAATAGAGATAAGTCAAAAAGAGCAAAAATGGGAGAAATTGCATCAAAATTCGCAAATGAAGTAATAATCACATCGGATAATTCAAGAGATGAGAATACGTTTGACATAATAAAAGAGATATTTTCAGGCGTTGAAAAAGGAAAAACCTGCTATATGATTCCTGATAGAAAAGACGCGATAAAATTTGCGATTAAGCGATTGAACAGCGACAGTATTTTGCTTTTACTTGGCAAAGGACATGAAAAATATGAAATTAATAATAATGGAATGCAATATTTTAATGAAAAAGAAATAGTGAAGGAAGCGCTAAATGTATAAAATTCAACCGATTGATGCTACTGAAATATCAAATGTAATAAAAGGGAAATTGTACGGCGTAAATTCAAAGGTTGAATACGTTTCTACCGATACTCGTGAGGCTTTTTTGCCAAATACTGCATATATTGCGCTTAAAGGAGAAAATTTTGATGGGAATTCATTTATAAATGAAGCTATTAAAAAAAGAAGTAGCTTGATAATTTCCAATGCAGATATTGATGACAAAATTTCACATATAAACGTTAGTAACTCTATAATCGCCTTAGGGACGTTGGCGAAATATTTAAGCAAAGATATTAGAAAAATAGGTATTACGGGAAGCGTAGGAAAAACAACAGTCAAGGAAATGACGCATCTAGTGCTTAATGAAAAATTTAATGTTTCAAAAACCAATAAAAATGAAAATAACGAAATCGGGGTGCCAATAACTCTTTTAAAAGCAATAAATAATGATTTTTGTGTTGTTGAAATGGGAATGAGGGGCTTGGATCAAATAAGATATTTATCAAATGTTTGTGAGCCGGAAATATCGATAATTACAAACGTTGGTACTTCTCATCTTGAAAAATTAAAATCTGTTGAAAATATATTTAAAGCTAAAATGGAAATTTTGGAGCATACTAAAAATTTTGCAATAGTTCCATATGAAAAAAGGTTTGTTTCTTATGATTATGAAAAAATCAAACCAATTTTTATAGGTAAGGACGTAAAATATTGCGAGATAAAATATAGTGATTATGGAATGGAATTTTCAGTAGATTATTTTGGCGAGAAAATCGAAGGATTTAAAATGGAAGGATTTAACTTATGCAACGTAAATAATGCTCTGTTTTCAGTAGCGGTAGGAAAATTGTGTGAAATTCCAACCGATTTAATCATAAGAGGTATAAACAGATTTAAAAGCGAAAACTTACACGGAGAAGTGATTGAATTTAAAGGAATTATAGTTATACTTGATTGTTATAATGCATCATATGAAAGCGTTAAAGCATCATTGTTTTCTTTAAAGAAATTTTCAGAAATAAAAAGAAAGACACCTTATTTATTGCTTGGGGATATGCTTGAAATTGGGGATAAAGCTGAAGAATTTCATTACCGAATTGGAGAACTTGCCAAAGATTTATCAATAAAAAATCTATTTGCCACAGGAAAATATGCCAAGAATACATTAGATGGATTTCTTGGTGGAGAATACGTTGAAAATGATGCCTCGTTGTCTAAAAGAATTTTTAATTCATTAGGAGAAAATGACGTAATACTAGTAAAGGGAAGCAGAAAAATGAAATTAGAAAAAATCATAGAGCAAATGAAAGTGAAAAATAATGATTAATTTATATATTTTTTTAGTGTGCTTTTTTGTAACCATATCATCAACTGTTTTGATACTGTTAAAGCTAATTCCGTATTTGAAATCAGTTAAAATCGGACAAAAAATTCTTGATATAGGTCCTAATTGGCATAAATCAAAGGAGGGAACGCCAACAATGTGCGGTATTTCCTTTGTGGTAGCAGGAATATTTGGAGTTTTAGCAGTTTTTATAGCTTTTTATGAAAAGATTCAAACAAGAGAAATTATTTTAATTTTAAACATATACGTATATGGTATTTTAAATGCTTTAATTGGAGTAATTGACGATATAGCCAAAATTAAAAAAGCAAAAAACGAAGGACTCACACCAAAAGTGAAATTTTTATTTCAATCCTTTGCAGCAGTACTGTTTCTCATATCTTTAAAATACACAGTTGGAATAAGTACTACCCTGTATATTCCGTACTTTAATTATAATTTAGAGCTTGGTTTTTTTTACTATTTAATATCATATTTTGTTTTATGCGGAATAGTAAACAGCGTTAATTTAACGGACGGGATTGACGGATTAGCATCTAGCGTTTCATTAACTGTCGGTTTGTTTTTGTTTTTTGTTTCTTTCACAAAGCTCGAAAGTATTCCTCTTTTAGTAATTTCCGCAGTTATAATAGGCGGAACAATAGGATTTTTATTTTTTAATTTGCATCCTGCAAAAGCATTTATGGGCGATACAGGATCACTATTTTTAGGTGCTATTATAGCTTCATCAGCCTTTGTATTAAATAGTCCTTTGCTTGTTTTAGTGTATGGATTTGTATTTGTAATAGAAGCTTTTTCCGATATTTTGCAAGTTATATACTTTAAAATTTCTCACGGAAAGAGAATATTCAAAATGGCTCCATTGCATCATCATTTTGAAAAAAGTGGATATAGTGAAATGAAAATTGTAATGTTGTTTTCGTTTGCAAATGCAGTATTTTGTATTTTGGCGTATTTTGGTTTAGAAAATTTATGAAAAGTGAGCTATCAGTAAACAGTAGAACAAAGAAAAAAATTAAAAGATTGCCCATTGATAAAAATCTTTTGTTATTAATTTTTTTAATTTTAATCATGGGTACGATGATGATTTTTAGCGCAAGCTACCCTTATGCTAAATCGCATTATAATGACGGTGCGTATTACATTAAAAGGCAAGCTGTATTTCTCTTAATTGGAATAATCGCTATGATGATAACTTCAAAGGTATCAATAAATTTTTATAAAAATTTTTCGTTGTATTTTTATTTAATTTGTTTGATGCTATTGGTGTTGGTTTTATTTGGTGGCTTTTCTGAAGGTGTTGCAAAAAGGTGGTTAGGCGTTCCGGGTACGCCCTTATCTTTTCAACCGTCAGAGCTTATGAAGCTCGGCGTTATACTTGCACTAAGCTGGTATATTAGCAATAATCAAGAGAAAAAAATAGGATACAAAAAAGAAATTTTGATTCCAGGAATAATTTTATTTACTGCTTGCGGATTAGTGTTACTTGAGAAGCATTTATCGGGAACAATTATAATTGCCTTAATAGGTCTTAGTGTTTTATTTATTTCAGGTACATCAATAAAGAAAATGTTTTTAACATACGGAGTTTCTGCTTTAGCGGGAGGGGCAATTTTTCTGTTAACAAATAGTTATGCCATGAAAAGAATAGAGTCTTTTTTAAATCCTAATGCAGATGTTTTAAGCGATAAATGGCAAACCACACAAGGACTATATGCAATCGGTTCGGGTGGACTTTTCGGTTTAGGATATATGAATAGCAGACAAAAATATAGCTATGTTTCTGAGCCGCAAAACGATTTTATTTTCACAATATGGTGTGAAGAAATGGGCTACATAGGCGCAATCGTACTAATAATGGTATATTTACTTTTGATTTTAAGAGGGTATAAAATAGCATTTAGTGCAAATGACTCTTTTTCAGCATTCGTTGCTTTTGGCATAACAAGTCAAGTTGCAATTCAAGCGCTTTTAAATATGTTGGTTGTAACGGATTTAATACCAAATACAGGAATTTCTTTACCGTTTTTTTCTTATGGTGGTAGTTCTTTGGTTATTTTACTTGCTGAAATGGGAATACTATTAGCGATATCGCGATATTCTAAGGTTAAATGAGGAAATATGAGAATTTTATTTTGTGGCGGAGGGACAGCAGGTCATGTATATCCTAATCTTGCCATTGCGCAGATCTTTGAAAGAAACGAAAGCAATCTACACCTAGCATACGTAACTACTAAAAATGGAATAGAAAACGAAATTATTCCTTTTAAAAAGTATGAAATTGATGTAATGGGAATTAAAAAAATATTTTCATTTAAAAATTTTAAGGTTGTCAAGTTGTTATTGGAATCGATTAAAGAAAGTAAAAAAATCATTAAAGAATTTGTTCCTGACATAATTGTTGGGACAGGGGGATATGCTACATTTCCAGTTATCTATGCAGGACATAAATTGGGAATAAAAACTGTGCTGCATGAATCAAATTCAATTCCAGGTAAGGCAATAAAGAGCTTGGAAAAATACGCTGATAAAATATTCGTTAATTTTGAAGATACAAAGGATTTTTTTAAGAATAAGGAAAAAGTCATTAGAACAGGAAATCCTATGCGTCAGGAATATTTATATTTGAATAAAAAGCAGGCAAAAGAGAATTTAGGTTTTGATTATCAAAATGTAGTTGTTTGTTTTGGTGGATCTTTAGGCGCAGAAAAAATCAACGAATCTGCAATTAACTTAATTGAAAATTTCATTAAGTATAGGCAAGACGTTTTACTAATTTGGGCAACAGGAAAAAAGAACTATAATAGATGCATTACTAAATTAAAGGATAAAGGTCTGTTTGATTTAAAAAACATAAGAGTTTCAAGCTATATATGCAATATGCCCGAGATATTGTCATCTGCAGATATAGTTGTATGCAGAGCAGGGGCGATGACTATTTCCGAGGTCGCTTTGTGTGGAAAGTGTGCAATTTTTGTTCCTTCGCCAAATGTGGCAAATAACCATCAGTACAAAAATGCAAAAGCAATATGCGATTCAAATGGTGGGCTTTTAATTTCTGAAAATGAACTTTATAAATTAACTGATGAAATAAAAGAGCTTATAAATAACACAAATAAAAGAAGGGAGTATGAAGAAAATATTAAGAAATTTGCTGTAAATGATGCAAACAAGTTGATTTATAAAGAAATTTTAAACATTATAAAATATTAACTCTTGATTTTACATTATCCTTATGCTAAAATCTATGTATAAACTTAAAAGGAGTTAAGTATGAGAAATAATGTAAAATTAATTTTTCTTGCTGTATTTGTAGCGCTTATTGCTATTTTTGCGGTATCTTGCGGTGATATAGAGGATTATACGTCAATTGAAACGCCAAACCTTGAATATAAGGATGGCGCATATACAATTACCGTTTCATCTGATGTAACTGTATTTGATTTATCATCACTATTTAAAATTTCGGAAAATGCAAGTTTTTTTGTTGCTGAATCTGAGAACTTTGATAACCCAATAGGATTCGAGGTAACACTTAAGGATGGGGCAAATCAGTATTACGTTAAAGTAAAAGATAAAAATAACAATGAAGCGATTTACAAGTTTATTATTAAACGTAAAAACCTTTATACAGTAACGTTCAACACAAACGGTGGTAGTGAGGTACCTCAAATTGTGTGTGAAGAAGGACAATTTTTAGAAGCACCGGTTTCGTTAAAGCCTGGTTATACTTTAAACTGGGACTATGATTTTACCTCTGCAATAAATAGCGATGTTACAATAAACGCAAATTGGACTGCAAATAAATATCAAATCAAGATTGATTTTGAGGGTATGGAATCAATAACAAAGGTTGTATTTGGCGAAAAACCAAGCATTACTGCTCCTGAAAAGATTGGATATAAGTTTACAGGCTGGGAATACAATGGCAACGCTTTTGATGCAACACAAAATTATTTAATTGATGCAAACATTACTGTAAAACCTGTTTTTGAAGCTCAGAAATATACAATTAACTACATTACCATTGGTGGAACAAATTCGAATAAGACAACGTATACCGTTGAGGATGAGATAGTTTTCGTTCCTCTAACATGGGAAATTACCGATGGCGATACTGTTGTTCATGAATTTGCAGGATTTTATAAGGATTCTGACTTTACAGAAGAGATTACAAAAATAGAAGTAGGCTCATCAGGAAGCATTGATGTTTACGTAAAATGGAATATAACTGATATACCTGAGGAGAAAATTGAAACAACCATTACTTTTAATGCACCTGATTTTGATTGTAATGGAACAACACAGGTGGTTGTAGTAGGAGATGAATATACATTACCACGTCTTGAAATGAACGGTTATATTTTTAGCGGCTGGAAAACAGAGGACGGAGCTGTGTCTGTTCAAGCATCGGGAATTTGGGCTTTAGATAGTGAAGCTGTTACTTTAGTTCCTATTTGGACAAAGAGAGCATATTCAATTACTTATATTTTAAATAACGGAACTAATAACGACTTAAATGTTGATAGTTACTACATTACCGATACTGTTGAATTATTAAATCCAACTAAGCAATATTCAAGCTTTGCGGGCTGGTATTTGGATGAAAGCTTTGAGGAGCCTATCACTCAAATTGCAGAGGGTACTTATGGAGATATAATTGTGTATGCAAAATGGGAAACTGTAACTGTAACTGTTAACTATGATGCAAACGGCGGTCAAATTTCACAGGAATCACAAGCTGTAACATTGGGCGGTAGCTATTCTTTAATTACTCCTGTAAAGCTTGGTTATAAATTTGATGGTTGGTATGATAATGAAACCAAGATTGAGCTTGAGGGCGTATGGACAAAGGAAGAGCAGACAACTTTAGTGGCTAAATGGAATCTTGAAACTTATAGCATTACGTATGAGCTTGACGGCGGGGCTATCGAAGGGACAGTTGATAGCTATACTGTTGAAACTAATACGTTTACTTTACCAACTCCAACTAATGGCGACAAGATTTTCCTTGGTTGGTCAATAAACAACGGCCCTATCACAACTAAAATGATTTTAACAAAGGGAAGTGTAGGCGATAGAACTTACGTTGCGCACTGGTGTAATGTAGAAGCTGATAACGGTGTTGTATATTCTATTAATGACGGTGTTGCTACAGTCGTTGGTTATAAGGGCGTAGTTGGAAAAAATGTTGTTATCCCATCAGAATATAACGGTTGCAGGGTAGTTGCTATTGGCAACAATGCATTTAGTGGTTATGGACTTGAACTTGAAAAAATCAATTCAGGATCAAGCTTTACTACATTCTATATTCCAAGCACAATTACAAGAATCGGCGCGAATGCATTCACAGAATGTGATGATCTAAAGGTACAATTATCAAATGCTGATGAAAAAGAAATTAACGCTTGGGTTGAAAACCTTGTTATTGAAAGTGGAAACGGTCATGTTTTAGACGTAATCATGGGTAAGCGTCCAGCAATTGGATGGAAGGTTTACTATAAACCAGAAAACTAAATAGTTAAACCGCTACTTTCAAAGTAGCGGTTTATTTATTATAATTTTGCTAAAATATTGTATTTGTAGTCCATGTATGATAAAATATAAATACAATATAAAATAAAGTTAAGGAGATGGTATTGTGGCAAATATAATTGATTATATTAAGTGGCGTGGAGACGTTACCTTTGAATATGATTCTTTTAACGCGGTTGATAGCTTAATTTTATCGGAGCTTGCTTATATTCCATTTGAAGATTTTATTGATGATAATGATAAAGGAGAAAGCCTATCTCACATTTCAAAAAGTTTTTTCTCGGGCGCAGATGAATATTTTAAAATGGGAGCGATTTTGCCTGACAAGGAGATAAAGGAGCTTTTCAAGCTTGCTTCACTATCAAAACGCTTTAAAAACATTAAAATCAAAAATTACGTTAATCATATTTCTAAAAAAGAAGAAAAGCAGTTTTGTGCAATGTGTTTTCAAATAGATAGAAGCACTTCGTGCATAGCTTTTCGTGGCACGGATGACACTCTTGTGGGCTGGAAGGAAAATTTTAATATGTCCTTTAATACTCCAATTCCTGCCCAAAAAGACGCCGTTGAGTACGTTAATAAATATGGATATAAGATTAAATACCTGTACATCTGTGGACACTCAAAGGGTGGAAATCTTGCATCGTATGCAGCACTTTTGGCAGATCAAAAAATCAAAAATAGAATCATAGAGGTTCATAATTTTGACGGGCCTGGTTTTAGAGAGGATTTTCTAAAAAATATTGATGATAAGGATATAAAAGAAAAGACTATAAAATTTTTACCTCAAAGCTCAGTAATTGGTATGATTTATAACCCTGTTGGAAAGTGTGTTTATCTAAGTAGCATGGGCAAGGGAGTTTATCAGCATAATGGTTTTAATTGGCAGGTTATGGGAAATAAACTTATTACTGTGCCTAAGCTTGATAAATCGGCTATTGAAGCTCATGATTTAATTGACAAATGGACTAAATCAATGTCAAATGAGGAAAGAATTGAGTTTGTCGAGGCACTTTATAAGCTGATTACAGTAAATGATACGGCTACGCTTTCCGATATTGCATCTGATAAATATAAGTTCATTTTAGGCGTTTTAAAATCAGACGGGAAAACAAAAAAAGTGTTTATGTCTGCCATCAATAAATTAATTAAAGAAAAATATCTGAAAAAGACAGATAGGAATCAAAAGATAACCTATAACGACGAGAGCCACGATTAATCGTGGCTCTTTATATTTTCATTAAGATATTTTAAGGTTTTTTCTAGTTTTTCGATATTAGGACCGTTTTCTCCCAAAACAGGCGATTCCAGAGTGAATGTACCTGTATATCCAACCTCATATAGCTTTTCAAAAACGTGATTAAAATCAATAACACCCTCACATGGATGCAAAATAGGTCTGATTTTTGAAAAATCTCTTGGATATGAAGAGTAGTCGCTAATATGAATATGCTTTATGTGATTCCAAATCGGCTCGCTAAAAATTTTGTCGATTTCATCATGAAATGCTCCGAATCTAGTGTCAAAAATGAATCCTATATTCGGCAGATAATTGTATAATTTTTTCCAAATTTCAAGCCCTGAGCTATTTGTGCAAGGTATGTTTTCGATAAGTAATTCAACTTCATATTTTTGGAATATATCGATTATTTTAGGAAGAAAAGAAATGTTATAGTCTATATGACTATCACTTTTTAGGCCACCCCACAGATGAAAAACACCCTTTTTTGCACCGATTTTCTTTGCAAACCGACAGTTGATTTCAAGTAAATAGAGTGCTTCATTTGATATTTCATCATTGCACTCCGAAAGCATTATTCCAATCTCTTTGTCTAAATGAATAACGTCAAATTTAATGCCACTACTCATAATTTCTAAGTAAATATCATCTAATTTGTCATAAAAAGAATGAGCAAACATAAATTCCGCGCCTTTTATCAGTCCTTTGTTTACTAAAGAGGGAAAATGCTTTGTTATTAGGGTATAGTCGTTATTATTAATTTTTCCCACCATCACACCGGTTGAGCAGTAAATTTCATTCATGATATCACCTCACATGAATTTTAGCATAACTTTATAAATAAATCAAGAAAACTCTTTTCAAATCAATAAAAATATGATATTATTATGTTATATACCATTTTAAAGGAGTGTAAAATGGAAATTAGTTTAATTTATCCGTCAAATGAACATTATTTAAGTCATATTGATGGAAAAGATAATCCTAATATATCAAATGAGGTGCTTAACGAGCTTGGCTTAAATTCTATTATTGATTTACAATCAAGCCGTTTGTGTGATTTTTTCACTATGGATATTGATGTTATTAAGTACAGACAATCTGTGTTTGATGATATGCTTTCCAATCCTGAGCTTAGTGAGATTTTAACTAAATTGACACCGATATTATCTGATATTGCTGAGCTTAGAAGACTTTCAAGTGATGCGGATGAGAATGACTCATACTTATACAGCATAACTGAAATTGAGCTGTATATAGCGTGTATGGAGCTTATGGCAACTGAATTTTCTCCTTTAAGAGATAAGTTCAAGAGCGAAGCGTTTGTAAAACTTGCCGATAGAGTAAAGGAGCTTACAGAAAGTGAATATTACGTTGATTTGAATGAACGTTTGAAGGAACTTACATCACGTGTTAGAGAAATAAGGAGCGTTACTATCGGCGTGAATTTAGATGCAAGATTAAGACCTGAAAATGCTGGCGTATTAAGCATTAATAATGAAAAATTCAAGTCAGGAGACTTATTGCAAAAAATACTTCGTCTTGATTTTAAAACCGATGAATATACCTGTATAGCTTCATTGCAGCCATTTGTAAAGGGTAATAATGAAAATCAGCAAAACGCATTAAATTATGCATTTAATAATGCTTTGAATACTGTATTTAAATCTTCAATGCGTTCTTGGAAAAAGGTAGTTCAAGCGTACGTTCTTGAAAATGCTGACTTTTTGATTAAGCTTTTACCGGAAATCGAGTTTTTAGTTAAGACTACTGAGCTTATAAATAAGTTAAAAATTACAGGTAATGATCTTTGCTTCCCAGAAATGCAAGCAATAGAGAATAAATCTTTCGATGTTAAGAGCATATATAATCCCGTTGTAGCATATAAGCTTAGCAATAAAATGGTTGAAAACGATTTTGCTTTTGATGAAAACGGAATGTTTTATGTTTTATCAGGACCAAATAGAGGTGGCAAATCAGTAATTTCCTGTGCAGTTGGTCTTACGTTCGTGTTAGCTCAGTTAGGAGCATGTGTGCCTGCTAAAGAGGCTATTATTAGCCCTGTTGACGGTATATTCACTCATTTTCCAACTGGTAGCGATGATACGATTGATAAAGGACGTCTTGGAGAAGAGTGCGCAAGATTAGATGAAATATTTAATGACGTAACAGAGTATAGCTTAGTAATTTTAGATGAAACGTTATCTTCAACCGGATCGTTTGAAGCATCATATATTGCATCTGAGATTATATGTGGATTTTCAATGGTTAAGTGTAGAGGAATCTTTTCTACTCACTTACATGAGTTAACTTCTATGCTTGATGAAATTAACGAAAAATGCATTTCTGACGGCGGAGCGCGGATCGATACTTTAGTTGCAGGCATGGAAGAAGGGGAGCGAAGCTTCAAAATTTCCCGCCAAAAACCTAACGGAAGAAGCTACGCAAGTGATATTGCAAGTAAGTACGGAATATCACTTGAAAATATTTTGAAAAAAATTTCAAAAAAATAAAATTTGCTATTGCAATTTAAAATAGACTATGCTATAATACATAGCGTAATTTTAGTAAGTTAAGTTTCTTAACAAACGGAGGTGTTAAAATGGCTAAATGTTCAGTATGCGGAAAGGGCGTAACATTCGGACACAATGTATCCCACTCAAACCGTAAAACAAACAGAACTTGGAAACCAAACATCAGAAAAGTAAAAGCTGTTGTTGATGGTTCTAACAAGACAGTAAATGTATGCTCACGTTGTCTTCGTTCAGGCAAGGTAGCACGTGCTTAATTTAATGAAAAATAAACACCGTTTTACGGTGTTTTTTCATTTTGGAGGGTTAAATATGATTATTGCAGTTAGTCATCAGATTTCTGACAAGCTACAAAATGTGGTAGATGCTAAAGTAGTTCCGCTTTTGCCGTATAATAAGCTTGATTTACCTGTATCATCTCATGCAGATATGCTTTTATGTGTTATTGATAAAATGGTATTTTGTTACGATGAGTACTATGAAAATAATATTTCGCTATTTAAAATTATTGAACAGACAGGATATGACGTTATTAAGGTTAAGCATCAGTGTAATAAAAAATATCCTTATGACATAGGACTAAATGTTTTAATTATTGGTAAAAAAATTTTCTGTAAAGCAGACTATGCCGCAAAAGAAATTATTGAATACGGAAAAAAGAATGGATATAAGATTATAAATGTAAAACAAGGCTATTCTGCTTGCTCGTGCTTTGTAGTTAATGAAAGTACAGTTATCACATCAGATTTAGGAATGAAAAAAGCTTTGGAAAATGAAGGAATTAAGGTATATATTGTTTCTAATGAAAAAATAAATTTAAGCGGCTATAATTGTGGTTTTGTCGGGGGGAGTGGCTTTGTTTTAAACGAAACAGCCTATTTTTTTGGTAATTTTCAAGATTTAATCGAGGAAAATCACGATGAAATTTTAGAATGCTTTCAAAAAAAACACATAGACATATATTCGATATCTGATGAATGTCTTAAAGACTATGGCGGAGCAAAGATTTTTTTGTAAATTATTACTTATTTTGCGCAAAAGACTTGAAAATAAATATTTATATGATATACTATATATAATATTATGCTTGGAGGAATCTATGGAGAGCGTTAGAGAATTTTTTAATCACTATCTTACTTATTTTTCAATGATCAGCATCATAGATGTGGTTGATATAATTTGCCTTACCGTAGTTTTATATACAGCCTTTAGATTTGTTAGAGAAAGAAGAGCAGGAAAGCTTGTTTTAGGTATTGGCTTTTTGGCAATTTTTCTTTTGATATGTCAGTTCCTTTCCTTAAAAGCAATGAAGTTCATTTTGCTTAGCTTATTTGACGTTGGTATTGTGTTAATCGTTATTGTTTTCCAACCTGAACTTAGAGCTGCTCTTGAAAAAATGGGCGATAATTCTATTAAGGGCGTAAAAAGCATAGCAGGTAGAAAAAATAACACACAAATTACGAATATGATTGAAGAGGCAACTGGTGCTGTATTTGATTTGGCTAAAGAAAAAACAGGCGCACTTATTATTTTTGAAAGAAATACAAAGCTTGGCGATGTAATTCTTACAGGTACTGTTTTAGATGCAGAGCTAAGCTCTCAGCTAATTAAAAACATATTTTTTAACAAAGCACCATTACATGATGGGGCGATAATAGTTAGAGATTCAAGAATTTATTCTGCTGGTTGTACGTTGCCTTTGTCAGCCAATCCTAATATAAGCAAGGATTTAGGTACACGTCATAAAGCAGCTCTTGGAGTTAGTGAGAATAGTGACTGCGTTGCAGTAGTTGTTTCAGAGGAAAGCGGAATTGTTTCTATGACTCATAATGGAAACATTAAGAGAAATTTAACTAAATCTGACCTTAAGGAACATCTTGAAGATTTCTTAGCAGATACAGCCGAGCAAAGAAAGAATAGATAAATTTAATAAGGCATAAGGAGAAATATGGATAAGTTTACCAAAACCACCGAAATGGATATTTCCGCAATGCACGAAACCGAGGAAAAAGCTCCTAAGAAAAGCAGAATCGGTAGCATAATTGCTATTGTTGTATGCTTATTCGTAGCGATTGTTATTTGGTTATATGCGATGGAAATTGATGTTGCCGAGCATACAAGAGAATATAATAACGTCAGTGTTGATTTGGTTGGAAATGCTGACTATAGTATATCTGGAGATTTAAGTGTCAATGTTGTGTTAGTTGGTCCTAATAGTGATCTTGTTGATATTGAAAAGAGCGACATAAAGGTTGTTCTTGACTTTTCAAAGATAAATAACTTTATTTTTGGAAGCGAGCATGAATATTCTGTAGATATTAATTTGCCTGATGAGTATGAACAACGTGTAACTGGCGAAGAAACAACAGTGAAATTAATTATCAACGAGAAAAAATAATGCTATGAAAATAATTATTGAACAGATTAAAACTAATATTGATGTAACAGATAATGAAATATTCGAAATTGCAAAGGCACGATTATCAAAAACACGTGCCTTTGTGTTTTCTGGAAAGATGTATATATACAAGCGTTCCATTGATGCAAGACACAAGGATGATATAAAATTTGTTTCATCTGTATGTGCTGAGGTAGAAGCCAAGAAAAGCATCAACGAAGATGTACTTTCAAAGTTTGACATTAAATATTTAGCTAATGATAACATTGAAATTAAATTAAAAAGTCAAATGCCAACCGAATCTCCATTAGTGGTGGGCTTTGGTCCTGCTGGTATGTTTTGCGCTTTAATTCTTGCAAGAGCAGGCTTAAAACCAATAGTTATAGAACGTGGTGATGACGTTGATACACGTGTTGAAAAGGTAAATAACTTCTATAAGAATAAGATATTAGACATAAATTCCAATATTCAATTTGGAGCAGGTGGAGCAGGTACTTTTTCTGATGGAAAGCTTACTACTAGAATAAATGATTCAAAATGCTCATTTGTTCTTAAAACTCTTGCTGAGCTTGGTGCTCCGGATGATATAGTATATAACGCCAAGCCTCATATTGGTACTGATATGCTACGTGATGTTGTTAAAAATATGGCAACAGAAATAGAAAGACTAGGTGGAAAGATTTACTATAGAACATGTTTAGAGTCTTTTGATAATAACATTGCGACTACAAATAGAGGACGCTTACCATACTCATCACTTGTTCTTGCAATCGGCCATAGCGCTAGAGATACATATACTTATCTTTTGAATAAAGGTGTAGCAATAGAGCCTAAGCCTTTTTCTGTTGGAGTTAGAGTAGAGCATTTAAGAAAAGATATCAATGAGGCTATGTACGGAAAATACGCCGATGATGAACGTTTAGGCGCTGCAAGCTATAATGTTTCTCATAGGGAAAACAATAAAGGTGTATATTCTTTTTGTATGTGTCCCGGTGGAGAGGTTGTTTGCGCTCAAAGTGAAGAAAACACTGTAGTTGTTAATGGTATGAGTGTATACGCCCGTGATGGTGTAAATTCTAATTCTGCTATTGCAGTTCAGGTTGACAAGGAAGATTATGGTGCAACTCCATATAAGGCAATTGAATTCCAAAGAGATTTAGAGAAAAAAGCGTTTATTGTAGCTGGATCAAACTACAAGGCTCCTGTACAGATGTTAGGCGATTTTTATGAAGGAAAAGCTATAAATGAGCCTTCAAGAATACTTCCAACGTATATGAATGGATATACGGCGGTATCTGATATAAATAATATTTTGCCTAAATTTGTGTGCGACTATTTAAAATTAGGATTTGAGAAATTTGGTAAAAAAATTAAAGGCTTCGATGCAAAGGACGTACCTATTACAGGTGTTGAAACAAGAACGTCTGCTCCTATTCGTATAATTAGAAATGACAAATATTTGCTTTTAGGAAGCAATAATGTGTATCCGTGTGGCGAGGGCGCAGGCTATGCTGGTGGGATAATGAGTGCCGCAGTAGACGGCATAAACGTTGCTCTGGCAATTTTAGAGAGATAATAAATTAAAGAAAGATAGATAAAATGAGTGAAAGACAAAAAAGAAAGTGGCAAATAAAGCATAAAGCTGATGATGAAAATAAGATATTAGACATTTCATCATCATTAGGATGCTCATACGTTTTAGCGTCTTTATTGGTTAATAGAGGCTATGATGACGTAGAGAGTGCTGAATGCTTTTTGAAAAAGGGTCAAGAAATTTTACATGATCCATTTCTGTTTAATGATATGAATATAGCCGTTGATAGAATCTTAGCTGCTGTTAGAGGCAATGAAAAGATTACTATATATGGCGACTATGACGTGGATGGTGTAACCTCCGTTAGCATATTATATTTATATCTTGACAAAATTGGTGCTAAAGTTGATTACTATATTCCTTGCAGAAAAGGCGAAGGATACGGTGTATCGATGGATGCGCTGACAAAATTAAAAAACAACGGTACGAAGCTTATTATAACTGTTGATACAGGCGTTACTGCTATCGAAGAAGCTAAGTATGCGGCTGAATGTGGAATTGATTTTCTGGTAACAGACCATCACGAATGTACAGATGTATTGCCTAGCGCAATAGCGGTTATAAATCCTAAAAGACGTGATACAACATATCCGTTCCCGAATTTAGCCGGTGTTGGTGTTGTGTTTAAGCTTTTATGTGCTATCGAGTCAGTATATAGCGGTGTAAGTGTTTTAGAAGCGACCAAAAGAATAGCAATGAATTACTCTGATTTAACAGCTATTGGAACGATTGCCGATGTTATGCCAGTTACAGACGAAAACAGAATAATTATCACATACGGACTTCAAAGAGCAGAGAAAACCAATAATATTGGCTTAGAGACTTTAATCCGTGTTTGTCGATATGGCGAAGGCAAAATTATTAAATCAAGAACCAAAAAGAAGCTAACTTCTGGCTTTATCGGTTTTACACTTGCTCCAAAAATTAATGCCGTTGGTAGAATTAGTACTGCGTCAAGCGCAGTTGAGTTATTTTTGGCTAAGAATGAAGAGAGTGCTGAAAAATATACTCAAGAGCTTTGTGAAATCAATAGAGAAAGACAGTTTACTGAGAATAAAATCGCCGAAGAAGCATATGAAATTATTGAGGAAAACGGATATTTTATGAACAGTATGATTATTCTTGACAATAATGAGTGGCACAATGGTGTTATCGGTATTGTATCCTCAAGAGTTACTGATAAGTATGGCGTACCTTCAATTTTAATATCGTTTGAGGGGAATGAAAACCCTAATGATGATGAAGCTATTGGTAAGGGATCTGGACGTAGCTTGTCAGGAATGAACTTGGTTGAAGCATTATCATCATGCTCGGATATACTTGAAAAGTCTGGAGGACATGAGTTAGCTGCAGGATTAACCATAAAGAGAAAAAACTTACCTGAATTAAAGCGTCGTTTAGAGGAATATGCGAAGGAATGTTTTAAGGATAGTGGACCTGAAAGAATTTTAGAAATTGATAGTGAGCTTTCAACTTCTCAAATTACTCTTGGATTAGCACAAGAGTTAATTGTTCTTGAACCATACGGCGTTTCTAATCCGGCCCCAATTTTTGCATGCAGAAATATGGTTGTTGATGATATTGTGCCTGTTGGTGGTAACCGTCATTTAAGACTATCCTTGTCAAAGGACGGCAAACAATATTCTGCAATGTTGTTTTCCGTATCTCCAGAAGAATTTTGGTTAAGTATTTCCGATGAGGTCGATGTTGCATTTAACGTTGAAACAAATGAATATGCTGGTAACGTATCGCTTCAAATAAGCATTAAGGATATTTGTATAAGTGAAAGATCTAGACTTTTACAAGAACAGAATGAGCAAATGTACCTTGATGCAAAAGAGGGAAGAAGCATATTAGGTGCTGAAAACATTATACCTGAAAGAGATGAATTTGCTGCTGTTTACAATCATCTTTTAGGATGCGCAAGATGTGGACAGGATACATATTCCTTTTATAGATTATTAACTGATATATCACGATCAGGAAAGGGCAGCACCCTTAATTATGTGAAAATTAAAATGATTATTAAAGTGTTTAGAGAGCTAAACATTATTTCAATCAATGAAATTGACCATATTAATTTTAGCTTTAAAATTTCCTTTACTAAAAATAAAACCAGCCTTGATAAATCAAATATACTTAAAAAGCTAAAGAGCATGTATCAATCTAAAAAATAAGGAGGTGGATATATGTCAAATGAAAACTATGTAGAAATATCTAATCTTTTAGATATTATTGACAAAAACGGCAGAAGCTACGATATAGAAAAAATTAAATTCGCGTTTTCATACGCCAAGGAAATGCATGAAGGTCAAATGCGACTTAGCGGTGAACCGTATATATCCCACCCCATTTCTGTTGCTGAAATCGTTGCTCAGCTCGGATTAGACACAGATTCAATTTGTGCTGCGTTTTTGCATGATACAGTTGAAGACTGTCCCGATAAAACAAATCTTGATGAAATTACACGACTTTTTGGTTGTGACGTAGCGCTTTTAGTTGACGGTGTTACTAAAATCAAGTCTATCAACATAGAGGATAAGGAAGAGGAACATATTGAAAACGTTCGTAGAATGCTTCTTGCTATGTCAAAGGATATAAGAGTAATCTTTATTAAGCTATGCGATAGAGTTCATAATATGCGTACGCTTTACGTTAAAAAGGACGCTAAGAGAAGAGCAACCGCTCTTGAAACTATGCACATTTATGCGCCTTTGGCTCACCGTCTTGGTATGCAAAGAGTTAAGCAGGAGCTTGAAAATTACGCTTTACAATACCTTGATCCTATTGGATATGAAGAGGTAAAGAAGCATATTGACAGCAAATATGGAGAAAATTTTAGTTTTATTGAAAAGCTAAAATCCTTTGTTACCGAAAAATTAGAGAGCTTAAATATTAATTTTAAGTTAAAGGGAAGAGTTAAGACTGTATATAGCGTTTATCGCAAAATGTATAATCAAAATAAATCCTTTGATGAAATATACGACTTTTATGCGCTTCGTATTATTGTTGATAATGAACTTGAATGTTATACTGCACTTGGCTTAATTCATGAAATGTTTAAGTCAATGCCAGGTAGATTTAAGGACTATATTTCAACACCAAAGCCTAATATGTATCAATCGCTTCACACCACGGTTATTGGCAAGGAAGGTATTCCATTTGAGGTTCAAATTAGAACTAAAGAGATGCATCAGGTGGCTGAATACGGTATCGCAGCACACTGGAAATATAAAAGCGGAGAAAAATCATCTGCCGATATTGATAAAAAGCTTGATTGGATATCAAAGCTTATTGATACCGAAAGCGACGTAATAGACCATGAGGACTTTTTACATGCTTTTAAAATTGATATTTTCCATGATGAAACCTTTGTATTTACACCTAAGGGCGACGTTGTTGCACTTCCGTTAGGCGCTACACTTATTGACTTTGCATACACAATTCATACAGGCGTAGGTAATAAAATGGTAGGTGCTAAAATTAACGGCAGAATTGCGCCTATTGACTCTGTTCCTAAGAATGGAGACATTGTTGAAATAATCACCTCAAACGCTTCAAAAGGACCAAGCAGAGATTGGCTCAACATAGTAAAGACTAGTGAAGCGCGTAATAAAATCAGACAATGGTTTAAAAAGGAAAAGAGAAGTGAAAACATTCTTGTTGGTAAAGCAGTCATTGATAAGGAATTTTCAAGAATCAGAGCTATTTTAACTGAAGAAGAGAAGCTGGAAATAGTTACTCTTATCGGTAAGCGATTTGGAATGAATGAGGCCGACGACCTTTATAATGCTATTGGATATGGCGGAGTTCCTGTTTCAAAGGTTGAGCCTAAGCTAAAAAATGAATACGAAAAGCATTATGCTGAAAAGCACAAGGATGACACTCCTGTTGTTATTGAGCCTACTGTATCAAACACCAACAGAAAGCGTAAATCTAACGGCGGCGTAATTATTGATGGTGAGGACGGCTGTGCTGTGAAATTTGCAAGATGCTGTAATCCTTTGCCAGGAGAGAGTATTATTGGATTTATAACAAAGGGATATGGTATTTCAATTCACAAATCTGATTGTCCTAATATCAAAAATGCATATTCTCATGAGGAAAACGCTAATAGATTTGTAAAAGCAGAATGGGATATACCTACCAATAACTCATATAAATCATCATATGATTCTGCTATTCAAATTCTGGTTAATAACAGAATGTCCCTTCTTGCTGAAATTACTGCTGCACTTTCAGAAATGAAGGTGGATATTGTATCAATCAGCACAAAGAATATTGAAGATACCACTCTTATGAATATGACGATTTCATGCAAGGATATTGGTCATTTTAATGCTATTTTATCAAGAATAAGAAACATTAAGGACGTTATAAGAGTAACAAGAGTTGTAAGCTCTTCAAAATAATTTAACGAAAGGAACGAATACAAAGTGAGACTTTTACTTAACGGAAATATCAATAGAACTTATGTACAATCGCTTTGTATGATGTTCTTCCACGGAGAAAAATTCCCCGAAATTGATGAGAATCCAACCAAAACGTTGACAATTAATTCTCGTGATACAGAAACTGGTATTGAATGTGAATGTATTTTAGAGGTTAACGGAAGAGTCGCTGAGTCAAAAGGCTTCGCTAAATTCATAGAGGGTGAAAAATATGAGCGAACTTCTAAATCTGCCGTTGGTATGGCAGTTTATAAAGCTGGGGTTGAGATAACCGAAAAAGCTATTCCGTGGGGAATTTTGACAGGAATAAGGCCGTCAAAGGTGGCATTCGAGTTAATTTCCAAATATGGCGATTTTGAGGCAAATAATATTCTTAAAACCAGATATTTTTTAAGCGAAAATAAAGCCGAACTAGCTGTAAGAGTAGCGAAAAACGAAGGTGAAATTTTAAAGATAAGCAATAATAACAACTGCAGTCTCTATGTTTCTATTCCCTTTTGTCCTTCAAGATGTAGCTATTGTTCTTTTATCTCATACGCTACACCAAAGCTTTTTGAGCTTATTCCTGACTATATTAAAAAGCTCACCAATGAAATAGTTTCAACCCTCAATGTAATTAAGAAACAAGGCTTAAATCTACTTACAATTTACATAGGCGGCGGCACGCCAACAGTTTTAACTGAAAATCAGCTTGAATCGGTTTTAAAAGCTATTTATGATAATACTGATGTTAGTAAATTGATGGAATTTACCTTAGAGGGTGGAAGACCTGACACCATAACTGATGAAAAATTAAAAATAGCAAAAAAATACGGTGTCGATAGAATCAGCGTAAATCCTCAAACACTTAACGACTATGTTTTGGAATCAATAGGCAGAAAGCATACTGTTAGTGATTTTCTTGAGGCATTTGATAGAGTGAAAAATAGTGAAATTAAATTCGTAAACACAGATTTAATTGCAGGACTTGAAAACGATAGTTTTGAAAGTTTCAAATCAACTGTTGACAAAATAATAGATTTAAATCCGGATAATATAACCGTTCATTCTTTTTCTGTAAAGAAATCGGCGCAAATTTTAAGAGATGATGAGGACATATATCATAAAAATAATGATTTTGCTGTAAAAAGCGTTGATTATGCGTATGAAAAGCTTACAGCGTGCGGATATGAGCCGTATTATATGTACCGTCAAAAAAATACGGTTTGTGATTTAGAGAACGTTGGATATGCCAAAAAAGGCACGTTTGGATTATACAATGTTCTTATGATGTCAGATTGTCATACAGTTTATGGAGTAGGAGCAGGCGCAACTACTAAAATCGTAAAAGATTTTGATGGAAAAATAGAAATTAATAGAATATTTTCAAAAAAATATCCATATGAATATTTGCAGGATAAGTAATTATCTTGGGAAGGAGGCATAGGTTGAAAAACATTAATATTACCTTTAAAAATGAACAGGACAAAATTGACTTCGTGAATGAGTGTGAGAAGGATTTTGAGCAAAGACTTGACGAAGTAAGCCAAAAAGCAATATATAGTGGAGTGAAAATTTTACTTTTATCCGGTCCTACCTGTGCTGGAAAAACAACAACAGCCAATAAAATTATTCATGACTATCATGAAATAGGCAAAAGTGTTACTGTTATATCAATAGATAATTTTTTTAAGGAAAGGCATGAGGATAGAGAGGTTAACGAGGATATAAAGCTCGATTACGATTCAGTTGATGTTATTGATTTACCTCTTTTAGCTGAATGTATTAGCAAAATTAAAGCCGGAAACACGATTAGCGTGCCTAAATTTGATTTTGTAACACAAAAAAGAAGTGGATACACTCAACATGTTATAGACGAAAATGAAATAATAATTTTTGAAGGAATACAGGCTGTATATCCTGAAATTACATCGCTTTTTGATGTAGAATACAGAGGCATTTTCATATGTGTAAACGAAGATGTATGTATAAATGGTGTTTGTTTTACAAAAAATGAAATTAGACTAATTCGTCGCATAGTAAGAGATGAAAAATTTAGAGGAGCAACTCCTGAATTTACTTTCTATCTTTGGGAATCTGTAAGAGAAAATGAAGAAAAAAGCATTTTCCCTAATAAAGATATTTGTAAAATTCAAATTGATTCATTTATGTGCTATGAGTTATTTTTGATGAAAAAATACTTAATTGAAGTGCTTACAAGCTTAAATGAAAGTAGTAAATACTATGAAAAAGCGAAAATTCTTATTGAAAAGGTAAGTGGCCTTGATGAAATTAGCTATGATTATATACCTAAAGGATCATTATATACTGAATTTTTAGGCAAAAAATAATGTGAGGAAGCAGATTGGATATAAACAAGAAAAAGGCATCACCCAAAAGTGCTATTGGAATGTTTTTTTCAGGAGTGTTTGTATTAACCCTGGCAAACATTCTTGTCAAAGCAGTTGGACTTATATCGAAAATTGTATTAAATCGCGTTGTAGGAAGCGTAGGAGCAGGATATTATAGCTCGGCATATGAAATTTATGCATATCTTTACGTAATTTCTACGTCCGGATTGCCTGTTGCAATTTCGATAATGGTTTCTAAGAGCCGAGGACGAGGAAAAATTAAGGAAGCTAAAAGAATATTTGACGTTGCATTTTTTGTTTTGCTTTTAATTGGCACCGTGTTTTCTCTTGGTATGATTGTGTTTTCTGACAAAATAGCAACACTTATCGGCGCAAGCGATACAAAATTGCCAATAATTATGATAGCTCCTACAATGCTTTTTATATGCTTATCAAGCTGCTTGAGAGGATATTTTCAAGGATATCAGTTAATGGCACCAACAGCTATATCGCAACTAATTGAGGCTATTATCAAGGTGCTTTTAGGCGTGCTACTTGCATTTTATGCAAAAAATAAGGGATATAATGACTTTGTTGTTGCAGCATATACAATTTTAGGTGTAACTATTGGTGTGTTGCTTGGAATGATATATCTATATGTTAAAAAGTTATCTTTCAAGGAGTATAATTATTTACCTGAGGCTTTGCTTGATGAAAATCAAAAGAGCAAAAAGCGAATTTTGAAAGATCTTTTTGCCATTGCAATTCCAATTACACTAAGCTCATCAGTTTTGTCATTAACTACAATTATTGATACTGTTATGGTACAAAATAGATTACTTGCTTATGGCATGAATGAGCTATCAGTACGAATTTATTATGGAGATTATACGTCTCTTGTAATTTCAATGTTTAATTTACCAACGATATTATTTTATCCAATCGCTAATGCATTAGTACCTTTAATATCACTAGCGCAAGGCAACAAAAATCAACAAAAGGGCAGAGAAATCAGGGAATTAAGCTTAAGAATAATAAATATCATTGCTATTCCATGTGCAATTGGTTTAGGAATATTTTCATATCCTATTCTAAGCCTGCTCATGTTTAAAGAAGAGTCCGTTGCAAGAGCAGCACCATGGCTATCTATTGCGGCTGTTTCCGTTATATTTTTAGGTATAATATCTGTAACTAATGCGTTTTTGAATACCGCTGGAAAGCAAAAGTTGCCGATAATTTCAATGATTGTTGGCGCAATAGCAAAATTGATATCTAATTATTTTTTATTAGGTAAAATAGGAATTTTAGGGGCGCCTGTTAGCACGGTTATATGCTATTTGTGTGCTTCATCACTGAATATTTATTTTACTGTAAAGAATTTTGGTAAAATATGTAGCTTTAAAAAGTCCTTTATTTTACCTATAGTATCTTCAATTTTAGCTATTGGCTCATCAGCTACAATATACGTAGTGCTTTTAGCTTTTTTACCCGATAAAATATCTACAATTATAGCGATTGCGTTGGCGGTTGTGTTGTATTTATTGGTTTCATTTAAGACAAAATCAGTAACAATTGATGATATTTATATGATTCCAAATAGCGAAAAAATCTTAAATTTTCTTTTTAGATTCGAATTTTTGAAGAAATTAGTACAAAATAGATAAAAAAATAAAGTTTTTATAGATTTTTTTGTAAAATATTTCAATAAAATACTTGAAATATTAAAATTAAGATGTTATAATGTAAGTACAAAGACCGAATGTATTCGGGATAAGTAAATTTTAAAATTAAGGAGAAAAAACCAATGAACAAGTCAGAGCTTATCGAAGTAGTAGCTAATGAAACAGATCTTAAGAAGAAGGATGCGGAAGCAGCAGTTAATGCAGTTTTAGCAGCATTAGAGAAGGCACTCGTTGAAGGTGATAAAATTCAACTTATCGGATTCGGTACATTCGATGTAAAAGAAAAAGCAGCTAGAGAAGGGCGCAACCCTGCAACAGGCGAAACAATTCAAATTGAGGCTTCAAAGCAGGTTAGATTTACAGCTGGTAAAACACTTAAGAACAAGATTAACGCGTAAATACTTGCAGACCTGCGTATCTTAGATACGCAGGTTATTATTTTAAGGTGAATTATGAGAATAGATAAATTTTTAAAGGTATCAAGAATTATCAAAAGGCGAACAGTAGCCAATGAGGCATGCGATGCTGCACACGTAAGTGTAAACGGAAGACCCGTAAAGGCGTCATATGACGTTAAAGAGGGCGACATAATAGAAATTACCTTTGGAGAAAAGAAACTTAAAGTAAAGGTGCTGGACGTTCGTGATGTCATTAGAAAAAATGATGCATCAAGCTTATATGAGATAGTGGCTGAGTAATATTTTCAGCCATTTTTTCATATCCTTGTTATAGTACATTTACAAGGAGCTTATTATGATTGAAGTATCAAAGGAATTAAATCATGACGTAATATTAAAATCGCGAAAAAGGCTTGAAATGACAGACATAAATGACGTTACTAGCTATGATGAAAGCGAAATTGTTGTTCAAAATAGCAGTTCAAGCTTATCAATAGAAGGTGAAAACCTTAAAATTGAAAGATTTGATTCAGAAAAAGGTGAATTGATAGTTAACGGAACAGTAAATGGTATTTTCTATTTTGGTAAAGAAAACAAAAAGAAAAAAGCGTTATTTAAATAAAATGGAAATATCGATAAAATACCAGTTAATATCAACCATGTACTCAATTATTTTAGGCTTTTTCACGGGCTTAATTTACGATTGGATGAAAATATTAAGGAAGCTTTTAATTGGAGAAATATCAAGCAAGACTCAACAAAAAATTTTAAAAATTAAATTTCCGCTAATTAATCTGAAATTTAATGATTTATCTTTGAACTTTAGAAAAAAATCAGCATATTTTATATTTGATATATTGTTTTTTTTAATTTTAACACCAATAATGTTAATTTTTACTTATGTAGTATCTAATGGTACGTTAAGATGGTATATAATTGTAGGTACTTTTATCGGTTTTTTGTGTTACTATTATACAATAAGTAAAATTGTGCTATTTGTTTATGAGTACGTCATTGTTATTTTAAAAATTTTCGCCTCTTACATTATATATTTTATTAAAATACCTCTTTCCATGCTAAATTTAAAAATAAAACGTGTATTTAATAGATTTATAATGAAAAAGAAGTCTAAAAAAGAGAAGAAGCTAGCAAAAGAAAAGGAAGAAAATAGACAGCTTTTATTGTATAGCTTCAAAAAATAAAATCACCGTTTATATAATAAACGGTGATTTCTTTACGGATCTTTCATGAACAAACAAAAAATTCATGATACCGCAGCATCAGATAATTCTTATTTACAAGAATTGCCTGAGCAGTTACGACCTAGAACAAAAGATTCACAGTCCACACACTGAGAAACAGTGGGATTACATTCATGAGTACCAATGCTAACAGTATCTAACACACAATAGTTTGTGTCTTTTGCATGGTTAGCGCATGAAACAACAGTACACTTAATACAATGGTTTGGTTGCTTATTCATAAAACACTCCGAAAAAATTATTTGAAGTCTTATGACTTCAATATTATAATAACCAATTAATTTTCTTTTATTCAAAAATTATTTTTTAAAATTATTGTTGACTAATGATACATATTATGATATAATACATTACGTTAATCTGGGTATAGCGCAGATGGTAGCGCGCTACCTTGGGGTGGTAGAGGCCGTGGGTTCAAATCCCGCTACTCAGACCAAACAAAAAAGGGCTATTGTAAAATAGTCCTTTTTCTTTATGCCATAAGGCTTTATTCAACTTTTTGAGATGTTAAAAACAGACCTTCCAAAGCTCCACCAACTTTTAATTTTCGTGTGCAGTTATATTTTACATAGATGTTCATTGTTGTTTCAATATCCGTGTGACCAAGCCAATGTTGTACATCTGCAACTGACCATTCTTTGTCAAACAAAATTGAAGCTGTTGCGTGCCTTAAATCGTGAAATCTCATTTTTTCAAGTCCGTTTGCTTTCAATACTCTTTGAAATGTTCGTGTAACACTGTCAGGGCGCAGAGGTGTTCCGTCAGCTCTTGAAAAAACATAACTGTCTTTTGAATTATTTGAACGCGGTATATTTTTCAAAACCTCAATTGCATCGTTAAGGAGTGGAAATGTTCTATGACTACTTTCTGTTTTTGTACTGTTTTTTGCTTCAATAGTCAAATTTTTAACAACCGTGTGTTTTATCTCCAGGCTTCTATTTTCAAAATCTATTGCCGACCATTTTAAGCCTAAAACCTCAGACCTACGCAAACCATACATTAAAGTAATACACACTAATGGAAACATAAAATGTCCTTTAAATGCTTGCTGTATATTTATAGCTTCGGCTATGGAAATAAATCTTGCTTTTTCGCTGATATTGTTTTTTCGTGGTAATGTAACATAGCTTGCAGGACTTGAAGCAATGTATTCAAGCAATACAGCTTCTTTTAAAGCCTGTTTTATTACATTCAAGTGTTTTTGCACTGAAGCGTGAGAAAGACCGCCTTTTTTATTGTCTTTTCTGCCACCGTTTCTTTTTGCTGTTACATAGTTTTTTATGTCAATGGGTTTGAGGGCTTCTAATGGTTTATTGAGTTTATCAAAGTAAGGGTTAATATGCTTTGATAGATAAACTGTGTATGCTTCATATGTAGATAATTGTAAATCGGCTTTTTTATTTTCAAGCCAACTATTCATAAATTCGGATACTATCATATATAGCTCCAAGATTTATATATTATTTCTCCAAAAGTTCGCTCAATGGTGTATTTTGCTTCCTCACCTGTAAAGAACTCTTGTGGCGTTTCTCCATATGTAAGCATAAATGCGTTTAACTTCCCCCCGGTTAATAAATATCTGCCGCCAATTTTCCCCTCAATCCCGGCTTTGCCCATATATTTGAATATATACTTAGCGACTTTTTCCCTATCCTCTGTTGTTGTGTCTATTAAAACAGCAGAGGAAAAGCCAAATTTCCAATCTTTAATGTTGTATTGTGGTTTTCCTTTATGCGTTAAAGGTTTGCCTGTTTTTGCGTTTGTAGCTTGTTCTAAAAGTAAAGCAGAACTATTCATTATTGCGTGAAAATGTATCCCGCCTTTTTTGTGCCTTTCTGCACACATAACATATTTTAAACCATTTCTTGTTACTCTATTATTCAACCAAATTCTAATTCTTGAATATACTTTTTCCCAACTTGTCCTATCCTGTACTTGTTCTTGCGAAAATGTAAATGTTACAAATGTATCTAAATCATAATTACATAATATTTTTTCAAATGCTGTTGTCTTTGCGCGCCTTAATGACCTTTTCTTATTATCAATTTTCTTTTCTTTTTCAAGTAATTCATATAATTCCTTTAATTGCTCATCATCGTCATAAACAAATTCTGTTTCCTTATCCTCAATAATCTCAATGTGATTAAATATTTTCTTTTTTGTTTCCTCAAAGCCTGCGGAACGAAATACGGGAGAACTCATATATTGAATTTGCGCTAATTTTGTTTCGCCTGTTGGAGTTGTATAATATTTCGCTCTTGTAAAATGCTTTACATCACATTCGGGAACTTTCAAAATGTTTAAGACCATTTAAACCTCCTTTTACACATATTTTGAATACATTCTGTCCCTTATATCAAGTAATAGGGACAGAGCTTGCTAAAACCGTTTTAAAAGCTGTTGTGTGGGTGCAGCTTCTCGCTAAACCGCTTGCAGAAGCTTGCACCGTCTACACACAACACTTTTGCTTTATAATATATATTTTATATTATAGAGCTTATTGACAATATACGCTTTCTGTGTTATACTGTAAGAAAGAGGTACTTATTATACGAAAAGCGTATATGCAATATGATTATAACATACGGAAATCGTATTGTCAATACGGTATTCGTATTTTTTGGAGGAGAAAATGAAATTATACAAATTTCCGATAAAACTAAAGGAGTTAATGAGCATACACAACATATCACAAAAAGAGTTAGCTGACTATTTACACACATCGCAGCCAACTGTCAACAGGTGGCTAAAAGGAGAAAATGAACCAAGCTTGCAGACACTTGTAAACATCTGCTTAAGATTAAAAACAACGCCGAACTATATTTTAGGCTATGAGGATAATGATGATTTACAACCGTTTGGAATTGAATTTGAAATTGGAAATGTTACAGGAGAAAACGGAGAAGTAGAAAACTATGATTTTCCCTCAGCTGTTGTTTTAGTGCCTGTAAAAAATGGTAAGCCTGGCGAAATGGCTGTTCTTGGAGACCTCAACAAAAGAATAGTGTTAAACAGAACTATCATAAAAAAAGATACTTTATGAACGCTATAAAATAGCTATTTGAACGAAAAAGGCACTCCATATATCCAAGAGTGCTTTTTTCTTATCTGCATAGCAATTTTATTACGCTATTGTATTGTTTTCATCGCTCGCCGCAGGGCAGAGGGAACAACAAATGTTTTGTTCCTGTTTGTTTCGCTACGTCTAATGCTTATCTGTCCTTTAATAAACTTTTGTTGTTCCCTCAGATAATAGCGTGGGTAAGTTATTGCCAGACCGTCAAATTGTGGGTAGAAAAAATTTTTCTCTTTAGTCCGTATGGAGAAAATTTTTTTCTATCCTTGCTTCGCAAAATTTGACTGTCTTAGTTTTCGCAGCTTATTTTTTATTAGACTTGGGGTGGTAGAGGCCGTGGGTTCAAATCCCGCTACTCAGATAAAGAAAAACCGCAATTTTAATATTGCGGTTTTTCATATCTTTATACGTAATTGGAGAACTTTACTACGAATAAAAAAACATGCACATTATAATAGCAATGATTTCCACGTTTGCATCATTATTCACAGTTACATTTTTGTTTGCGATAAGATTTTTTGGTTAAGGGGATAATGATGAAACAGGAAATAATAATTTCTTTTGGTTAATTTGTTTTTTACCGTGATAGGTGCGATTTATTGGTCAATTATGTTTGTAAGTCAGCAACCAAAACCGCTTTATATTACTTTTTTAGCAATAAATATTTCATCTCTTTTAGTTAACATAATTTGTTTTATTTACGATTTACATAAAAATAAAAAGCAAAATAAAACATATTTATAAATAAAACTCGCAATCTTTTGATTGCGAGTTTTACTTATTTCATAATATATGCAGGCTTTGAAACCTTGTTTATACAATCAGCAGTAATAATTACCTTTAAAATATCCTTGTTTGAAGGAATTTCGTACATTATCTCAGTCATTGTTTCTTCAATAATTGAACGAAGTCCTCTTGCGCCTGTTTTTCTTCCGATTGACTTTTTAGCAACTGCTTCAAGTGCATCATCTGTAAATTCAAGCTCAACGCCATCAATTTCAAATAATTTTGCGTATTGCTTTGTAATAGAATTCTTTGGCTTTGAAAGAATTTTCACAAGAGCATCCTCATCAAGCTCCTCAAGTCCTACCATTACAGGTAAACGACCAACAAGCTCTGGAATTAAGCCATACTTAACTATATCGTGAGCGGTAACATCCTCGTAAATCTTTGTATCAAGAACAACTTGTTTGCTTTTAATTTCGCCGCCAAAGCCCATAAGCTGTTTGCCCTTACGACCTTGTATAATGCTCTGTAAGCCGTCAAATGCGCCGCCACAGATAAAGAGTATATTCTTAGTGTCTATGCGCAAAAATTCTTGACTAGGGTGCTTTCTGCCGCCCTGAGGAGGGACGTTGGCAACTGTACCTTCAAGAATTTTCAAAAGTGCTTGTTGAACACCTTCGCCGGATACGTCGCGTGTAATTGAACGGTTTTCGCTTTTTCTTGAAATTTTATCAATTTCATCAATATAAATAATGCCTTTTTCAGCTTTTGCAATATCAAAATCAGCAGCTTGAATAAGTCTTAAAAGAATGTTTTCAACATCTTCGCCAACATATCCTGCTTCAGTAAGTGTAGTTGCATCAGCGATAGCAAAAGGAACGTTTAACGTTCTTGCAAGTGTTTGTGCAAGGTACGTTTTGCCAACACCGGTAGGTCCAATAAGTAAGATGTTGCTTTTTTGGATTTCTACGTCATCTGATGCTTCTTTATTTTTCTTTTCGTTATAAATAAGTCTCTTATAATGATTATAAACTGCAACAGAAAGTGCTATTTTAGCCTTATCCTGTCCAATTACGTAATCATCAAGCTTTTCCTTCATTTGCTTAGGAGTAGGTAGAGAAGTGAGGTCTAAGTTAACCTCATGTTTCTCATCCTCAACGTCAAAATTATAATCCTCTAATACCTGTTGACATAAGTCAATACAAAAATCGCAAATATTAGCACTGCCGTTTGGCGATGGAATCATAAACTCAACATCTTTTTCCGTTCTGCCACAGAAGGAGCATTTTCTCAATTCCTTCATTAATTATACTCTCTTATCAATTACTTTATCTACAAGACCGTATGCAGCAGCTTCATCTGCGGATAAGAAATTATCACGCTCAGTATCTCTTTCAATTTCCTCAAGTGATTTACCTGTGTTCTTTGATAAGATAGTATTTAATCTGCTTCTTGTCTTTAAAATGTGGTCAGCGTGAATCTTAATATCAGAAGCCTGACCTCTTGCGCCACCTAAAGGCTGATGAATCATAATTTCGCTGTTAGGAAGAGCATATCTCTTGCCCTTAGCACCGCTTGAAAGAAGGAATGCGCCCATGCTTGCAGCCATACCGATACATGTTGTTGATACATCACACTTAATGAAATTCATTGTATCGTAAATTGCAAGACCTGCGCTAACGCTTCCACCTGGGCTGTTGATGTAAAGGTTGATGTCCTTATCTGGATCTTGTGCCTCAAGGAAGAGAAGCTGAGCAACTACTAATGAAGCCGTAGCATCGTTAACCTCATCGCAAAGAAATACAATTCTGTCCTCTAAAAGTCTTGAATAGATGTCGTATGAACGTTCACCTCTATTAGTTTGTTCAACGACCATTGGAATATAAGCCATAATAATCCTCCTAAAATATTTATTTTTAACAAAATTACCGCTACATATTTGTGTAGCGGTAAAAATGTAAATAATTTAATTTAACTTTTCCGCTTTTTTATTAAGCGTTTGTTACTTCAGCATTAGCCTTAACGAAATCAACAGCCTTCTTTACGCAAAGGTCAGCCTTAACAGCCTCAGCGTCAACATACTTCTTAACCTCTTCAGCCTTCATTCCGTATGCATTAGCAAGGTTTTCGTATTCAGCCTCAACCTCTTCATCAGAAGCAGTGATGTTTTCAAGCTCAACAACCTTTTCAAGAGCAAGACGAGTCTTAACCTGTCTTTCAGCCATTGGCTTGAATTGCTCACGAAGTGTTTCAAGTGTTTGACCTGTGTACTTGCAGTATGTGTTAAGGTCAAGTCCTTGCATACGGAGTCTTGAATCATAGTCGCGAACAAAGTTTTCAGCCTCAGCCTCAAACATTGGAGCAGGGATTTCTGCTTCAAGATTTTCGATCAAAGCGTTGATGATTTGCTCTTCAACTGCGTTTTCTGCTGCTTTTTCGTTTTTCTTTTCAAGTTTTGCCTTGATGTCAGCCTTATATTCATCTAAAGTATCAAATTCGCTTACATCCTTAGCAAACTCATCGTCAAGCTCTGGAAGCTCATTCTTCTTGATACCGTGAAGGTTAATCTTGAAGATTGCATCCTTGCCTGCAAGGTTTTCCGCATGGTATTCCTCAGGGAATTTAACTGTAATTTCAAAGCTTTCACCGATATTATGACCGATGATTTGATCTTCGAAGCCAGGAATGAAGCTATTTGAACCGATAGCTAACTGATAGTTCTCAGCCTTACCACCATCAAATGCAACACCATCACAGAAGCCTTCGTAATCGATAGTTGCTAAATCGCCATTTTCAACAGCTCTGTCTGTAACGTCAACGATTCTACCGTTACGACCACGAACCATATCAATTTCATTATTAATGTTTTCCTCAGTAACCTCTTCAACCGTCTTAGTTACCTTGAAGCCCTTGTACTCCTTGAGAGAAACCTCTGGCTTAACATAGAATTTAGCCTTGAGTACAACGCCGTTATCGTCAATGCTAACGATATCAAATTCAGGACGGCTAACTACCTTTAAATCAGCCTCCTTAATAGCGCTTTCGTATGCATCAGGAATGATTTCGTTTACTGCATCTTCATAGAATACACCCTTACCGTACATCTTTTCAATGATAGAACGTGGAGCTTTACCCTTTCTGAAGCCAGGAATAGTAATCTTCTTTACTTCCTTGCGGTAAACCTTCTCAATTGCTGCATCAAAGGTTGCTTTGTCAGCATCAAATTCGATTTCGTAAAGATTTGTTTCTACCTTTGTGGTATTTTTTAAAGCCATTTTTTTATCCTCCAAATGCTTTGATAAATTATTCCTATCTATTATATATAAAACGATATTAAATGTCAATATATAAATTCAAAAATAATCAAGAAAATTCTAATATTCGTAGGGCATAAGTATCATTGGAACAAAATTTAGATAATCCGCTGATACAAGAGTAAAGGAAATTCCTTTATATTCTATGGTTTTCGGTATATTGTAAGAGCCGTGAATATGTCCAAAATAACATTGCTTGATTCCGTATTCAAGTAAAACCTTAACTATTTCATCACAAACAAAATTGTTAAATACAGGAGGAAAGTGAAAGAACACAAGAATCTGTTCACCGTTCTCTTGTAATTTTTTTGCTTTATCAAGACTCATTTTAAGCCTTGATGCTTCACGGTTTACGATTTTTTGATATTCCACATCATTAGATGTATTTTGAAGCTTTTCATCAACATACCAGCCACGAGTGCCACAAATAATGTAATTTTCTGCTTTAAATGCATTATTGAAAAGAAAATCAATGGTTTTTAAGCCAAGCTCGTTGCAAAAGGCTTTGTTTTTAGCCATCGTTCCCCACCAATAGTCGTGATTTCCTTTTCCTATAAGCTTTTTTCCTGGAAGCTTTTCTATGAATTCAAAATCTAATTTTGCTTCACTGTAATCAATTGCCCAAGAAATATCACCGGGAACAATAACTGTATCATCATCATTTACAATAGCACACCAATTTTTTCTTATCTTTTCCATATAATCGGTCCATCTAGCACCGAAAACATCCATTGGCTTATCTACCGATAAAGATAAATGAAGGTCTGCAATAGCAAATATTGACATATTAAAGCTCCTTTCTTAAATTTCTCTCAAAAAATGCAAAAGCATTTTCAAAGAATATTTTCTTAGCAATTTTGTTTCCAAATTCTTCTTCAATTCTGTAAAAAAGAAGCGGCAAATCAGAAATTGAATTTATACCGCAGGGCAGATTAGATACGCCATCAAAATCACAGCCTAAAGAAAGACAATTGCTGCAACCAAGCTCTAAAAAGTTGTCAATGTGCTTAATTACCGTATCGATATCAGCATTTACTCCTAAATGCTCAGCAGCTAAGCATATGCCGATTAGACCGTTATTTGAGCTAATTGCTTCGATTTGATTGTCATTTAAATTTCTTTTGTGATTATGAACAGCATACGCATTAGAATGAGAAGCAATAGGCGATTTACCTAAATTTTCGCAAATCTTTAATGCTTCCCAAAATACTTCCTCAGATGAATGAGATAAATCAATAGTTATTCCCAACTCACAGCTCTTTAAGACAACATTTTTGCCAAAATCGGTAAGCGGGGAATTGGTGTTCCATCCACCGCCGATACAGCCATTGTCCCTCCAATTAAGTG
>JBGVPY010000080.1:0-7566 GCA_045127235.1 Eubacteriales bacterium
GTCTTGAAAGCCTATTAGGTGAGGAAATAGAAAAATTAGGCTATAAGCGTACAGAAACTATGGATGGTAGAATAAGCTTCATAGGCGATGAAAACGCTATTGCAAAATGTAATTTATGGCTTCGCTTTGCTGAAAGACTATATATTAAGGTTGGCGAATTTGAAGCATTAACATTTGATGATTTATTTGAAGGAACAAAATCACTTGAATGGGAAAAATGGATAGGCAAAAATGATGAATTTCCAGTAAGAGGACATAGCATTAAAAGTGCGCTCTTTTCAATTCCTGATTGTCAAAAAATAATTAAAAAAGCCGTAGTATCAAGACTTTCAAAATCATACGGAATTACTTGGTTTGAGGAAAAAGGCGTAAAATATCAGATTGACTTCTTTATTTTCAAAAACAGAGCAACTCTTATGATTGATACATCAGGCACGCCCCTTCACAAAAGAGGCTATCGACCAATTTCTAATGAAGCGCCAATAAGAGAAACATTAGCTTGTGCTCTTGCTAAGCTATCAAGACCGCGTGAGGATGTATTATTTTGGGATCCATTCTGTGGCTCGGGTACAATCGCTATTGAAGCAACCTTGCTTATGCTAAATAAAGCCCCAGGACTTGAAAGAGCGTTTACTGCCGAAGCGTTTCCTCAATTTAATAAGAGCATTTGGATAAATGCAAGAGAAGAAGCAAAAGCTCAAATTATAACTAATTCAAGCTTTGAAGCGTATGCTTCGGACATAAACTCGGAATGTGTTGAGATAGCATTAGGTAATGCAAAAAGAGCAGGAGTTAGCGACCATATCAAAATCTTCCAAAAGGATGCCTTGACAATAAAAACCGAGGGCAGAAGAGGAACGATAGTATGTAATCCACCTTACGGCGAAAGACTCTTTTCTATGAAGGAAACAGAGGAACTTTATAAAAAGATGGGAAATCATTTTAAAACTCTTGATAAATGGCAGCAATATATCATTACAAGCCATGAAGGCTTTGCAAGATTATTTGGAAGAAAGCCAGATAAGATAAGAAAGCTTTATAATGGAATGTTGCCATGCTATTTCTATCAGTTTTTTAAAAACAATTAGTTTAAAATAAAAATCTCCGTAAATACTAACAAAAAGTGCTTACGGAGATTTTTTATGGCTGAATTATCATTTAATTTTGATGAAAATATTTCATTAATAGATAACATTCTAAATGTAAAAGAAAGCTTTGACATAATTAAGCGTGAAATGGAAATCAATTCAAAAAGAGTAGTGCTTTACTATATAGATGGCTTTATTACTGCTGCCACAATGCAAAAGCTTATGATGCACCTTACCACAATAAAGGATTTTGGTTCAAATAGAGAGGGAGACCTTGAAAAATTTATAAAAACTAGTGTCCCTGCCGTCGAAGTAGATGCTTGCTATTCCCTTGATAAAATGGTAACCATGGTACTAAGCGGATGCACACTTATGATTGCAGATGGCTTAGGCAACGGTGGTATAATTATAGATGCACGAACATATCCTGCCAGAACAACAGAAGAGCCGGAAAACGATAAGGTTATGCGTGGTGCAAGAGATGGCTTTGTGGAAACACTACTTTTCAATATCGCTATGGTAAGACGCAGAATTAGAAATCCAAATCTAATAGTAGAGTATCATTGTATCGGAGAACAGTCCAAAACAGACGTGTCTCTTATCTACATTAAAGGTAAAGCTGATCAGGAATATGTTAAAAAGCTATCACAAAAGCTTGAAAGTATAAAAACAGATGCGTTGCCCTTAGGACATCAAAGCCTTATTGAGTGTCTTATTAAGAAAAAATGGTATAATCCATTCCCGAAGGTTAGGTGCACCGAAAGACCCGATGCCGCCTGTGCCTCGGTTTTAGAAGGAAGCGTTATAGTAATTTGCGATACATCGCCTGAAGCAATAATTTTACCAACCTCAATTTTTGATTTTTTACAGGAAACCGATGACTTTTATTTTCCGCCATTTACAGGCACATACCTTAGATTAGTTCGCCAAATGGTGTTTATTGGCTCAGTTTTTTTAACTCCCGTTTGGTATTTGCTTGTATTAAATGCGAATATACTACCGAGTTGGATATCCTTTATAGTCCCCGATAACTATGGCAATATCCCATTACTTGCACAGCTTTTGATTATTGAAATAGTCCTTTCGGGACTAAAATTGGCGTCTCTTAATACACCGAGCGTTATGTCAAATTCCTTTAGCGTAGTGGGCGGACTACTTCTTGGAGATTTTGCCGTACAAATCGGTTGGTTTTCTCCTGATGTAATATTCTATATGGCAATCGAATCTATAGCAGGTTTCACTCAATCTAATTATGAGCTTGGATATGCATTTAAATTTATGCGTATCTTATGCTTAATTCTTATATCATTCCTTAACTATTGGGGATTAATTCTTGGCACTGTCATAATGCTAACACTAATCGCCACCAACAGTACCGTCTTAAACGATAAATCCTACCTCTCACCCCTAATCCCCTTCAACGCTAAAAAACTAAAATCATTACTTATTAGAGTAAAGAAAAAATAAAACACAAAACAAGGATGTATGATTAAAAATCCTTGTTTTTTATTTATACAAATTTCTTGATAATGCATATTTAATATGGTATAATTGAAATATAAAAATAAGAAGAAAGGCACAATATTATGCGTAAAAATTTTGGACAAAAAACTTGGCTTTATCCAATGCCTGTGCTTATTGTTGGCACATACGATGAAAATGGAACACCAAATGCAATGAATGCGGCTTGGGGTGGAATTTATGATATTAATTTGGTTATGGTTTGCTTAGCTGATGACCATAAAACAACTGAAAACATAAAGAAAACAGGAGCATTTACTATAAGCTTTGCAACATCTGACACAGTGGTATCTTGCGACTATGTTGGTGTTGTTTCCGCAAATGATGTGCCAAATAAATTTGAAAAAGCAGGCTTTCACGCAATAAAGAGTGAATTTGTTAATGCTCCAATTATTGATGAGTTAAAAATGAGCGTTGAATGTAAGCTCCTTAAATTTAACGAGGATGGAATTTGCATTGGTGAAATTGTAAATATTAGTGCAGACGAAACTATACTTGACAAAAATGGTAAGATAGATGTTAAAAAACTTGACCCCATTATTTACGATAGCGTATCACATGCATATTGGAGCTTTGGCACAAAGGTAGGTCAAGCCTTTTGCGATGGTAAAAAAATAAAATAATCGGAGTAAATATGCTTGAAAAATTATACGATAAAAGCAAAATTTGGTTTTCTATCCTATGGATAGTCGCTTACTGTGTGCTAATGTCCTTGGGAGATTTTATATCCCAAATTGCAGGCGTTGAAAAATCAATAACACTAGTGATAGGACTTGCACTTACTCTTATTTTGCTTTTATTTTTGAAGAAAAATAAGTTATTTAAGGATTACGGCTTTTGTTTGCCTTCTGTATCACATAAACTAATGCTATACTATATACCGCTTTTAGTTATGTTAAGTGCTAATCTTTGGTATGGAGCATCTTTAAATTACACAATACTTGAAACAGTTATTTACATATTAACTATGCTTTGCGTAGGCTTTTTAGAGGAAGCTATATTTCGCGGACTTCTTTTTGAAGCAATGAGAAAGGATAATCAAAAAATAGCTATTATAGTATCAAGTGTAACCTTTGGCATAGGTCATATAATTAACTTAATTAACGGCTCCGGTGCAGAATTACTACCAAATCTACTTCAAGTAATTTACGCAACATCGGCAGGCTTTATGTTTGTAATGATTTACTGTAAATCAAAAAGTATATTTACCTGCATAATATCTCATGGAGTTTTTAATAGCTTAAGTGCATTTTCAAACGAAGCATTATTAACTACTAAAAATCAAATAATTTCAAGTATTCTATTAACTCTTATAACATCCGCCTATGCAGTTTATCTTGTATTTGCAATAAAAAAGGAGAACTGAAAGCATTATGGAAATTTTAAAAAATAGCGAAAATTTTAAAGGATGTGATTTTGTTGTCAAGCTTGATAAATCACGCAAAGGGACAAAAATCAAAATTTTGCAAATTACAGATATGCAATTTATTGATAGCCTACAAAGAAGAAGACCTGAAAGACTTCGTATTGATGAAATTAATGCTTGGCATCCTGATAATTTTGAAATTCAAGGCGGAAATCAAATAAAATCCCTTGTTGCACAATCAAAGCCTGACTTAATTATAATAACAGGCGATATAATTTATGGCTCTTTTGATGATAATGGAACAGTTATGAAATGGTTCGTTGATTTTATGGACCAATTCAAAATTCCATATGCACCTGTGTTCGGAAATCACGATAATGAATCAAAAATGGGTGTAAAATACCAATGCGATTTATTTGAAAATAGCAAGTTTTGTCTATTTAAAAGAGGCAACATAACAGGCAATGGAAACTATACAGCTGGAATTGCTATTGAAAATGAGCTAATAAGAGTTTTACATATGCTTGATTCTAACGGATGCTACTCTGATGATGAAAGCGTAACGCTTGAAAGCGGTATATATCCCGACCAAATGGAATTGGTAAAAGAGAATACCAAGCTTATTTTAGACACACAGGGAAGGAAAATTCCTGCCTTTATGGCATTTCACATTCCACCAAAGGAATATATGCTTGCTGAAATTTCTAAGGGATATAGTATCGACGGAACAGCTCTTTTTGTAATAGGTGTTGATGTTAAGCAAGCTGGAGATGATTTTGGCTGTAAAATGGAAAGCTTAAAAGCACCGGAAAACAAAAGCGACTTTTTAAATATTGCAAAGGAATGTAATGTTGACGGTGTATTTTGCGGTCATTATCACAAGAATAATACTTGCATTGAATATGAGGGAATAAAATGGGTATTTGGTCTTAAAACCGGTCAATACGATTACCATATCCCCGGTCAATTTGGCGGCACACTTATAACACTTGAAAATGAAGAATTTTATGTAAATCACTTACCAGCATTAACAACTTTAGCACCATATCCGGGCGGAGCTAATATGTTTAATGGGCTATTTGCAAACGATAAGGAAATAGAGAAAAAACAATAAAATCCACCTATATTCTTATAAAAACTCCCCAACTCAACCAACGGTTTGTTGATTTTTATCCACAAATACCTTAAACTGAACACGAAAGGAGGCAATTATGGATCAAATCAAAATCGGCAAATTCATTGCCGAATGTAGAAAAAAGAATAATTTAACTCAAGCACAACTTGCTGAGAAATTGTTCATTTCAGACAGAGCAGAATCAAAATGGGAAAACGGCAAATCAATGCCCGATTCATCAATTATGTTATCACTCTGTAAGGAATTAAAAATAACCGTAAATGATTTATTAAATGGGGAGGTAGTTTCAATGGATAATTATAACGAGCAAATGGAAAATAAACTGCTTGAAATGGTAAAAGAAAAGGAAAAAATAGATAAGCAATTACTAAATCTTGAGGTAGTAATTGGAATACTTTCCTTACTTATTTTGTTTATTCCAATAATCATAGGCGCACTTTTACCTATTGAAAAGGATTGGGTAAGACTCGTAATTGTATTTTCAGGTATGATACCGTGCTTTGTCGGTTTCTTCTTTGCATTAAAAATAGAGCAGGTAGCAGGCTATTACGAATGTAAAGAGTGTGGTCATAGATACGTGCCAACATATAAAGCAGTTAATTCAGCAATGCATATGGGCAGAACAAGATACCTAAAATGCCCAAACTGCAACAAAAAGTCATGGAACAAAAAAGTAATTTCAAAGGAAGATAAATAACTAATTGTATACTCCAAGCCTAATTATTCTTGGAGTAGCATGATAAAATCTATAAATGATACGAACTTTAAACTTATAAACCACCATGAACAAATGGCGAGTGCTGATTTTTTCGGCACTCGTTTTTATCGCCACTACTAAACTGATGATTGATAAACTAAACAACAAATAGATAATTGAAAAATTCCTACTTGTAGATTATAATGTAATTGTAAGCTTACAAAACAAATTTTGGAGGTTCAATTATGAATTTGAAAATAGGAACAATTATAAAGCAGTTAAGGCAGCAGAACAATGTTACTCAAGAACAATTGGCAACAGCCTTGTATGTTAGCCCACAGGCTATTTCTCGTTGGGAAAGCGAAATTTGCTATCCTGATATAGAATTTCTTCCAGCCATTGCTGATTTCTTTTCGGTCAGTACCGATGAATTGCTTGGCTATAAGCTTTCAGAAAGAGCAGAAACACTTGAAAATATTAAAAAGGAACTAAGCAGACTTGCAGAAGTCGGAACTGATCAGGAAAAACTTTGCTTTGCGCGTGAAGCATTTGTAAAATTTCCAAATGACGCAAAAATAAAAGTTTATCTCGCAGCTTGCTTGTCAAACGAATGGAATAGCAATCGTGAAGAATCACTTTATCGAGAGGCTGAAACACTTTGCTTATCTGTCATTGATGAGTGTCATGATGAAGATATTAGATATGAAGCTGTTTTTACACTAAGCACTATATATGCAGACTCACAAAAGCCTGACAAAGCAAAAGCAATTTTAAATCTTCTGGCTCCTATGAAATATTGCCGTGAATTTGTTCTATCTTGTGGAATTGGAGATGATAATTTAGAACTATATAAACAAGACGAGATTGATAAATTGGCTGATGGTTTAGGAACATCTATTACAAATTATGCAGTTGATGATTCCTTACCCAATGATCCATCTACATGGGATAATAAAATTGAGATGCTCTCCATCGCAAATCAACTATATAGCATGATATATGGAGATAATCTTATGTTTTATCATGTTCGTCTTTCCCGTAATTATTGGTTTATTTCCACATACCAAATAGCACAAAACAAAATTGCTGAAACACTTGTCTCTCTTGAAAAAATGTGCTATCACGCAATTGAATATGATAAGTCTTATATCAATAATCACGGTAAATATTATACATCAATTTTCACCAACAAGTTGGTTTATCCCGAACCAAACAAGGATTTTCACGAATTAAGAGAACACACGGAATGCCATTATCTGCTCGAAAGACTTCAACACAACAGATATGATTGTATCCGTCAAGACCCTTGTTTTATTTCAGTTATTGAGAAATTGAGTCAGTTTGCAAAATGAGTTATAATTGTCTTATGGGAGATTAGGTTTTGCACAACAAGTATAAAAGATTTAAAGCAATATATGAAAAGGTTCAAAAACTAAAAACACAAAGCGAGTGCTGATTTTTCGGCACTCGTTTTCTAATAATGATTGATGATTGAAAATAAAAATCTCCGTTTTGGAGAATTTATATAATTATTCTCCATTGACTCTATGATAGGTTTCAAGTATAATTAAGGTACAAGGACCGGAACTTGAATAAATTTTCGAGGTACACTTATGGAAAATATCAATGTAGGAAGCAAATTAGCAGAACTAAGAAACGGTTTATCGTTAACTCAAGATGAGGTGGCAACCTCTCTTGGGATTTCAAATAAGACCTTATCAAAGTGGGAAAACGGAATGAGCGAGCCGAACCTTACAAT
>JBGVPY010000081.1:0-1580 GCA_045127235.1 Eubacteriales bacterium
TGTGACTTTTTTATGTAAACGTAAATTGACGTTTTTCTATTATAAACATAAATTATCACAAATTAATCATAAATTATAATTAATGGATAATTAACGGAAATTTATGTTTAAAATATATACTCCAAACTTCCAGCGTCAGCATTACCTGTACTGGTGCAATGTGTATAATCTCAGCCACGGTAGCCTAAAGAGGCGTTACCGGACACCACCATTCGAGTTCGGGTGCAAAGGTAGTAAAAAAAGTTGAAAGTAGTGGTATGTAGTGGGAAATTTTTTATATATTGATTTTTTATGTAAAAAAAGAATTTGTTTGATATTTGGAAAATTGTAATCTCGAATATTGTTTTTTTGTTTAAAAATTGTTCGATTATTAATATTGTTATCTCAATAAAATTTACTACCTTTGCAAAAAATATTATTTGATATTTGTAAACTAAATTTTATTCATTAGTTGAGCTAAAAAAGTAAAAAAATATATAAATTTAGATAAATCAATTATGACTAATTCAATCGAACAACTCAATCGTGCGGCAGATAATATTCGTATTCTTGCTGCATCAATGGTAGAAAAAGCTAAATCAGGTCACCCAGGTGGTGCTATGGGTGGTGCGGATTTTGCTAACGTGCTTTTCTCTGAATATTTAGTGTATGACCCAGAAAACCCACGTTGGGAAGGTCGCGACCGTTTCTTCTTGGACCCAGGTCATATGTCGCCTATGTTGTATTCTGTGTTGGCTTGCGCTGGCTATTATACAATGGACGATTTGAAACAATTTCGTCAATGGGGTAGCATCACTCCTGGTCACCCAGAGGTAGATGTTATGCACGGTGTTGAAAATACTTCTGGCCCTCTTGGTCAAGGTCATACATTTGCTGTTGGTGCTGCTATTGCTGCTAAATTCTTGAAAGCTCGTCTTGGTGACGTGATGAATCAAACTATTTATGCGTTTATTTCGGATGGTGGTATTCAAGAAGAGATTTCGCAAGGTGCAGGTCGTACAGCAGGTCACTTGGGATTGGACAATTTGATTATGTTCTATGACTCAAACGACGTGCAATTGTCAACAATGTGTGACGAAGTATCGAGCGAAGATGTAGCTAAGAAATATGAGGCTTGGGGTTGGTATGTGCTTGAAATCAATGGTAACGATGCTGCTCAAATCCGTGAGGCTTTGAATAAAGCGCAAGCAGAAAAAGATCGTCCTACACTCATTATTGGTAAGACTGTGATGGGCAAAGGTGCATTGAAGGCTGATGGCTCAAGCTACGAGCGCAATTGTGCTACACACGGTGCTCCTCTCGGTGGCGATGCTTATATCAATACAGTGAAAAATCTTGGTGGCAACCCTGAAGAGCCATTCGTATTGTTCGAAGAGACAAAAGCTATTTATGCTCGTCGTCGTGAAGAGTTGAAAGGTATTGTGGCTGAGCGTTATGCTGCTAAAGCAGAGTGGGCTAAAGCTAATCCAGAAAAAGCCGCTAAATTGGAAAAATGGTTCTCTGGCGTAGCTCCTGAAATCGATTGGACAGGCTTTGAGCAAAAAGCAAATCAAGCTACTCGTGCTGCTTCGGCTGCATGT
>JBGVPY010000082.1:0-13648 GCA_045127235.1 Eubacteriales bacterium
ATAACCTTTTTTGTGTCGGTTGCTTGCAATTGCACAAAAAAATGATTTTGTACCCCTTGTGGGGCTTGTAATTAGTATCCCATTTAGTAAGGCGATAAATGACCTGTAATTTTGTCAAAAGGGGAAAATAAGGGCTTGACAAAGCTCTGAGGGTGTGATAGAATAATCATGCAAGGATACGGTTGTATCACGCAAGACTTATTCAGCCATACCAACCCTGACACAGATAAGGGATCTTGTGTGGTCTTGCTATCTGTCAATATTGCCTTGTGGAGCACTCTACCAAACAAAACGGTAGGGTGCTTTTGCTTTTCAACCGGACCTTGCGCCCCCCTCGTGTGAGGGGCGGGGGGGAGAGAGTTTGAGAGAGAAGCGGTCAAGTAGATATTGAAAGGCAAGTGCGGTACTTGTGGAGCGGAGTGGAACGGTGCAAACCGCCTTGCCTTTATCCTGGCATTAAAGCAAGTGCTTTCTGTGTTGTTGCCTCAACGAAGCAGAGCAGAGCTCAGGCAACAACACAAACGGGGGAAAGTACGAGCTTTAAGAAGGGAAACCCCCAAAGGACTTGGGGGCGAAGGGGGTTCGAAGCTCCCCCTTAGGGGGCTTGGGTGGGAATCGCGCTGCGCGCAGGAATGCAGATATTGGGACAGAGTGTCCCAATATCAAATGAACGTGTAGCAGCATGCCACATTCTTTTTTGAAAATATCAAGCATGGAGCATGTCGCTTCATAGGGGGGTACTACGACACCCCCCTATGAGTGACTTGTGACAAGTGACAAAAAAGAAAGGAATTTTTTAAAATGGCTGAGAAAAAAGAAAATTTTTTTGCATACCCTTGTGAACAATCAGGCGATTGTTTGGAATTTTTGGAAGGTTGGCAAAAAATGAGTTTTACGAATTTTTGCGAAACGTATTGCAAAAATTGTAAAGATTGTGTTCTCCTTGATATCCCTTACTCCGAAAGTGAGGAATATTGAGAATGTCCGAAAAAAAAGAAAATGTTAAAAAAAGAAATTGGACTTTTGTTCTATATCCTGAGAGCGCCCCTGCTGATTGGATAGAGCAACTCAAATTGAGTGGATTGATGTGTGCGATATCCCCTTTACACGATAAGGATATAAACCCCACAGGAGAACCTAAAAAAGCGCACTACCATGTGCTTTTAGTGTATAGCGGTCCTACAACTTTTAGTGCTGTATCAAAGTTTACAGCATCCCTCAATGCAACAATACCGCAGGCGCTTGAAAGCGTACGCGGTATGTTCCGCTACTTTTCACACAAAGACAACCCAGAGAAGCATCAATATGACGAAGCTGATATAATCAACGTTAACGGCTTTAATATTGCTGACTTGGTAGAGTTGACAAAGTCAGAAGTTAACGAACTCAAAATGAAAATTTTGAGTTTCGTGCGCGACTTTGGCATACGTGAATACTCCGACTTGGTAGATTTTTTAGTGGATAACCAAATGACAACCGAATATGACGTGGCAATCAATAATACGTTCTTTTTCAACACGTACATAACCAGCCGCCGAAATAGTACCTCTATTGGAGTGATAAAGGACGAAATCAAGCGCAAAAAGCGCGACATTTGACAATTTCGGAAAGTAAAATGAGAAGCAGATTTTTAGAGGAAAATGAAATAAGAGCGTTGCAGGAAGCCCTTGACGTTAATGCCTTTTTGCCGCTGGTGGTTTCTCTTGAAACAGGGCTTCGCGTTGGTGACGTTGTTGAGCTGCGCGTTTCTGATGTCAAAAAAGACGGCATACATTATACGGCAAAAAAGACAAAAAAGAAGGGTATTGCCAAGATTTCGCAGAAAACGCGGCAAAAACTGCCAAAAGAAGGCTTTTGGCTGTTTCCTTCGCCTTATAAAACAGGCAAGCACATAACGCGTCAAGCGGTGTGGGCTCGCATAAAGAAAGCAGGGAAGTGCGCCGGGATTGACCTGCAAGGTCTATCGCCGCACTCCATGCGAAAGGCGTTTGCAGTGGAGCTTTATAAGCAGAAAGGCTTTAAAGCTACACAGGAAGCGCTGCAACATTCAAAGGCTTGTACAACTGAAATTTATGCCTTTGCAGATTGGAGCACGGGAGAAAAGTCCGTGCTACCTCTGCAAAGAAAAGACTTGCAGCTTATTGTTAAAATGGTGCTTGAAGCACTAGGAAAAGAAAAGTAACCAAGGCAAGCCTTGGTTACTTTTTTTACAGCTGACCTCTGCGGATTTCGGCAATTTTATCAAGCACGTGTTGAAGTGCTTCATAATAACCTAAAAACCACATTGTGTCGTGTTTCTCGGGGTGTCTGTCGTGTTCGATAGCTAACACGTAAGCCTTATTTTCAATTGCACCCTCAAGACGTTCTATTGGCGATTTTTTCATTTTCAAAGACCTCCTTGCCGTTTTGGCGATTATAAAACAGCGCAACCGTAAAGGGTGGCGAAGCCATTTACGAAGCCCTTTACGTTTGTGCTTTAATCGCAAGACAAAACGGCCACGGGGGGCTGAAAAGGAAAAAGAGCAGAGAAAGCGAAAACATTTCTACGGCTGCGAAGTACCAAAAAGCGAAGCGTTTGAGTACGTAGGCAGACGAACCCACGGAAAAACAAAAAAGAGAGTGCAAAGCTTTTCCCCTCTTGACAAAATTGTCTTAACGTGATAACATAACAAAAAAGAGTGTGGCTGACTGCTAATTATACAAAACATAAATTTTATATAATTAAGAGAATAAGCGAAAAGGCTTATAGTATAGGCTTTAGCGTGGTTTTGTTGTTTTTAATTGGATTTGAAAATTTGTTTGTAATGTTATTTATTGATTTATTTATATGATGTATGTGTAGCTATGCTTAAATTTAGATTCAATTAGATATTTAACAACTTAAATCCTATGTCGTGAAAACACGATTTTTTATAAGATAATTTAATATATCATTTTGTTGTTTTATTTTAAGAATAAAAAATTAGTATTGTAGGTTTTTATTTACAATATATTAAAATCAAAGAAAAATATTGTGCCTTTGAAAACGCTATTTTTATTGATTGGATTTAACAATTTCATCATTTTGATAAATTATTTTAAGAAAAGTATTTTTATAAAAGTTAATTCTTAAATTTTTTTAAAATGATATTATGTTAAATTCGGATAATAAAAATACTGTTTTCAGAGGCGCTCTTTTCTATTGTCGTTTTGAAATCGGTTATAATATTTAAATTTTCAAATAATAATTATTTTGTATAATTGGAATTTTGGATAATGTTTATTGATTTTTGTTTTGATTTGGTGTCAATTTGTATGTTTTAATAATTTTTTATGTTATTAGATTTTATATTGTTCAATCATATTAATGATTAAGAAAAAATTTTAAAAAAGTGAAATTTACTATTGACAAAATGAGGTTCTTCTGTTATACTTGTAAAGTAATTTGGTTTACACAAGTTTGGAGGCGATTTTAGTGTTTGAAAAGAACCTTAATATTTCTCTTTTGCTTGATTTTTATGGTGATATACTGTCCGAGCGTCAAAATGATATGCTTGATATGTATTATAATGAGGATTTTTCTCTTGCGGAGATTGCAGAAAAGTTTGAAATTTCCCGTCAGGGTGTAAGAAGTGTCCTTAAAAAGGGAGAAACTATATTAATTGATATGGAAGAAAAGCTTCACTTAGCTTCTCGCTTCTCTAAAATGCTTGAAAAATCGATAGAAATTGCCACTGAGCTTGAAAATATTAATCAAAATATAAACAATAATGATATTTCTTCAAGGATACACTCTTTAATTAAAGAAATTAAGGAGATGGCAGAATATTAAAAAAGGAGGTATCTTTTATGTCTATGTTTGGAGGATTGACAGACAAATTAACCAATGCTTTTAAGAAATTCAGAAGCAAAGGAAAATTAACTGCCGCTGATGTAAAGGAAGGCATGCGTGAAATTAAGCTTGCTTTACTTGAAGCGGATGTTAACTTCAAGGTAGTTCGTGACTTTATAAAGACAGTTACTGAAAGAGCCATTGGCTCAGAGGTACTTGAAAGCTTGCTCCCTGCTCAACAGGTTGTAAAAATTGTTAACGAGGAGCTTATAAATTTAATGGGAAAAACTCAAGCAAAATTAGAGATTTCTTCCCGTCCACCTACAGTTATAATGATGGTTGGCTTACAAGGTGCTGGTAAAACCACGCACTCAGGTAAGATTGCAGGCTTATATAAAAAGCAAGGCAAAAATCCTTTGCTTGTTGCTTGTGATGTTTACCGTCCTGCGGCTATTAAACAGCTTCAAATTGTTGGTGAAAAGCTTTCTATCCCTGTTTATGCAGAGGAAAAATCAAAAAATCCGGTTTCAATTGCTAAAAATGCTCTTGATTATGCTAAAAAGAACGGTTTTGATATGGTATTTATTGATACTGCCGGTCGTTTACATGTTGATGAGGTTCTTATGGAAGAGCTTCAAAACATCAAAAAGCATACAGATCCTACTGAAATTCTTTTAGTTGTTGACGCAATGCTTGGTCAGGATGCGGTAAATGTTGCAGAATCATTTAACAATATGCTTGATATAAGCGGTGTTGTTCTCACAAAGCTTGATGGCGACACTCGTGGTGGTGCTGCTCTATCTGTAAGATATGTTACAGGCAAGCCTATTAAGTTTGTTGGTACAGGCGAAAAGCTTGACACTATTGAGCCTTTTTATCCAGATAGAATGGCTTCCCGTATTCTTGGTATGGGCGATGTTCTCTCTTTAATTGAAAAGGCTGAGGAAAATTTTGATAAGAAAAAGGCTGAAGAGCTTGAAAAAAAGATGAGTGAAAGTACATTTACTTTAACTGATTATCTTGAACAGCTTGCTCAGCTTAAAAAAATGGGTTCACTTGAAAGTGTACTTTCAATGATGCCCGGCGCTGGTAATTTAAAGGATATTCAGGTTGATGAAAATGCACTTATGCATACTGAAGCTATTATCCTTTCAATGACTCCCAAGGAGCGCGAAAATCCAAATATTATTGATGCTTCAAGAAAAAAGCGTATTGCTAAAGGTAGTGGTACTTCTGTTGAAGAAATCAATAAGCTTTTAAAGCAGTTTGAACAAATGAAAAAGCTTATGAAGCAAATGACTTCCGGTAAGTTTAAAGGCTTCGGTGGCTTTGGTAAAAAGATGAAAATGCCTTTCTAATGGCTTTTTATAAAACTAAATTTAATAATAATTTTTTTGGAGGAAAACAAAAATGGCAGTAAAAATCAGACTTAGAAGAATGGGCGCAAAGAAGGCTCCTTTCTACCGTGTAATCGTAGCAGATGAAAGATCACCAAGAGATGGTAAGTGCATCGATGAAATCGGTTACTACAATCCACTTACAAATCCAGCTGAGGTTAAGATTGACGCTGAAAAAGCTCAAAAATGGATTGAAAACGGTGCACAACCAACTGAAACAGTTAAGTCTCTTCTTAAGAAAAACGGCATCGTAAAATAATCAATAAATACAAAAGAAAGGTGATTATTTACGAATAATCAAGGTGTGCATAATGATTGATCTTAGCACAGTCCTTGCAAACATTGCTAAATCTATCGTTGACCATCCCGACCGGGTAATTGTTACCGAGCAAGCGGAAGGCAATGAAGTACTTTTGACACTTAGCGTTGCCGAAGAAGATATGGGAATGATCATTGGTAAACGAGGCAAAATTGCCAAGGCTATTCGTACAGTAATGAGAACTATCTCAAAGATTGATGATAGAAAGGTTACTGTTGAAATCAAATAATTGATGTCTTCTCTATTTTAAGTTAAGACGGACAAAACCCTGCTAAAAAGCAGGGTTTTTTGTTGACTTTTTTTATGTTTTATACTATAATTAGTATATCAAAATATTTAGGAGATTTTATAAAATGCTAAAGCCAATTAAACTAAAGCCTGAATTCAAGGAAATTATTTGGGGCGGAAATAGATTAAAAAATGAATATAACAAGGTTTCAAATCTTAATAATATTGCAGAAAGCTGGGAATTAACCGTAAGACCTGATGGAATGAACATAATTGATGGCGGTGAATTTGACGGTTTAACCATGGAAGAATATATAAATAAAAACGGTTTTTCTGTTGTTACTGATAAGGAAATGGATAGATTTCCGCTTTTAATTAAATTTATTGATGCTGAGGATAACCTCTCTATTCAGGTGCATCCTGATGATGAATACGGCATGAAAACTGCAAATAGCCTTGGCAAAACTGAAATGTGGTATATTATTGATGCTAAGCCAGACGCTAAGCTTGTATATGGCTTAAAGGAAGGCTGCACTATTGAAATGCTTAAGAATGCAATTGATAATAATACAGTTGAGGATACGCTGAATTATGTGCCTGTCAAAAAAGGCGATGTATTCTTCATTCCTTCGGGACTTGTTCACGCTATTGGCGCAGGTATTTTACTTGCGGAAATTCAGCAAAATTCTAATATTACATATAGAGTTTATGATTATAACCGTGTTGGCAAAGATGGTAAACCAAGAGAATTACATGTAAACGATGCTTTAAATGTAATTGTTAATAGAAGTGAAAATGAAATTGACAAAATCAGATTTTCTACAAATGTAAAAAATGATACTACATTAGCATCTTGCGAATACTTTACAGTTGATAAATACTCTCTTAATGGCGAAATTAAGCTAAATACAGATGAAAAGAGCTTTAACTCTGTTCTCTGCCTTGACGGCTGTGGAACACTTGAATTTAATGGCGAAATCTTCTCTGTTACTAAAGGATATAGCTATTTTATTCCTGCAAATTTAGGTAATTATACTATTAAAGGTAACCTTGAAATAGTTGTTTCAAAAATATAATATAAAAACTACCAAGATTTTAAGTCTTGGTAGTTTTTCTCTATATACAAATTTATGAAAAATCTTCTATTTTCTTCTTATAAAACTGTTTTATATATTTTGTTGTTTTTCTACTATATGAATTTTCTCTATTTACAAAGAATGGACGCGTCTCTATTTGCGGATATGATAATCTATAAACTGGCATTGAACGATCAAACCACCAACTACCGTGCTTTGATACGCATTTTATGTCAGACCATTTAATTATATCATTAATACCAAAGCAATATATTATTGTTATACTTTCATCAGTAAATATATAACATAACGGCGAAATACATAAGCAAAAAATAGGAATCAATGAAAAAATGTAAAAAGCAGTAGCTAACCATATATCATTATCTATTATGCAATATATCGCCAATGAAATCATAACTATAAAGAACGGAATAATCGCAATATAGTGTGAATTAAAAGCTATATATTTTTTACTATTTTTGTTTTTGCTCATTTTTCTCTTCTCTTTTCTTTTTTACTATCCATACTATTCCGCAAATCATTCCTATTAAAGTTATAAAATACATAGGTATGCTAATAATTAGTGGTATAGTATTACCATATATTAAATCTATTATTCTAAATATAGAAGTAATTAATAAAGAAATACAACCAATTAAATATAAAATTTTTAAAGTTTTCACTATAATTCTCCTCAAAATTGTTATTTTTAATTAAATTTATTAATTAAATTAGTTGAAAGATACTGCTATTGCTGTAATATAAAATACTATACACAATAGTACAAAGTAAATTTGAAGTTTTGCACTATCTGCATATGGATATGGCAAAATTGTCGCTATTATTCGAAAAATTATAAATATAGCGCATAAAATTCCCGTTGCATGTATTACATTAGAGAAAACAATCAAAGAAACATAGCCGGAATTATATAATGGAGTGTCATATATAAACATTATTATTGAATTTACGATAAAACCGACCATATATGCTTTGTAGGATACTCTTTTATTGTTACTTTCACCTATATTTTCACTATATTTGTAAAGCCTTGACAATAAATTTCGCTTTTTAAAAATAGTAATTGTTATAGAAAAAATTATATAAATTAGTACTGCGAAATGAATATGAAAAATTCCAAAAATCCATAAAGATGCAAGTGAAAATAAGAATAAATCACTAAAGGTATTAAATTTATTATTTGAAATTTTAGATTTTTTTAATGTAAAATATATAACTAAGCAACATAAACTCAATAATAATATAATGAATATTTTTAAAATACTAAAATCACAAAAAATATTAGAAAATAAGAAACTTAACATTGTACTCCAAAACCTCTTAAACTTTAGTATGATTTTATCATATAATACTTAAAAAGTCAAGCAACCTAAGGTAGCATATTGCTAACCAAAGGTTAGCAAATTATAAAAAATAAAGAAATCCGAGCATTAGCTCGGATTTTAAAGTATTAGTCGCAGTTTTCCCAGTTATGGTATACTTCTGTTACGTCGTCGTTATCTTCGAGATGCTCAATAAGTAAGTTCATATACTTAATTTCATCCTCGGATGTTAATGTAACATATGTTGAAGGAATTTTGTCTTCTTCCGCTGAAACATACTTAAAGCCTGCGCTTTCAAGTGCATCAGCAACTGCTGCAAGGTCAGAAGTTACTGTATATACGATATATGCTTCCTCGTCTGCTACGAAGTCCTCAGCGCCCGCTTCAAGAGCTGCCTCCATTAAAGCGTCTTCATCATAGCCCTCTTCCTTAGAAAGCATAATAACGCCCTTGTCCTCGAAAAGATAGCCTACGCAACCTGTTGTACCAAGATTCCCCTTGTATTTGCTGAAATAAGAACGAATTTCAGGAGTTGTACGGTTAGTATTATCAGTAGCAGCCTCAACGATTACAGCTACTCCGCCTGGGCCGTAGCCCTCATAGCGCATTTCTTCAAGATTTGCAGAATCGGATGAGCTTGCCTTTTTGATAGTTCTTTCAATATTATCATTAGGAACATTATTTGCCTTTGCTTTTGCGATTAACGATGCAAGCTTAGCGTTTACTGTTGGGTCTGGGCCGCCCGCTTTTACTGCAATAGACATTTCCTTTCCTATTTTGGTAAAGATTTTTGCTCTTTGAGCATCAGTCTTTTCCTTTTTATGCATTATGTTTTTCCATTTACTATGTCCTGACATAAATAACCTCGTTTATTATATTTTCTCTGTCTTTTTCATACAAATTAAGCCAAATGCAGAGCCTAAAACTGTTTTTACTGCATTTGTAAGACGAATTCTTGTGTTTCTTACGCTTTCGTCCTCTGCGCTAACAATTTGGCAGTTGTGATAGAATTTATTAAAGGATGTGCAAACATCAATAATATATCTTGTAATTACTGATGGCTCATATTCCTTAATTGCATCCTTAACTGCTTCATTAAACTTAGATAAAACCTTAAGTAAATCTGCTTCTTCGCTTGATGTGATTACAGGTGATGTAGCATTAGCATCAATATTTGCTGCTTTTTCAAGGATACCGCAGCTTCTTGCATAGGTATATTGTGCATATGGACCTGTATTTCCGTCAAAGCTGAGAGCGTCCTCCATAATGAAGTTGATGTCCTTAATTCTATTATTATATAAATAGTAGAAAACGATTGAACCAACGCCAACTGCTTCGGAAACCTCTTCTTTATTTGGTAAATTAGGATTTTTCTCTTCAATAATTTCGCTTACCTTTTCAATAGCGGTAGCAAATAAGTCCTTAAGTAAGATTACATTACCTGTTCTTGTAGCTAATTTAGCGCCATTAATACTTACTGTGCCATATGGTACGTGAGCAAGCTTATCATACCAATCATAACCCATAAGCTCAACTACCTTAAACCATTGAGCAAAGTGTAGGCTTTGACCTGCTGACGTTACATAGATACATTTATCAAAGTTATAAGTTTCCTTACGGTAAACAGCAGCAGCAATATCTCTTGTAGGATATAACGTTGAGCCGTCTCTTTTTAAGATTAAGCAAGGTGGCATATTATATTCAGACAAATCAACGATTGAAGCACCATCATCAAGCTTCATAAGACCGCTATTTCTAAGCTTTTCAATTTGCGCAGGCATTTTATCGGTATAAAAGCTTTCACCCTTATAGCTATCAAATTCAATGCCTAATTGCTTATATGTCTTTTGATATTCCTTTAAGCTGATATCAACAAACCACTTCCAAAGCTCAGTGTTTCTTTCATCGTGTTGCTCAAGCTTTGTAAATTCGTTTCTTGCAAGCTGATTTAAAGTTTCATCAGCCTCGGCTTCTTGGTGAAATTTAACGTAAAGAGCAACAAGTTCATCAACACCGCCATTTTCAACCTTTTCACGGCTTCCCCATTTATCATAAGCAACTATAAGCTTACCAAACTGTGTACCCCAGTCTCCAAGATAGTTAATTCCTACGCAATCGTAGCCTTGAAATTCGTGAAGCATCTTTAAGGAGTGTCCTATAACGGTTGTACCTAAGTGTCCTATATGGAATGGCTTTGCAACATTAGGGGATGAATAGTCAAATACTGCAACCTTTCCAACACCTGAACCATCAGAGCCGTATTTTTCCTTTTTGTTCTCTATTTCATAAAGAACATTATTTATTAAATAATCATTAGTAACAAAAATATTAAGATAGCCGTTAACTGCCTCTGCCTTTGCTACTACATCGGATTTAAACTTTTCTGATATTTCCTTGGCAATTATTTGTGGAGATTTTCTTAAAATTCTACTTAATTTGAAGCAAGGAAATGCTATATCACCAAGATTAGAATCTGGGGGATATTCAAACATAGATAAAATATCATCTATTGTCAAATTGATTTCCGAGGAAATTTCGCTTAAGCAAGAAAGCATATCCCTTGCAACTGTTAATTTAAAATTATTCATTTAAATATTAGTCCTCATCTATTTCTGCATTTTGTCCTGCATTATATTTATCAACTAAAGCGTGAATCTTCTGAACAGGGTTTAAAAGATCACTAATTGAAGCGTCCTTATTGATTGTGTCAATTATGTGAGACACGTATTTGCACATATTAACATCACAGTACCATTCTCTTGAAAGAATTTCCTTTGTATGGTATGTAAGGTTAGTTGCATAAATTTTATCAAAAATGCCTTCCTTATATGCCTTATCAAAGTTTTCAAGACCGTTACAGAATAATGCAAATGTGGCAAACACAAATACTCTTCTTGCACCTCTTTGCTTTAACTGCTGTGCAACATCAATCATTGAGTCGCCTGATGAAATCATATCATCGACCACGATAACATCCTTACCTGTTAAGTCCTTACCTAGATATTCGTGAGCTTCAATTGGATTTTTACCGTCTATAATTATAGAATAATTTCTTCTTTTATAGAACATGCCAAGCTCAATGCCAAGAACTGATGCAATGTACATTGAACGGCCAATAGCGCCCTCATCTGGCGAAACTACCATAAGGTTGTCCTTATCAAGCTTAACATCAGGAATAGTTCTCATAAGAGCCTTAAGCATTTGATATGTAGGTCTTACGCTATCAAATCCGCTTAATGGAATAGCGTTTTGAACTCTTGGATCGTGAGCATCAAATGTGATGATATTTGTTACGCCCATATTTGTAAGCTCTTGTAAAGCTAAAGCACAGTCAAGAGACTCTCTTGCAGAACGCTTGTGTTGTCTGCCTTCATAAAGCATTGGCATAATAACGCTGATTCTTCTTGTTTTACCGCCAGTTGCTGCAATAATTCTCTTTAAATCTTGGAAGTGATCATCAGGACTCATTGGTACATTCATACCATACATTTTGTATGTTACTCCATAATTGAAGCAATCTGAAATAATGTAGAGGTCAAGTCCTCTCATTGATTCGTTAATTAAAGCCTTTGCTTCACCTGATCCGAATCTTGGGCATGCAGCCTTTGCAATAAAGGAGCTTTTGCTTTGTCTGATGCTCTTTAAATAATCGTCAACCTGCGCGGTAAATTCCTCGCATCCTCTCATAGCGATAACCTTTAATTCGCCGTTTACATTCTCGTTCATAACATCCCCCTATATTAAACAGAATTATTTTGTAATTGTAATTTTTGCGATTACATTTGATTTATCAGGGTCAATTCCCTTTGCTATAACAAGCTTTAACGCAAACATCTGCATAGCAAGAGCAAGAATGAACGCCATTGTATATTCGCAACCGGTATTTTTAATTGAAACTAACGTGTTATTGCCACAGATTTCATTAGCATCAGTAATTACTATTGTTTTAGCGCCAACGTTTTCAAGCTTTGTAATCATTTTCTTAGCATCCTCAAGCATAAGTCCACTTTGACCCAAAACAAAAGCTAAATCATTATCATGAAGCTGAGCAACAGGTCCATGATAGAAATCTGATATTGGATATCCTTTAACCTTCATTTTGTTAGTCTCAAGTATCTTTAAAGCTCCCTCGAGTGCTATTGGATAAGAAATTCCTCTGCCAAGGACTACAGCACCCTCATAATCAAGTAATGATGGAACAATTTCTTCAATTTGTGATGGCAAATAGTCAAGAGCATCATCAAATTGAGTTGGAATTAACTCAAGTGCCTTTGCAAGCTCAGTGTTTCCACTCCATTCAGCGCAAAGTAAAGCTAGTAAATACATTTGAGCTGTAAATGTTTTAGTAGCGGCAATGCTCTTTTCCTCACCTGCATTACAGAAAAGATGATATTTTGCTGTTTTAGCAAGCAAGGAGTCCTCATAGTTAGTGATTGCAAGTGTAGGCATGCCTTGTTTCTTAGCAGATTCAAGAACGTAGTTTACATCCTCTGCTCTGCCAGATTGAGAAACACCGATAACTAAGCTATTATTAAACTTAATATCTGTTCCGTACTGTGTAAATATAGATGGAGTGCCAAGAGTACATGGAATGCCCATTACAATACCAAAAAGATATTGTGCATAAACGCAAGCATGGTCAGACGTGCCTCTTGCAGCGAAATAAATATTATTAATATTTTTCTCTTTTAGCTCTTTTGTAAGAATTTTTAAAACGTCAGCGTTTTTATCTTTTAGAGAGGCAAGTACGCTTGGTTGTTCTCTTATTTCCTTTTCAAGATTGATCATAATGCCACCTTATCTCTTAGAAAGAACTTCCTTTTCGTAGTTTTTAACCTCATTCATCCAATCAAAGCCTGTTGGAACACCACATTCTAAGCAATATTTTTGCCATACTGCTGTAAATGGATATGATTTTAATGTTTCGAGTAAACCAAGACGGGATGTATAATCCATTTCAAGCTCATATTTCTTTAAGAGCTCTGTTGGCTCAAGCATTGCATAAAGGAGAGCCTTTTCGAGATTTCTTGCTCCGATTACCCAAGCAGCAATTCTATTGATGCTTGCATCAAAGAAGTCAAGACCAATGTGAATTCTGTCCATTTCTCCGCTTCTTACAATTTCCTGAGCGATAGCCTTTAATTCATCATCAAAGATAACTACGTGGTCGCTATCCCATCTTACTGGACGGGAAACATGAAGTAATAAGCCGGGAGTAAACTGTAAAGCTGTGCTGATTTTATCAGAAATAACCTCGGTTGGATGGAAGTGACCTGCATCAAGTGTTAAGTATTGACCGTTTTTAGCACAATAGCCGAGATAGAAATCATTAGAGCCGATTGTACAGCTTTCCGCACCAATACCAAATACCTTACCTTCAAGCGATGCAACATTGTATTTAGGGTCTACTTCAACTGCGAAAATCTTATTTAAAGAATCCTCAAGTCTCTTTCTGTATCCGTTGCGGTCAACCG
>JBGVPY010000083.1:0-140932 GCA_045127235.1 Eubacteriales bacterium
TCGGCGAATAAGAATCGAACTTTTGGGAAAACTTAATATTAAACGAGAGCGAATGAGTTCAGTATTGTACTGGGCTCATTCTTTATTTTGTAGTTGTCGATTTAAAAATCGTGTGCGGTTTTTGTTGAAATTTATTATATATAATATTGTAATGATTGGGAGTTTGTGGTATAATGTACTTTGGAGTTATAGGGGCTTGTTTGAGCTAAATTATTCCACTTTGTGGAATAGATAAATTATTTTGCTTGGCAAGAACCCTCAGTCAGCGGAGCTGACAGCTCCCTTAACTTTCAAGGGAGCCAATAAATAAATGCTTGTATGCACTCGCATTAGCGAAATAAAATTTGCCGATGGCAAATTTAGCTGTTCTCCTTTCGGAGAACGAAAGGAGAACTATGTGGAAACTACTTAGATATATGAAGCGGTACACGAAGGAGTGTATTATTAGTCCGCTTTTTAAGATGCTTGAGGCGTGCTTTGAGTTATTTGTGCCTCTTGTGGTGGCGAATATAATTGATATTGGTATTGAGAATAATGACAAGAATTATGTAATTAAGATGTGCTTACTTATGGCGTTACTTGGTTTGATAGGGCTTAGTTGTACGCTTGTGGCACAATACTATGCGGCGAAGGCGGCGGTTGGGTTTACTAAGGATGTAAGGTCTAACTTATTTAAGCATATAAATTCCCTCTCATATACTGAGGCGGACACACTTGGCACATCAACCTTAATTACAAGAATGACAAGCGATATGAATCAGGTGCAGACCGGTGTTAATCTTACTTTAAGATTGCTTATGCGCTCGCCTTTTATTGTATTTGGTGCTATGATAATGGCGTTTACAGTTGATGTTAGGTCCTCTTGGATTTTTGCAGTTGCTATTCCGCTTCTTTCCTTAGTTGTATTTGGTATTATGTGCGGTACTATTCCGCTATACAAAAAGGTACAAAACAGACTTGACAGAGTTACAGGCACGGCAAGAGAAAATTTAACGGGGGTACGAGTTATTCGTGCTTTTGGTAAAGAGGATTACGAAAAAAGCAAGTTCCACTCACATACAGAGGATTTAAACAAGGTACAGTTATTTGTTGGCAAGATTTCCGCTATAATGAATCCTGCAACATATGCTATTGTAAATATTTCTATTGCGATACTTATTTGGTGCGGTGCTTTAAGAGTTGATGGTGGCAATTTGACACAGGGCGAGGTTATTGCTCTTTATAACTATATGTCACAAATTTTAGTTGAGCTTATTAAGCTTGCTTCCCTTATTATTACAATGACAAAAAGTGTGGCATGTGGAAACAGAGTTCAAGCAATATTTGATATAGAGTCTTCACAAGAGGTTATGACATGTGAAAACGAGGGAAATGCACAATATAAGGTTGAATTTAAGAATGTAAATTTAAGATACAAGGGTGCATCTGAAAACAGTCTTGACAACATTAACTTCTCTGTTATGCCCGGGGAGACTGTTGGTATTATTGGCGGTACTGGCTCGGGTAAGACTACGCTTGTTAATATGATTGGTCGTTTTTATGATGCAACCTGCGGCAACGTATTTATTGATGGCAAGGACGTTAAGTCCTATGAGCTTGATGTTTTACGCGAAAAGTTAGGTATTGTGCCACAGACAGCGGTATTATTTAAGGGTACTATCCGTGATAATATGAAATGGGGCAATGAAAACGCTACTGATGATGAAATATTAGATGCTATCAAGACGGCACAAGCAAGTGATGTATTAGCATCTAAGGAAAACGGACTTGACCACATTATTGAGCAAGGGGGCAAAAATCTTTCGGGCGGTCAAAGGCAAAGATTTACTATTGCAAGGGCGTTAGTTCGAAAGCCTGAGATTTTGATTTTAGATGATAGCTCTTCTGCTCTTGACTACCAAACTGACTCTAATTTAAGAAAAGCAATTAAGGGAATTGAGTATAACCCTACGGTTTTCATTGTTTCGCAAAGGACTGCTTCTATTCAACACGCAGACAAGATTATTGTGCTTGATGATGGCGAGGTTGTGGGAATTGGTACACATAGCGAGTTACTTGAAAGCTGTTTAGTTTATAATGAAATTTACTCTTCACAATTTAAAAAGGAGGGTGAATAAAATGAAAAAGAAAAAATTTAATGCTTCAACGATAAAAAAGGTACTTAATGCTATTAAAAAATACCGTTTGCTACTTTTAATTTCTATAATTTTGGCAACGGTTACTGTGGCTTTATCTCTTTATATTCCTATTGTTATCGGTAATGCTATTGATTTAATTATTGATACGGGCAACGTAGATTTTGCAAGTATTAAGCCGATGCTACTTAAGGTTGGTATTATTGCGATTATTACCGCGTTCTTACAATGGATAATGAATAATATTAACAATAAAATTACCTTTAATGTTACAAGAGATATAAGAAACAAGGCCTTTGACAAGATTGAAAAATTGCCTCTTAAGTACATTGACGGAAATTCTCACGGCGAAATTTTAAGCAAGATGATTGCGGACGTTGATGAATTGGCAAACGGCTTACTTATGGGATTTACACAGTTCTTTACGGGAATTGTAACTATTATTGGCACTCTTATATTTATGTTAACTATAAGTGCTAAAATTACTGTTGTAGTTGTTGTGTTTACTCCGTTATCGTTAATTATTGCATCATTTATTTCAAAGAAAACATTTTCACTTTTCAAGGTGCAATCTGAAAATAGAGCCGCACAGACATCTATAATTGAGGAATGTATTGGCAATATTAAGGTTGTAAAAGCATTTTCACACGAGGATGAGGCACAGGTAGAATTTGATGAGGCTAATGAAAAATTAGCTAATGCTTCAGTTAAGGCAATATTCTTCTCTTCCTTGGTAAATCCTACAACAAGATTTGTAAATGCTCTTGTGTATGCGGGGGTTGCGCTTGTGGGTGCATTTTTAGTAATTGACTCTGCCAATGTGGCTTTAACCGTTGGTGCATTATCAACATTTTTAAGCTATGCTACACAGTATGCAAAGCCATTTAATGAAATTTCGGGAGTTGTAACGGAATTACAAAACGCTTTGGCGTGTGCTACAAGGGTATTTGAGTTAATTGATGAAAAAGAGGAAATTTCCGAAAAGGACAATATGCTTGATGATGTAGATGGCAATATTTCTATTAAGAATGTAGATTTTTCATATGTGCCTGAAAAGGAGCTTATTAAGGATTTATCTATTGATATTAAAGCAGGAATGAGAGTGGCTATTGTTGGTCCTACGGGTTGTGGCAAGACTACGCTTATAAATCTTTTAATGAGGTTTTACGATGTGAATGATGGCTCTATTTCTATTGATGGAAATGATATAAGAGATATTACAAGGCATTCGCTTCGCAAAAATTACGGAATGGTGCTTCAAGAAACCTGGTTACAAGATGGCACGGTAAGGGATAATATCAAAATGGGTAAGCCTGACGCTACCGATGAGGAGATTATCGCGGCTTGTAAATCATCACACGCTCATAGCTTTATAAAGAGGCTACCACAGGGGTATGATACTATTATAAGTCAAAACGGTGCTTCATTATCCGCAGGACAAAGACAGTTACTTTGTATTGCAAGGATTATGCTCTGTCTTCCGCCTATGCTTATTTTAGATGAGGCTACTTCCTCTATTGATACAAGAACGGAATTAAAAATTCAAGATGCGTTTGCTACTCTTATGAAGGGGCGCACATCGTTTATTGTTGCGCATAGATTATCTACAATTCGTGATGCTGATGTAATATTAGTAATGAAGGATGGCAATGTTATTGAAAAGGGAAATCATGAGGAGCTTATAGCTCAGAGAGGATTTTACTACAATTTATACAACAGTCAATTTTAACCTCAGGGGAGAAAAATATGAGAAAAACGAAAATTATTTGTACTATTGGTCCTGCTTGTGAGAGTGAGGCGGTTTTAACAGAGCTTTGCAAAAGCGGAATGAATGTGGCAAGGCTTAACTTTTCACATGGGACACATGAATATCATTTATCACTTATAAATAAGATTAAGGCGGTAAGAGAAAAGCTTGAAATGCCTATTGCTATTATGCTTGACACTAAGGGTCCTGAATATAGAATAAAGACATTTGAGAATGGCAAGATTGCCTTAAATGATGGGGACAAATTTGTATTTACTACTGATGATATTATTGGCAACAATGAAAGAGTTAGTGTTAACTACAAGGGAATGATTAAGGATTTAAGCGTTGGAGATAAAATTCTTGTAAATAACGGTCTTGTTATTTTTGAGGTTAATGAATTAACCGACACAGAGGCTATATGCACGGTTATTGCCGGTGGAGATATTTCAAACTCAAAAAGCATGAGCTTTCCTAACAAGGTATTAAATCAAGAATATTTAAGTGAGCAGGACAAAAGCGATTTGCTTTTCGGTATTGAAAATGGTGTTGATTTTATTGCTTGCTCATTTGTATCAAGAAAACAGGATTTAGTTGATGTTAAGGAATTTTTAAAAGCTAACGGCGGAGAGCATATTGATATAATTGCGAAAATTGAAAATCGCTCAGGCGTTGACAACATTGAGGATATTTGCAAGGAATGCGACGGAATTATGGTTGCAAGAGGGGACCTTGGTGTTGAAATTCCTTTTGAGGAGGTGCCTTCTGTTCAAAAGTATTTAATCACTAAATGCAGAATGATGGGTAAAAGAGTTATTACCGCTACGGAAATGCTTGAATCTATGATACAAAATCCGCGTCCTACAAGAGCAGAAATTTCTGATGTTGCAAATGCAGTTTACGATGGCACAAGTGCGATTATGCTTTCAGGGGAAACCGCTATGGGTAAGCATCCTGCTTTAACCGTAAGCACAATGTCGAAAATTGCAGAAAAAACTGAAAGTTGTATTGACTACGCTTCTAACTTTTCACATTCGGGCTTTACCATAAAGAATGATGTTGACGCGATTTCACACTCTACCGCTTGTATGGCTATTGATGTTAAATCAAAGGCGATTGTGGTATGCTCTATTTCAGGTATTACTGCACGAATGGTTTCCCGTTTCAGAGCGCCTATCGATATTATCGGTATGACAACAAGCGAAGAAACATGGAGAAAGCTTGCGCTTTCTTGGGGTGTTACTCCTGTTATGTGCGAAAGAGTAAATTCTACCGATGTGCTTTTCTATATGGCAAGTAAGGCTGCAAAAAGCACCTTTAAATTAAAGAAGGGCGATAAAATTATCGTTACAGGTGGAATTATTAACGGAGAAAGCGGTAACACAAACATTATTAAATTAGAAACTATTTAAGGGGGTACTTTATGAGCTCAGTTAAAAAATTCAGATGGGGATATTTGCTTATTTCCTTAGTGCTTTGCGCTGTGGGACTTTGCTTTATTATATATCCAAATAATTCAATAAAAATTGGTAGCTATATTATTGCAGGTGCGGCAGTGCTTGTGGGAATTATTCTTGCTATCAAGGTTTTGGCAGACAGAAAAAGAGATTTTTCATTTGCTATGAGCATCTTCTCTGCCGTTTTAACAGTTGCTTGCGGTGTTGTGGCATTCTTTATTCCCAATGAGATATTCAAACTATATCCAATGCTTATTGGTTTATTTGTTATTCTTGATGGTTCATTTAAGCTTCAAACTGTAATTAACGCTAAAAGATACAAAATAAAATGCTGGTGGTTACTTCTTTTATTTGCGGTTATATCAATTATAGGCGGATTTTTCGTTATTAGATTAAGAGTTGACATTGATGTAAGCTACCGTTTCTTTTCAATTATTATGGGCGTTGCTTTATGCTCATGTGGTCTTCAAAACTTCTTATCACTTTTCTATCTTGGTAGAATTGTGGCTAAGGCTAATGACAAGGTTGATACGAGAGTTAGAGATATTACCGACACAGTTAATGATGATGCGGTAATTGCGGATTCTTACATAGATGACAATGAAATTGGCGTTGAGGTATTGCCTATAAATACGCCAAATACAATCAAGCCTAAAAAGAAAAAGCGCTTAGGAAGGGACAACACTAAGCGACTTAACAGTGGCGATATCACAAATCAAATTGGCAATAGCGTAATGATTACTGAGGATGTTGTGGTTGAGGTAATAGAAGAAAACACAAACAATTCAGATACTAGCGAAAGCTAAAAAAATACCGTTACAAGACAGCTTGTAACGGTGTTTTTTATTCAAGTGAAATGATGTAGTAATATACAGGTTGGCCGCCTAAGTAGGTGGATATATCGGCACTTGTGCTTGATGCGATTGTATTAGCAAGGTTATTGGCATCATCCTCGGTTACATCGCATCCGTAATAGATACTAACTGTTGATGAGTCAAGCTCCTTGATTTTATTGCAGATTTCCATAACGGAATCATCGAAGGATTTTGATGCTTTTAAGAGCTTATCATTGCAAAGGAGTAAATAGTCGCCTTCTTCTATTTCAAGTCCATCATAATTAGAATTACGGGCTGCATAGGTAATTTGCAATGTGGTAACGGTGGATAGCATTTCATTCATTGCTTCCTCGTTTTCCTTAGAATCACATTCCTCATTGAAGCCAAGCATTGCGCTTATGCCTTGTGGCACGGAGCGTGTTGGAATAACGACAATGTTTTTATCAGTTAGGTCTGCTACCTGCTTTGAGGTCATTATGATATTTTTGTTATTAGGTAAAATGAATATGTTTTTGGCGTTTATTTTATTTACCGCGTTAAATATATCCTCAGTTGAGGGATTCATGGTTTGACCGCCTGATACGATTTCATCAACGCCCAATTCCTTAAAAATTTCGCAAAGTCCCTCGCCGCTCGCTACGCTAACAAAGCCATATTCCATCATTTCTACGGCTTCTTCCTTTGGCGCTTCTGTTAGCTTATTTGTATGTTGAGTGCGCATATTTTCAACCTTGACGGTTTCATATACGCCATATTTTAAGGCTTCGCCTAAAACCGCATGAGGCTCGTTTGTATGGATATGTGTTTTAATAATTTCGCCATCATCTATCATAACAAGGCTATCGCCCATAGTGTTAAGATAGGATTTGAAATTAGATGTATCTTCATCGGGATTATGCTTTTTTACGATAAACTCGGTGCAGAATGCAAATGTAATGTCCTCTGTATTAAAGTCCTCAAATGACGCCCTTTGCTTTACTTCTGTATGGTTATATTCAAATTTGATTTTTTGGTTTGAGGATAATGCTTGATGCATTGATTTCATAACAACGAGCCAGCCCATACCGCCTGCATCTACAACGCCTGCCTTTTCAAGGACAGGGTTTTGCTTTATTGTATCATCAAGGGCTTTTTCAGCTTCGCTAATAGCGGCATCTAAAACATACTCAAAGCTATTTTTTTCTAAGGATGCTTGCTCTGCTACCTCTGCACATCTTTTGGCAACTGTAAGGATTGTACCCTCTGCCGGTCTATCAACGGCTGAATACGCAGATTCAACGCCCAATTTTAATGCTCTTGCCCAAGTTACGCCATCGCATACTGTTGCATTGGAAAGACCCTTTGCTATGCCTCTAAAAAGTAGGCTTGTGATAACTCCAGAATTTCCTCTTGCGCCGTGGAGCATTGCCTTGGCGGTTGCATCAGCAGTTTTATCAAGCGGCATGCTTTCGTTATTCATAAGCTTTTTAGCAGCTTCAGCAACAGTTAAGGACATATTAGAGCCTGTGTCTCCATCAGGAACGGGGAAAACATTAAGCTCGTTAATTTCCTCTTTGTTATTTTCAAGGCTTTGGGCGGCATTGATAATAAGGTTTTTATAATCATCGCCCGTTATAATTTCATGCTCTTTATTTTCTAACATATTTGTCTCCAATTTAGTCTTTTCTTTCGCTGCCGAAGAAGAATAGCGCAACCGTGCCCGGGCCTGTATGTGAGCCGATGGTTGTGCCTATGCTACTAATTTCCACCTTGCCATTAAGCTTAGGGAATTTTGCTTCTACAAGCTCTGCTACGGATTTTGCATCCTCGTAGCAATCGGCATGGCTAATAAAGCATTTTTCGGAATAATCAAGTCCATTTAGTGCATTTTCTTCCATTTTCTTGACAATTTCCTTAATAACCGCAGCCTTACCCTTAACCTTTTGGCGTGGAATAAGCTTTCCGTTATAGTCCATATTAAGAAGCGGACAGATTTTCAAAATTGTTCCAAACCAGCCCGCAACCTTTGATACTCTACCGCCCTTGATATAAAATGTTAAGTCAGTTGAGAAAAACCAATGATGAAGCTTTAGCTTGTTTTCTTCAGTCCATTTGTAAAGGTCGTCTATTGACATTCCTTCATCGCGAAGGAATGCCATTTTATCAACTAAAAGTCCCATTCCCGCAGATGCACCGAGTGAGTCAACAACATAAAGCTTTCTATCGGGATATTTTTCTAAAAGCTCTTCTCTTGCGATTTTAGCAGAGGTTTGCGCGCCGGAAAGACCTGACGATAGGTTAAGATGAATAACATCCTTGCCCTCGCTTAAAAACTTTTCAAAATAGATTTTATAATCATCAACATTAGGCTGTGAGGTTTTTGTATCAACGCCATCACGCATCATTTGGTAAAAGTCAGCAAATGATACAGTTTGACCAAGGTCGTCTAAATTTTCCTTGCCGTCTGTAAGATACACAAACTTGATGTATTCAATATTTCTTTTCTTTACATACTCAGCGCTCAAATCAAGAGTGGAGCAGGTGCTTAAAACATAGTTATTCATTTTATTTCCTCGCAAATATTATTGCTTACGCTGTGCATATAATATCAAAGCTCATTAAAAAAGTCCACCTACTGTTTGGATTTTTGTCTCTATAATATATTTTAATGCAGTAGAATATAAAAAATGCCACTCTACGGATAGTAGAATGGCTGTTTTCAGTTTATTTTTCGCCGACCTGTGTCGTTTTATCAAGCTCTTTAGGGATAAGCTTAATTGAAATTCTCATTTTATAGCTGAATATAACAATTAGCTGAATTGGTAAGCCCAAAAGTAAAATCATCCAGGTTGCATAGTCATTGCGGAATGACCACAATGCAAAATATATTACTAAAAGAATGCTCCAACAAAGTCCTGATACGGAAATTACGCCCATAATTTTGTTTTTCAGTATGACTGAAAATACGATGCCAACAATGATAATTGCAGGAATGGCATAGATGAATATTTGCCATTGATAATTTCCCTTATCCGCAATAGCTATTATTACAAAAACTAAAAGTGCAACAGTAGCAATGCTAATCATAATTACATTAGCAAGCATAGCTAAGGACATTTTTGTTTTTTTAGGCTCAAGCTTTCTTTCCTGCTCTGTATGCTCAGATAGAATGTAATCTACGGTAACACCGAAAAGCTCACTCATTTTTTTGAGAACATAGGCATCGGGAATACCGTCGCCTCTTTCCCATTTGGAGATAGCCTTGTCGGAATAGTTTAATTTTTCGCCAAGCTCAAATTGAGTCATGAAATTTTGCGTGCGAAGATAATATATATTTTGCGCAACGATTGATTTAAAATTATTATCCATTTTCTACCTCCTTTATATCTTTGCGTGTTTATTTTATCATAATTTTATTGACAAGTCAAGAATTTTTAATATATTATATAAATATTCGCACTATATTTTGCGACAAAAAACGCGCACAAGTGCGCGTTAGTTGTTGAATTTTAAGATTTTTGCTAAAATATAGTTGCTTACAAAAAAGCCCTTTGGCGTAAAGCTATATGCTCCGTTTTTGTATTCTATGTAGCCATCCTTCAAGTAATTTTGTATTTCGGGATAATTATCTAGCAGGGACATACCGAATTTAGATTTGAATTCCGCTTCGTTTACTCCGTCGCTTAAACGCATTTTAAGCATTATATATTCATCGGTACTGCAAATTGGTAAATCTGATTGCTCCTCGTACTGCTTTATTGGTAAATTATCCACACTTTGCGCCACATTTATGTGGTTTATATAGGTATGAACATTGTCTATATAGTAGTATCTTTCTCCATTGAAAAATGAGTGAGCTGACGGTCCAAAGCCAATATACTCATAGCTTAGCCAATATTTTAAATTATGGACACATCTACGGCCTTTTTTGGAAAAATTGCTGATTTCGTATTGCTCATAGCCTTGTCTTGCAAGCTCGTTACAAAGATACATATACATTTCGTACTCATCATCGTCGTTTGGAAGATTAAGAGTATCTTGGATTTTATAAAACGGTGTACCTTCCTCAAGTTTTAAGCAATATGCGGAAATATGTTCAGGGGCTAGGTTGCATATCTTGCTAAGTGTATTTTTTAAGCTTTCTAGCGTTTGATTTGGCAAGCCGTACATAACGTCAATATTGATATTATCAAAGCCACATTCTCTTGCAAGATTATAGCTATTTAGAAATTCATTATAGGTGTGTATTCTGCCAAGGACCTTAAGCTCATCATCACTTACGCTTTGAAGTCCTATGCTAAGACGGTTTACGCCGTTTTGTTTGTAACAATTTAGCTTATCCTTGGTTAATGTTCCCGGATTTGCTTCAATGGAAAATTCCGCATTGTGTGTGAATAAAAAGCTATTTTTTAAAGTGTTAGCAAGCTTTGAAAAGTCATCAGCGCTTACTAAAGAGGGAGTACCACCGCCTATAAATACTGTATCAATTTGATAGTCCTTATATAATGGGGCTTCTCTTTTAATGTGAGTGCAAAGCGCATCAATATAGCTTGGAATGTTACTTTCGTTACAGCCTAAGGAATAGAAGTCGCAATAATTACATTTTTGCTTACAAAATGGAATGTGAATATAAAGCCCTAGTGTTTTTGACATATTATTTTTCACTATCATCAAGCTTAAGGACCGCCATAAATGCTTCTGGAGTTACCTCTACTGAGCCTAAGCGGCGCATTTTCTTTTTACCTTCCTTTTGCTTTTCAAGAAGCTTCTTCTTTCTTGTGATATCACCGCCGTAGCATTTTGCAAGCACGTCCTTACGAAGTGCTCTTACAGTTTCTCTTGCGATGACCTTTGAGCCGATTGCTGCTTGAATTGGAATTTCAAAAAGCTGACGTGAGATATTTTCCTTTAGCTTCTCTGCAATTTTTCTTGCTCTTGCGTAAGCCTTTTCAGAGTGAACAATGAATGTAAGAGCATCCACGATTTCGCCATTAAGCAAGAAATCAAGCTTAACAAGATTGCTTGGCTCATAGCCTGCAAGCTCATAATCAAGAGATGCATAGCCCTTGCTTCTGCTCTTTAATGCATCAAAAAAGTCATAAACAATTTCGTTAAGTGGCATTGTATAGTGTAATTCAACTCTTTGAGAGTCAAGGTATTTCATATCCTTGAAAACGCCACGTCTATCTTGACATAGGTCCATAATGCCGCCAACGAATTCGGTTGGGGTGATTATGCTTGATTTTACAGTTGGCTCGTATGCTGTGGCGATTGTATCGTTAGTTGGGTAATTTGAAGGGTTATCAACATAGATAATTTCACCGTTTGTTTTTTCAATTTTGTAGATAACGCTTGGTGCTGTTGTTATAAGGTCAAGATTGAATTCTCTTTCAAGTCTTTCTTGAATAATTTCCATATGCAAAAGACCAAGGAAGCCACATCTAAAGCCGAAGCCAAGAGCTATTGAGGTTTCAGGCTCAAAGGTTAATGCGGCGTCGTTTAATTGGAGCTTTTCAAGCGCCTCGCGAAGATCATTATATTTTGCTCCGTCTGCCGGATAGATACCTGAAAATACCATTGGAAGCGCTTCCTTAAAGCCTTGGAGTGGCTCGGTTGCACCGTTTTCTACGGTTGTTACAGTATCGCCTACTCGTGTTTCGCTAACTGTTTTAATGCTTGCGGTAATATAGCCTACCTCGCCTGCTGTTAAGCAGTCTGATTTTTGAAGCCCAAAGGCATTTAAGTGTCCTACCTCAACAACCTCGTACTGAGCATTTGTGCTCATGAGCTTGATTTTATCTCCCGCCTTAAGTGTGCCGTCCATTACTCTTACATAAACCACTACGCCTAAGTAAGCATTATAGTAGGAGTCAAAGATTAAGCACTTAAGCGGTGCGCTTTCATCGCCCTGAGGTGCAGGGATTTTTTCAATTACGGCATCAAGGACTTGGTCAATATTTAAGCCTACCTTGGCAGACACTGCCGGGCAATCCTCGGCAATAATACCGATAACATCCTCAATTTCGTTTCTTACTCTGTCAACATCGGCAGAGGGTAGGTCAATTTTATTGATTACAGGCACGATTTCAAGATCGCAATCTACCGCTAAATATGCATTGGCAAGTGTTTGCGCCTCAATGCCCTGTGTTGAGTCAACAACTAATAATGCGCCCTCGCATGCGTTAAGGGAACGGGACACCTCATAGTTAAAGTCAACGTGGCCCGGGGTGTCGATTAGGTTGAGGATATAGCTTTGACCGTCCTTGTGGGTATAGTCAATTCTAACAGCACGAGCCTTGATAGTAATGCCTCTTTCTTTTTCAAGGTCCATATTATCAAGGAGCTGCTCCTCCATTTCTCTCTTGGTAACGGCATTGCAATACTCCAAAATTCTATCGGCAAGTGTGGACTTACCGTGGTCAATATGGGCAATTATTGAAAAGTTTCTTATATTTTTCTGCTTTTCGTTCATATTTTCTGTCCTTTCGGAAAAATTCACAGTTATTTTAGCATATATTATATATTTTATCAAGTGTTTTTTGCTTGATTTATTTTCATTTTTGTAGTACAATTAAAAAAACGGATTTTTTGGGGGATGTTATGACACAAAAGGAAAGAATGGAAAAGGGACTTGTTTACTACTGTAATGATGAGGAAATACTTGGAGATCAGGTTCTTTGTCTTGAGAAGCTATATGATTTTAATGCCACAAGACCGCTTGAAGGAGAAAAGCGTGCTGCTATGCTGAAGGACATGTTTGCGGAAATTGGCGAAAACTGTTACATTGAGCCACCATTACATGCAAATTGGGGCGGAAAGCGTGTTCATTTAGGCAACAATGTTTATGCTAACTTCAATTTAACTCTTGTTGATGATGTGGACATTTATATTGGAAATGACTGTTTATTTGGCCCTAATACCGTTATTGCAACTGCGGGACATCCGATAGACCCTGAGTTAAGGGCAAGGGTTACGCAGTATAATGCTGAAGTGCATATTGGTAATAACGTATGGCTTGGCGCAGGTGTTATAGTTATGCCCGGTGTTACGATTGGGGATAACTCTGTAATTGGTGCAGGCAGTATTGTTACTAAGGATATTCCGTCAAACGTGGTTGCGGTTGGTAATCCTTGCAAAGTAATGCGTGAAATTGGAGAAAGAGATAGAAAATACTATTTTAAAGATAGAGAGATTGACTGGGAAAATCTATAATATGAGCCACTCAACAGACGTTGGGTGGCTTTTTTATGCGTTATTATAATTCAAGTATTTTAAAATAGTTTTCTTCGCCCTCGCACATGGCGGGGAGTGTTATATATGGGATACCGTCAACGGTGTTTTCGTTACCTTGGTGGTAGTGTCCTTGAATTACCATTTTGACCTTGCCGCTTGATTTTATTATGTTGCGGATTTGGGTGGCGTTTTTAACGATATGATATTTATCCACACTGGGGTCAAGATTTTCGTGGATCATGACTATACACGGAATGGTTGAATGCTTGAGCTGAGCTTCAAGGTATTTTACTTGATTTGGCGGAAGATTTGAATCCGTCCATTCTACTCCTGCCTTATCGAAGCGGACCATATTTGAACGGTAGTTGGCATCAAGAATAATAAAATTGTACTTTTCCGTTTCAATGGTGTATGGTGGAATTTTGAAGCCTGCTTCTCTTTCCATATCCTCGGCGGTCATTACTAAATAGTCATGATTTCCGGGAACTAAATAAAATGGGATTTGATATGATTTTATAGCTTGCATTGCTTTCTTGAAGCAAGAAATTATGTCCTCTTTGGTGCTATTTTCATCATGGTCGGTTATGTCGCCTAAGCAAAATACCATATCAACGCTTTGCTCTTTAAAGTGCGTCATTGCTTCTTTGATTTTTTGAAATGAAAGCATTGGGCGACGGTTGCCGCCTATTTTATCTGCGTGGCAGTAATGGCAGTCTGTAAATAAGCCTATTTTCATAATTTCATCCTTTCTTTTTTCTTATTATACTATACAATGCATTTATTTTCAAGTTTTCACTGGTTAGTTACCTTCATTTTTTGTCAAATGACATAAAAATTTTGTTCAAAAATATTCAATTATATTAAAAATATAAAAAATTTGATTTTTTTAAATTTTTTTCTTTACAACGACATATGTTTTTGCTATAATACTTATGTATTTTTATTTAGTTTAAATTTTCTATATTATAGAGGAGTGTAAATATTATGAGTCGTATGGTCGGTACAGTATCAAGAGGACTAAGAGCGCCTATCATTCGTGAGGGTGACAATCTTGTTGATATCGTAACAAATTCTGTTCTTGAAGCTTCAAAGGATGCAAAATTTGAGGTTCAGAACCGTGACGTTGTAGCAATGACTGAGGCTATCGTTGCAAGAGCGCAGGGGAACTACGCTACTGTTGACGATATTGCTGCTGATGTTAAGGCTAAGTTTGGCGGAGATACCGTTGGTGTTATTTTCCCAATTTTAAGCCGTAACAGATTTGCAATTTGTCTTCGCGGTATTGCAAAGGGCGCAAAGAAGATTGTTCTTATGCTCTCTTATCCTTCTGATGAGGTTGGTAACCACTTAATTAGTCTTGATATGATGGACGAAAAGGGTGTTGACCCATATAAGGACGTTTTAGATCTTAAAAAATACCGTGAGCTTTTCGGTTATGAAAAGCACCCATTTACAGGTGTTGACTACGTTGAATACTATGAGGGTCTTATTAAGGAATGTGGCGCTGAGGTTGAAATCATTTTCGCTAATGACCCTAGAGCAATTCTTAACTACACAAAGAATGTACTTAACTGCGACATTCACTCCCGTTTCCGCACAAAGCGTCTTTTGAAGAAGGCTGGCGTTGAAATCAACTACGGTCTTGATGAAATTTTAAATGCACCTGTTAACGGTAGCGGTTACAATGCTGAATACGGTCTTTTAGGTTCAAACAAGGCTACTGAGGATAAGGTTAAATTATTCCCAAGAGATTGCCAAAAACTCGTTGAGGATATTCAAAAGAGACTTCTTGATGAAACAGGCAAGCTTGTTGAGGTTATGGTTTACGGCGATGGCGCATTTAAGGATCCTGTTGGAAAGATTTGGGAGCTTGCTGACCCTATTGTTTCTCCAGGATACACCGTTGGTCTTGAGGGTACACCTAATGAATTAAAGCTCAAGTATCTTGCTGATAATGATTTTGCTAATCTTTCAGGAGATGCTTTAAAGGAAGCTATCAAGAAAGAAATCACAAAGAAGGATGATAATCTTGTTGGTAAAATGGCATCTGAGGGTACAACTCCAAGACGCTTAACCGACCTTATCGGTTCACTTTGCGATTTAACATCCGGCTCAGGCGATAAGGGTACACCTATCGTGTATATTCAAGGTTACTTTGATAACTATACAACTGAATAATAAAATAGCAAGGCATGCGAGGGCATGCCTTGCTTTAATTTTGTTGGTCGTAATCACTTTTTAATTTAAAGCCTTCGCCTAATACTTCTTTTGAGTCGTTGATGATGATAAATGCACTTTTGTCTATTGCTCTTACGGCTCTTATAAGCTTAGGCAGTTCCTTGGGACTAACTGTACACATTAGCATTAGCTTTTCGCTTTGAGAATACATTCCCTTGCAGTAAATTCCTGTTACACCGCGTTGAAGCTTCTCCATTATGTGCTTTGAAATTTCATCGGCTTTATCGGAAAGGATTTGAACGGATTTTGCATTATTGCCAAGGGTTACAATATAGTCGGTTACCTTAGAAGAAATATACATTGCTATAATTGAAAAGATAGTAACTGTCAGACTTCTAAATACCATACCTGATGCTACAATTACAGCGCAGTCGAGAATTAAAATAATGGTTGCTATCGATATGTGAGGAATAAAGCGTTTTATTATAAGTGATGCAAAATCGCTTCCGCCTGTTGAGCCATCTCTTTTAATAACAAGTCCTACGCCTATTCCAACCAACACACCGCCCACTACGGTGGCAAGCATCATATCGTCGGTATAGGTTGGGAAATAACTTGTTAGTTCTAAAAAGCCTGTTAATGAAAGAATACCGAAGGTGGTTTTAATTACTGCATATTTACCAAGGTATCTGAAGCCAAGCAAAAACAAAACTATATTGCATACAATGTTAGTTATTGACATTTTAATACTAAATATATGCAAAAGGATTGTACCTATCGTAGAAATTCCACCTGATGAAATTTTATTGGGAGCTAAAAACATATTTATACCAAGTGCTAAAATGAAGCATCCTACTGTTATAAATGTAAAGTCTAAAATATATGATATTGATTTTTTCATAGTACACTCCTTTCTTCATCAATAATTTTACAACATTATGATTACTCTGTCAATTATTATTTTAGTATACTAAAAATAAATTATAAAATATGAAAAAATATCTTGATTTTTCTAAACGATTGTGCTATAATACCTTAGCAATACGGAGAATTCGCCTAGCTGGTCGAGGGCGCACGATTGGAAATCGTGTAACCGGTAACACGGTTCCAGAGTTCGAATCTCTGATTCTCCGTTCACGAAAAGGACACCTTCATGGTGTCCTTTTTGTTTACTTTGAATCGGTAGATTCGGCTCTGCTCGTGGCTATGACATGAATGGAATTGTGAACTTTTTGGAAATTTGTTCATAAAAATGACATTTTTGGATTGCGTATGGTATAATATTCTTGTTTAAAATTCTATATGAGGTATATTTGTATGAGCTTTACAGACTGGCTTTTTAGCACATATCCAAATCCTAAGGTTGATGGGGCATGGGGTGCTTTACATATTATCACATTGATTTTATGTATTGGATTTATTGTTGTTTCATCAATTCTATTAAAAAACAAAAGTGAAAAGCTTAAATTTTCTATCCTATTATCTTTGGCGATAGCGATTGCTGTTTTAGGCGTGGTTAGAAGAATTAACGGTTTTATTCTTGCAGATGAGCTTACAGTTAATAGAGTTTTAAAGATTTTATTGCCTAGACCCGGATGCGCTATTTCATGTTGGCTTGTAATTATCGCTTTGATTGTAAGAAAAAAATTCTTTTATAATTTCGCTTCAATAGTAGGAATACTTTGCGCAACAATATTTTTTGCTTATCCAAGCGCAGGCTTTACTAATGAATTGATTTTGTTTGAAAATCTTTATTCTATTCTTACACATTCATTTTTCTTGATTATTGCCGTTTGCTTTATAACCTATAAGTTTACTGATTTCAAATACTGCAATATTTGGAAGGAAGGAATTTGCTTAGGTATAATGCTACTATACACATTCTTAGAAATTTACTTATTCAAGATTGATCCCGATCCATTTTATTTTATGCGCGATAATGAGGTGCAGGAAATAGTTGGTATGGGTTACGGATTATATTTGCCTCTCTATTTACTATTTATTTTTGTTTATATAAACGCATACTATTTTATTCCAAGATTAAAAAAATCAAGGTCTTAAAATCTTACTACATTATAAAACGGGTTTGCTTTCAGCACCCGTTTTTTACTTTGGAAAATACAAAACGCTTAGGCTTTATTGTTATGTTAAAATGATTATAAGTAACAGTATTATTGATAAGTTACAATGGGGGCTAAATATGAATGAACAAAATTTTAGAATATTAGATATTGTTAAGGAGCGTTTTGAGGATATTTACGGAAATAATGCTCCTAAGGCTTTTTTAAAAAGGCTTGAGATGGAAAAATCAAAATATTTGCTTGGATATGAGGCTCTGATTTTTGATGAAATTCTTGGAAAAATAAAGTCCTCTCTTAGAAATATGAGATACCATTCCCATTACAGCATTACATACGGCTCAACTTTAATTTCTTATTTGCTTGGGGTTACGGATAACAATCCTTTACCGCTTCACTACTATTGCCCTGCTTGCAAAAAGGTTGAAATGATTGACAGTAACCTAACTCCTTGGGACGTTGGTCAAAAGGAATGCACTTGCGGAGCAAGAATGAAGCCTCAGGGGTTTAACGTTCCGTATGAAATGCATTCTATAATGATTGATGCGCCTGGGTGTACTCTTTTTGTAGGATTTGAAGCACTTGAAGCAGCTTATAACGTAATTAGAGAAATATTAAAGGTTTACAATTTTGTAGAGGAAGTGGACTGTCATACCGAGGATAAGATATTTACCATTTTGCCAAAGGTCTTTACCAAACCAAAGGAAAATGAGCCTTTTTACAGAAGATATCCGCACATAAGAGTTACTGCAAAAGCGATTTTAGATGAGCTTAGAATGCTTGAGAGTAAAAGCGAAATTAAATATGAGAATATTGATTTTAGTAAAATCAATCCATATGAGGTTAAGCTTGATTTTGGGCTATTAGAGGAAACTGAAATTACCAACATTAAGCCTCAAAGCAAGCTGGAGCTACTTAAAATTTGCGGTTTACTGCATGGAACTAATGTTTGGGCTGATAACGGGGAAAATCTACTTCAAAAAGGAATTATTACGCTATCGGAGCTTCCTGCCTTCAGAGATGATATTTTTGAAATTATAAAGCCTGAGGTTGAAAGAATTGGAGCAAATTTGAGATGTGCGGAAAAGATAACAAGGCAAGTTCGCATGGGTAGATTTACGCTTAATATGGTTTCCCCTGATGTTGATGAGGTGTATAGTCAACTAAAGCTGCCAAAATGGTTTGAGGAATTTATTTGTTCCATTAGATATATGTTTGCAAAAGCTCACGGAATTGAGCTATGCAAAATAAACATGGCGATTTCTTATTATAAATCAATTAAAAACAATTAAAGGAGTAATATATGTCAACTTTTAGAGAATTTAACAAAAAATGCGCTATTTGCGGTACAGAAAGCAAGCACAATATACTTATGAGTACAAATAGCTTCGGCAGTCCTGATTTAGATTTAAGACCACCTGAAATGAGGCGAAGCACCATGTGGCTTTGGATTCAAAGATGTCCTTGCTGCGACTATGTAAATTACGACGTTGAAAGTGAATCGTCTGCTAATGAGGAATTTTTAAAGTCCTGTGAGTATTCAAGCAATGACGGATTAGAATTCAAGAGCGAATTAGCAGACAGATTTTATAAGCATTATAAGATTATGATGTTAGACAGAAAGTATATGGATGCATATTCTGCTCTTTTGCGTTGCGCATGGAGCTGTGATGACCGCAGAGATATCAATAACGCTAAGCATGTTAGAAAAATGGCGGTTAATATGTTCGAAAAGCTTCCAAAATTAAAAAAGGGAAATGAAAATATTATTGCTCAATATGTAGATATTCTACGCAGAAGCGGCGATTTTGAAAGAGTAATTTCAGAATTTACAGACCGTAAGTTTAATGATGAAACAATTCAAGCGGTGGTTAATTTCCAATTAGAGCTTGCAAAGAATAAGGATGCAGGCGTTTACACTGTAAGAGATGCATTAAAGGAATAGAAAAGCTTATACAAAATGATATGCACCCCAAAAGTTAAACACTTTTGAGGTGCATATAAATATGATTGAGTTATTCTTTTATTCAAGAATATTGCTTGTAATAAAGTCGATGCCCCATGAGGCGAATTTTTCGCCGTTTTCCTTTTCGTTTACTGTCCAACAGTTTATCTTTAAGCCTGCTTTGTGTGCCTTTTTGATTTGTTCCTCGGTTAATTCAATACACCACACATCTGCATCTATTTTATCCTTTACAAGTCGGGAAATTTCCTCATCGGTAAGCTTCCAAAATAGGTATTGGCAGGATTGGTTTGGTAGAATTTTACGAACCTTTAAAAGATTTTCGTAATTAAATGCGATAAAGGTTACATTTTCAAGGTAGTCATAGGACTTGATGATATCAATAATTTTAGCAATATCCTCATCGGTAAAATCGGATTTAAGCTCTAAAATTGAGTGCTTTTCGTACTTTTTGCAGATAGAGAGATAATTTTGGAGTGTGGTTGGGCGTAGGTCAATGCGAGATTTTTGATTATCAACATCGTACAAAACTAAGTTTTGTATTTCCTCAAGAGTTGATTGCTCTATAATAATATCCTCGCCTGCTACTCTATTAAAATTATCATCGTGATTGATTACAAAATGTCCATCCTTGGTTTTATGGATATCGGTTTCAATGCCATAATATGAACGATTGCCTGCGGCAACAAATGCGGCGTTGGTGTTTTCCTTTTCAAGTCCTGAAAGTCCTCTATGGGCTATTACAAGTGTATTTTTCTTGTCAAACTTTATTGTATTCATTTTATGTCCTCTTTATTTTTTATCTTGGGTTGCAACTAGTTGGCTACCAAACAAGTCCTCAATGATTATATCGCCTACGCTGATTGGAAGCTTTGCTACTGTTTTATTGATTATGCTCATAGCCTCAAAAATCTTATCCTTTGGGATAGGATTTTTTGTTTTTACAGACACAAGGTCGCCGTTTTCGCACATTACTGTTGATGTTACTGTACGCACAGGGGCGGTACATTCGTTTACAGCATAGTCCTTACCTCTTGGGCAAGTATTTCCCTCTACGCTAATTACGGTTTTGCCTTCAAGCGTTACAGTTAGGCTACAGCCTAAGGGACAAGCAATACATGTTAATTCTCTTTTCATTGTATTTCCTCCAGCTTAAAGGTTAATGATTTGGCATTTTCAAAAATGTCTTTATTTAGCTTGATTGTTTCCATTTCGGCAGGGGCTACCTTTTGCTTTTTTCTTGAAAGAACGAGGTTGCCGTCTGCATAGACATTAACCTTTACATTTTTGAATACATTTGATACTCTAAAATATACGGTTACATCCTTTTTCTCTGTGATTATTTGTGGAACGGTGTAACGAATTTTTCCGTCGGTGCTGATTGGGATATTAACTGTTTTTTCGCTAATGCCCTTAATATAATTTGAAGCTCCCTTGCCTGCAATTTCGGCTTCATCAGACACATAGTCCACTAAATCGTGTACATGAAGCACATTGCCGCAGGAGAAAATGCCCTCAACATCAGTTTCTCTGTTTTGGTCAACTATGCCACCGTTTGTAACGCCTGAGAGCGTTGCGCCTGCGCCTTTTGTAAGCTCATTTTCTGGGATTAAGCCACAGGATAAAAGGAGTGTATCGCATGGGATATGCTCGTATGTTTCCTTAATTGGCTTACGATTTTCATCAACCTTAGCTATGGTAACGCCTGTTAATCTTTCCTTGCCGTGAAGCTCTACTACTGTATGAGATAGGCGAAGTGGGATATTAAAATCGTTTAAGCATTGCTCAATATTTCTTGCAAGACCTGAGGAATATGGCATAAGCTCGCATACGGCTTTAACCTTTGCGCCCTCAAGTGTCATTCTTCTTGCCATTATAAGACCGATATCGCCTGAGCCTAAAATAACAATTTCCTTGCCCGGCATATAGCCCTTTATATTAACTAATTTTTGGGCGGTGCCTGCGCTATATACGCCTGATGGGCGGTCGCCTGCGATATTTAATGCACCCTTGGCTCTTTCTCTGCATCCCATAGCAAGAATAATTGCTTTTGCTTGGATTTCAAAGATGCCATCCTCGCTATTTGTGGCAATTACCTTTTTGTCTTTGGTAATATCAAGAACCATTGTGTTTAGCTTATAGCTAATGCCAAGCTCTTTTACTTTCTCAGCATACCTGTGTGCGTATTCTGGGCCTGTTAGCTCTTCCTTGAACTTGTGTAAGCCGAAGCCGTTATGGATGCATTGGCGTAAAATTCCGCCTAAATCATCATCTCTTTCGAGGATTAAAATATCCTTAATTCCGTTTTCATATGCGGAGATTGCGGCGCTCATTCCCGCAGGACCGCCACCTATAATTACTAAATCTGTCATTATTTTATCTCCTTTGTTTTGCCAACTGCAACATAGGATTTGCCGCCTGATTTTGTGATTTTTTCGTATGGTAAATTAAGCTCCTTTGATAAAAGCTCAATTATATATGGGCTACAAAATCCGCCTTGGCATCTGCCCATTTGGGCTCTTGTGCGTCTTTTTACACCATCAAGGTCGGTTGCCTTTGGATTATTGCGAATTGCATCAAGAATTTCGCCCTCGGTTACTCCCTCGCAACGGCAAACGATTTTACCATAGGATGGATTTTCCTTTATAATTTTGTTTTTCTCTTCAATAGATGCTTCTCTGAATGCATGCATTGATTTTCTTGTTCTTGAAGCGTTTTTGTTTTCTTCAAGTGTAAGTCCTGCATTTTTTAAAAGCTCGCAAACATATTCAGCAATAGCGGGCGCTGAGGAAAGACCCGGTGACTCAATTGCGGCAACATTTATATAGTTTTCTATTGGGTTATTTATAATAAAGTCGCCTGTGCTACCTACTGAGCGAAGTCCACAGAAGGATGTGATTGTTTTGTTTCTTGGGATATCCTTAACGCTTTTTTCGGCAATGTCGAAAATTGATGCAAAGAAGTCGGTTGTTGTAGATTTATCGGTTTTATCATCGCCATCAACTGCGGTTGGTCCTAAAAGAAGGTTGCCGTCAACTGTTGGGGATACTAAAATTCCCTTGCCCATTTTACTTGGGGTTACGAAAATTGTATGCTTAATGTGGGCGCCTGATTCCTTATCAAGAAGCACATATTCGCCTCTTCTTGGGTGGACATCAAATGTGGTATCGCCTGCCATTTTTGCGATTTTGTCGGAATAAACGCCTGCGCAGTTTACAATATAGCGTGCTTTAATTTCTTCATTTGGGGATTTTAAAATGTAGTGGTCATTTTCCTTTTGAATGTCGGTAATTTCAAAATTGCATTTTAATGTAACACCGTTATCCATAGCGTTACCGATTGCGGACACGGCAAGGTCATATGGGCAGACAATTGCGCCTGTGGGAGCATATAATGCACAGGTAACTGCTTTGCCGATGTTTGGCTCAATTTCAAGGATTTGCTCTCTATTAAGAATTTTAAGTCCTTCAACCTCGTTTGCGTTTCCTCTAATAAGAAGGCTTTCAAGTGTTTTTTCATCCTCTTCGTTAAAGCCTACAACAAGTGAGCCGTTATTTATATATTTTACGCCTAAGTCCTTGGCAATTTTAGGCATCATTTTTGATCCTTTTACATTTAATTTTGCTTTGAGTGTTCCCTCTTTGGCATCAAAACCTGCGTGGACTATGGCAGAGTTTGCCTTTGTTGCGCCTGTGGCAACATCGTTTTCCTTTTCAACTAAGCATACATTTAAGTTATAGAAGGAAAGCTCTCTTGCTATCATTCCACCTACAACGCCTGCGCCTATTACTGCTATATCGTACATAATTACTCCTTTGAAAAAATTACTCTTCTATTATAGCTATGGCTCTTACAGGGGAGCCGTCTGCATTTACTAATTTTAACGGCAAGCAAACAAATGTGAATATTTCGCTACCGCAGAGGTCAAGATTTTTAAGATTTTCTATATTTATAAGTGATTTTTTAGAAAATAGTTCTGTATGGACCTTGAGTGGCTTGCCTATATTGTCAATGCTGATAACGTCAAAGCCAACGCCCTTATAGTTACCGTTTGCTATTACGTCAATGGCTTCACTATTTAGGCACGGAAAGTCGCCAAAATATTCGTTAGTTCCCCATCTTTTGTCCCAGCCTAAATTAAAGAGCAGAAATTCTGCTTGATTTAATTTTTCGCCATACTTCAAAATATAATCAGCTGTGATTTTTTCGCCGTCCTTTAAGCCACGGCAATCAATGACTAGTGCTTTGCCTACAAATTGGGAAATTGGAAAATCATCAAGGGTTGGCTTGCCGTTAATTATGTGGGCGGGGGCATCCATATGAGTGCCTGTATGACTGCCTAAGGTAAGAAGTGTTTCTCTAAAACCGTCCACCTCATAGGTATTAGTGGTTTTGAGCTTCGGTCTTTCGGTGTTTGGATATACAGGCATGTCCTCAGTTATAGTATGAGTCAAGTCTATTATTTTCATTTTTTGCATCCTTTTACATTTGTAATGTAATTTTAGCATAAAATGTATTTAAAATCAATTAAAAAAAGATATTATTTTATAAATTTTAAAGACCTGATGAAATGTCAGGTCTTTTGACATTATTTAAATGAAAATACCTTTTTAAGCTGTGGCTGAGCGCCTGTTTCTGGGTCAAGCTCCATTATGAGAATGTCCTTCATATATTCGTTCCATTTATCAACCACGGGGCTTTCTCTTTGCACCTTGGTGGCGTATTCAATGCCCTTTTCACATTCGTAGTAGCCAAAAAGCTCGTTTCCTACGTTCCAAATGGTGTAATTTACAATGCCAGCGTTTGATAGGTGTTCCTTCATTTCATCCCATATTGCATCGTGACGCTTTATGTATTCCTCTAATGCTCCATCAACTATTTTTGCTTTCCATGCATATTTTTCCATAATTGTTTCCTTTCTATTTTACTCCCATTTGCTTTTTAATTTGTTCGAGCTCTTTTTTAAATTTTGGATTTCGTAAATCCTTATTTGAATAATAAGGATGAATCATTTGCCAATATGGATCGTTGGAATTTTGCTTGATACATTCTAACAAAATAGGTAATTTAACTTTTAAATCCCAACCTATGCCGTTATTTTTAAAATCGCCTAATTCTTTTTTTAATAATTTTGAAGCATAGGTTTTTCCGCATTGGTATTTAATACTATTTGGGTCTATTAATGATATACTTCTTCCGTAGTGTATCGGATAATCCTTTTCGTTTTCTTCAATGGGAATATTTCCAATAATTTCGCATTCACCGTAATAGAATATATTATCCATTATCATTTGTGATGGAAGCATCTTTTTTCCCAAAAGCTGTTTGGGCTTTAAATTTGAATCTGTGGTGGCAATATGATATACTGCAACACATAGTGGCTTGCCCATAAATATATCCCAAAACTTTACGCCTTCCTTGCGCATTTTTTCAAAATCCAAAAGAATTCTGCCATAGCCATAAAGTGAACGGTCTATTCTGTATCTAAAAAAATCACCTTCATTAAATTTTTGATGACTTTTTGTACGCTTGGAAAATTCAATTATTTCTTTTAATTCCTTTTCTCCTGTGTTTTTACACCAATTTGCTATCCACAATTCAAAATCGTTAAGTATTTCAATTCTTTCATCGCAATATGCAGAACGATAATAGCATTGTTCACTATCATTATTAACTATGGCGACATAATTGGATTTAAAATCAATTGACATTCCAATCGGTTTTTTCTTTTCAAGATATGATGCAATAAAATTTTGCGGTTTCCCTTTTGAAGTTTTAGGAAGAAGCTTCGTTCCGTCATTTGAGATTAATTGATTGACTGAATATTCACGGTAAAGCTCTTGACCTATTGTATCACACACTTGAATAACCTTCATGATTTGTTGTCCGTCAATATACGCATAGGTATTACAAGTATCGTACGGTCCCTTTTTTACCTCTATTCTTTTCCAAGCCTCAAGCACAGGCGGTAAAGCGAAGCACTTTCTTTGTTCGTTGGTTAATTCAAACATATCGGCTCTCCTTTATAAATGCGCTTTAATGTTATTTTGCTTTTTAATTATGCCAATGGCTGTGTTCAAGCCAACAGACAGCGCATTTGTTTCTTTTGCAATAACAACCATTACAAATGGATTTATTCTTTCCTAAGTCTGGCAGGGGTGCATTTAAAATTGGTGTAGTTTACAATGCCTGCGTTTGATAGGACTTCCTTCATTTCATCCCATATTGCATCATGGCGCTTTATGTATTCCTCTAATGCTCCATCAACTATTTTTGCTTTCCATGCGTATTTTTCCATAATTGTTACCGCCTTTCTTGGTTTTATTGTAGCAAAAAAATGATGGAATTGCAAGAGAAAAAGACACCAAATCGGTGTCTTTTGCATGTAAGCCTAAAGTTTTATTTAATGAATATCTGCTTGCATCTTATACCTTGAAACATTTTGTTTCATTTCAGTAAAGTCAGAACTAAACTGATAAAAGCTTTTGTTAAAGTTAAACATTTCTTCATGGAACAGCTTGCTTTCAATAAACCAATTATTTAAACTTGAAATTTCGCTTGAATACGAGTTTCCGTAATCATCTCTTAAATTAGATATTTTTGTAGAAGCACTTGATTTTAGTGAATCGAGTTTTTCTCTTGCACTGTTGTAAATCAAACATAAATCAACCGCTTCTTGAAGCCTACTTTCATTATGATAGAAAGTCGGATCTCCTAGCATAGCTCCACAAACCGCAGCTTTTGCAGTTTCAACTGATTCTCCCGAAAAGTATGTATCAAAATCGCTCATTTTTTTGATTTTCTTAACATAGTTATACACAGTTCCAAATTTTGATGCACCCCAAACATCAATAACATTTTCTATCATCGATATATGCATTTTAGCGCAACTTTCTGTGTACATATTGTAGTCTGCAATTATGTCTACGATTGCATTATAATCAGAATTGTAAGAAGAACTACTACTTCCACCATTTGAAGAACCTCCATAGTTACCTCCATTTGAAGAGCCCCCATAGTTTCCACCGCCGTTACTTCCGCCTGAACTTGATGAAACACAGGCAAACAAAGATGTACTTGCACTCACAAGCATAAGAATGGCTACTAAAATTGCTAAAATTTTTCTTGTCATATTTATTCTCCTTTCCATTGCACAATTATATGTTATTAATTGTGTTATAAATTATAACATATTTTTGCATCGTTTGTCAATATATAATTATGATAAAATCTGCAAAAAGGAGAAAAAAATGAAAAACAAGCTTGTAATAAAGAAAAGAGGACTCAAAGGCGAGGATGGATATAAAGTATTTTCAATTCGTATAAAAGATGAAACCATTGATAAATTGAATGAGATTGCCAATAAATCCAATCGCACTAGAAACGAATTGATCAATATTCTTCTTGATTATGCAATAGATAATTGTATAATTGATGAAGATGAGTAGTGCTTTTTGGCTGCTACACAGTAGCATTTAATTCATTTTCCATCATAATTTTCTACCTTTAAACATTTTTTATTCACACGCCACCCAAGTGATTGAAGCTTTATCATCACAGAAAATAAAAAACCGACCACGAGTATTAGGATGGATGGCGGCTTTTTGCGATGCAAAAAGAGCTGCGGCAAGCCTTTTGCTTGCAAGCAGACAACGGTTATTGCCTTGCTTGCGAACCATGTTTTATTTTCGCCTACGAAAATAAAGCGGTCGAGCCCGTGTGATGGCTTCTCGCCTTTGGCGAGGCTTTTGCCCGCACCTTATGCTAGCATTTGTGAACCCCCAAACGCTGACAACGGCTTAATGCTTGATTACGAACTATATTTGTGTTGCACTTGACAGATACAATTATAACTAGACCTATGTAGAATTATTTGATTATTCACATTTATTAACGTCAACAATGTTGACTCTAAGTGATGTTTGTGATATGATAAGCATATATCTTCTTTGCCATGAAAAGGCGAAAAGCGCTAAAAATTAAAAAGGATTTGGTAAACAAGCATGAATGATAAACATTCTTCGGTAGATAGACAAGCAATATTTGATATTGTTAAATTTATTATGGCTTTAATGATTATTGCAATTCATAGCAGTCTTTTTCCAATGGTACTATACCCATGGTTAAGGTTGGCTGTCCCGATATTTTTTATCATATCTTCGTATTTCTTTTTTGGAAGCTTGCGCAAGTTGGAAACAGACAAAGAGAAAAATCAAAGGTTGTGGAAATACGTTAAAAGAAGCCTTATTTTATATGGTTTTTGGTTTATAATTCTTTTGCCATACACATTATATATTCGACGCTATTTTGAGAATGGTGTGCTTAGTGGTATATTTAGGCTTATAAAAGCATTGTTGTTTGCAAGCACATTTCCGGCTTCTTGGTTTATTCAAGCATCAATAATTGCAGTAACAGTTGTATTTTTCGCATCAAAAAAGATAAAAAATAGATATCTTTTAGTTATTTCCATCCTTATATACTGTTTTGCGGTTTTAAAATCCAGTTACTGGAGTACTGTTAAAGATATAACAATTATAAATGAAATGTATAAAGGATATATCTTCATTTTTTCTTCACCCGTATTTAATGCATCTTCTGCCTTTGTTTGGATTGTTATCGGCAAGCTTTTTGCAGAGAAAAAAATCCAAATAAACAAAGTTTTCGCTATTGTTGGCCTATTGCTATCAAGCGCCCTTTTGTATGGAGAGTGGCTATGTGTAAAAACGTTGAATGGCACATTCGATAATGACTGCTATTTTTTCCTAATTCCTACTTCATTATTTGCATTTCAGCTTATTAGTTCAATAAAAGTATCTCCCAATGGTATAACAAATTTTTTAGGAAAAAGCTCCACGCTTATTTACGTAACACATATACCGGCAATCGCTTTGATCAGCTTATTATTAAAGCAATTATTTTCAGTAACTGACCGCATTTTGGTTTTTGCGGCAGCAGCTATTTTATGCACAGTAGGTAGTTACATTGTATTTAAGCTTGAAAAATTACGTATATTCCGATGGCTCAAATATTCACATTAAAAATGGTTATCACGGCGGGATGGCTGCATTTCCCGTTGGTAAATGATCTGAGGCGAGCCTTTTGCTTGCATGCAGACAACGGCTCTTTCCTTGCTTACGAACCATGTTTTATTTTCGCAAGTCGAAAATAAAGTGGTCGAGCCCGTGTGATGGCTTCTCGCCTATGGCGAGGCTTTTGCCCACGCCTTATGCTAGCGAGCTGACAACGGCTTAGGGCAAAAGAACGAACCATGTTCTTGCGAAGCAAGAGGAAGGTTCGAGAGAACATCCATCCCAGTAACGCAAAAAGGACACCGTGATGGTGTCCTTTGCGTTACTGGGATGGATGGGTTCGAACCATCGAAATGCCAGAGTCAAAGTCTGGTGCCTTACCGCTTGGCTACATCCCAATATGTCGGTTTTGTTTTTTGCCTATGTATTTTAGCACACTTTATACTGTTTGTCAAGTATTATTTTGAGATTTTTAAATTATTTTTATGCAGTATTTTTAAAAAGCAGAATTTGTTAAGGTAATTTAGCATTTTTGCTCTCATTACACCTCATCGTTAGCATAGCTGACACCTTCCCCTCGAAGGGGAAGGCTTTTTGCTTTGCTTTTTTTGAGAGTGATTATTTTTTCTCTTTTCTGCGCTTATCGTTAATGATTTCTAATGCTTTTTCATCAATTAGAGAAATTCCCTCTTCCTTTGCGATATTTACCATTTGAGTAAGTGCCGCTTTTAGGAATACTCTTGGGATTTTTGTTAGCTTAGCGCATGCTTCCTCTGTAAATTTCACATCAGGGTCTATTCTTTCGGCGGCATAGATTACGGACTTTGCATCGCCGTTATTCTTTTCAGGGATTTTTTCACTAATTGGCTTTTTGAATTTTGTATACCAGAAATTTGTGCTATCGCGGTAGCCATAGTCTACCGGCACGCTTGGAAAGTTATTATTCTTGACACCATTTACTATTGCGTTATGATACTTTTCCTTCATCAAGATTTTGTCAATCTTTAAAATGAAGTGAGCGCCGAATTTACTTGTAATTCCGTTGAAGCTTCTATATGGTGGCTCATAGCCCTCAAGCTCGCCCGCTTTATCCTCATATGCGTTTTCAAGGCTATCATCCCATGTACATTCAAATACTTGATAGCTTTCCTCTACGATTTGAGGTCTATCCACACCTAATGTGCTATCCTTTAAGGTGAAAATGCAATTTTTCATTTTTTCCTCGGTGGTTTCACCCGGGAAGCCAAGTCTTACGGCTTCCTTAAAGTATTTTTTATCGTCTGTGATAAAGTTAAGTGTGCATTTCTTTGTGCGGAGTATGTTTTGGGCGGTGTTGGAGCTATTTCTACATTCTAAAATCATAGCGTAATAGTCCTTGCCTGCCACATAGTACGGGAAGCAGAGTGAGTATGCACCTAAGTTAGTTTGTCCGCTTTCACTTACTGTGCCTACTAAAATTGTTGGCATTGGATAAAATGCTGACGTTTGGTAGAAGTTATCTACTATTCTTAATTCCTTTAACTCATCCTTCATAATATACCTCTTTAATTATTTTTCATTTTGTGGATTTGTTCCCATACTAATTCGGGATAGGTGCGGTGCTCTCCCTCTCCTATTACCATTGTGCAGTTGTTTTCTGCATTTTGGGCTTTATAAATTCTTTCTATTTCACGGTATGATTTTTTAGCACCCTCTATTGGAAACCATCTATCATTTGTGGCACTTTCTATAATTAGCTTTTTCGGTGCTATCATTGATGCCATATCGCCCATATCAAAGTATTTTGCTATATTTGGAATATAGTTACAGGGGCAATGCTCGATATCAATTATTGACTCTTTAAATGAGCATACTGCTACTCCCGGTACGTATATATCAAAATCATCAATAAGGCACGCAGAATAATAGGTTGCAGTGCCACCACCGGACTCGCCTATAATTACGGAGTTTTCCATTGTGATTATTTCGCTAAACTGCTCTTTTACCGCTTTTACAACCTGCTTTACATCCCATACTCGCTCGCCGATAAGTGTTCTGCCTAAAAGCAGTGCTTGGGTGGCGTTATAGTGACAATGAGTGCCGCCCGGCTCCTCTTTGCCCGTGTTATCGCCTAAGGCTCTTTGCTCTATGGCAAGACCTATATATCCGTTATTAACGGCTTGGATACAGAAATCGGATTTTTGCTCCTTTATGTAGGTTTCATCATATTCGTACCTTGGTTGTGCTAAGCTTAGGTGCGCTCCGCTTACGTGTCCTTGAAGTCCTACACAAAGAGGCTTTTTACCCTCTATATTATTTGGTAAAAGAAGGTGACAATTTGCATAGTAGCCTTCCTCAGTTTGGACTATAAAATGGATATGCTCATATCCGTTTACGGTATCCTCTTTTAAAATTTGTAAATTAGACTCGCACTCCTTAAAGGTGTCCCATCCTAAAAGCTCCTTAAGCTTTTCTCTGCATTTTTCCTTATGACAGGACAGGTTATCAGTTCCATTCCAACGGAGTGATGGAGTTATATCGTTATACAATCTTTTCCTTAATTCTAACGGCGAAAATTTGCTCATATTTTTCTCCTTTGATTTTGATGCTTATATTTTAACACATTAAGATGAAAATAGCAATACAAAAATACTGACAAGCGCGTGCTTGTCAGTATTTTTTAGATTAATTGTGATTGCGGCGAAAAATGTTACAGAGGCTACACGATGAGCATGACCTTCCTCTATATTCTCTGCTTTCGCAATTTCTTTGGTTTGGTCTTTGACCTTGGTTATAGCTTTCTCTATAACCGTAGCGTTGACAGGTATCTCTGTATGGGCATTGGCAGTCAAATCTACCGTTGTTATTTTCGTTTATATAGTTACACATAATAGTTCCTTGTTAATTAAGTTTAGAGGCAAGCCTCTAATATATAATATGCAAGGAGTGTTTTTTTGTTTATTTTTCTAAGCCATCACAAAGACCCAATATATAATCTGCTGAAACACCGTATATTTCGCAAAGCTTTATAAGATGATGTATTGGAAGCTCGTTTGCACCTCTTTCGTATCTTGCGTACATGGTTTGGGATGTACCTAAAAGATCGGCTATTTCCTTTTGTGTTTTGTCATTATCTTCACGAAGGTCGCGAATACGCCTAATATATTTCATATTTAAACCTCGCATGCTTTTTAATCATTATATCAAGTAAATAAATTTACTATTATTTTTAGTAAATATTTTTACTGAAAGTATTGACTTTAGTAAATATATGTACTAAAATAATTTTATTAACATATGGGAGGGAAAATATGAAAAAGTTTTTATTATTAATGCTTGCGCTTTTATTTGTTGTATTTTGTGTTGCTTGCGGTGGTAATTCTACTAATACGGATACAAGCACGGACACGGATACGAGCGAAAGCGTTAACACCGACACAGATGCTGATACCGACACAAGCGTTCCAGAGCCTAAGAAGTACACAATTACTTGGGTTGATGAAAACGGAAATCAGTTAAAGGTTGACGCTGTTATTGAGGGAGAATATCCATCATACACGTACACAAAGGCTGATACCGCTGAATGGGACTATACTGTTGAGGGTTGGAGCGCATCTAACGGTGGCGAAGCATTAAGCTCTATTCCTATGGCTTCTGAGAATACAACATATTATGCTGTTGTTACAAAGGTAAAGCAAAAATATACAGTTGTTTTCAATTCAAACGGTGGAAGCGCAGTTGAATCACAGGTTGTGGAATACGGCGCTTTAGCTACATTACCTGATGAGCCTACATTTGATGGACATAAGTTTATGGGCTGGTGCATTGATGAAAGTGGAGAAAATAGCGTTGACTTCAGCAAGACTATAACTGGAAATACAGAATACTTTGCTATTTGGAATGAGGTAGTTGACGCAAAGGCTTTACTTGCCGCTTTACTTAATGGCTATAATTTAAATCCATACAGCTTTTTCCCAGAAACTATGCTTATTGATTATAGCGCGAATTTAGTAGATAGCGAAGACATTGTAAGCGATTATACAAACGGATTTATAAACATTTCCGATGTTACATACGGCTATGGAGAGCAATATCATATGGTGCTTGACAATCTTGAGCAGTCAAAAATATTCTTTAATGTATTAACTGCCATAGAGGGTATTTCGGCTACCTCAATTTCTGCATTTAATAATTACTTTGATAGTAATCCAGCAGATACTGCACATCACACATTTGAAAACGGAATTTATAATATCACAATTGACTTTGACGGCGAAATTATTTCTTATGTTGTTGACTACACTGCTACTCTTCCTGTTTTAGGAGAGCAAACAGTCCAAATTGCATTAGCTATGGACATTGAAACAAGCGAAAGAAATGTAAGAATTCAATTAGGTGATGCTAACGCTCTTAGCTACACAATTACTGAAAATTCATATGAATTTGCCATTAAGTATTTAGGTGTAAGACGCGCTATGTTCTCTGTTGAAAGAGATGACGATGGAAACGTAAGCGGCTCTATTTATGAATTTTTAACATATGAGGGTGTTGGAACATCAAGCTGCGCTGAGTTCTATATTACAGAGGATTATGTATCTGTTGTTGGCAACAAGGCAAGCGGTTTAATTGGCTTCACAGGTTATATCAATGAGCTTTACGATGTAAGCACAGGTAAGCTTTTAGGATATGAGGTACAAGAGACACTTTCTGCTATTACATACAATACATTGTGGTTTAATTTAGGCGATATTAGCGGAATTAACTCTATAAAGTATAAGGAAGCTGAGGATAAGAATCCCGCTAAGGTTTATTTAAATGGTTCATCATCCGCTTGGGAAACAAAAAATATGGGTCTTTCACACGGATTCAAGGTGGCTTCAAGACGCTTTGATATTGAGTTTAGAACACAGTATGTTTACTCATATGATGCCACAGAGGAAAAATACGTTGAGCATAAGATTAGCGTTCCTGTGATTTTTGTTCAAGAGGAAGTATATGATGATTTTGCAAGCGACGTTAAATCAGCTAACAAGATAACTATCAGCGTTGAAATTGATGAAAATAGCGTTGAGCAAATTCTTGATGATTACGATAAGCTAATTCCTGTTTTCATTGAAAACAAGGATATGGTTACTGAGGAAACAATTATAGCTTATATAGGCGACAAAATTACATTTTAAGGAGAAACTACAATGGTAAGAAGAATTCATTCATTTGTTTGGGGTGGCTTAGCTGCTGCTATTGCGATTATTATCGGAATTGTTAACTTTACTAAGTCAAACAATTCCACTAACTTGCTTGCATGGATTGTATTTGGTGTTTTAGCATATACTCTTATTTCATGCTTAATTTTAGACAATAACTTTGTTGGCGAAATGATCGGCGAAATATTCAGTTGGGGATTTGTAAAAATGCCCGGTTTGATTTTTGAGCTTGATCTTGATGGCATTATTTGGTTCTTAACAGTTAAGCTTATATTCTGGATTTTAGGCTTCATTCTTGCTGCACTTTGCGGAATCTTAGCTATCGGTTTAGGTCTTGTTGTTTCATTATTTGTTTATCCATTTGCGATAATCAAAAATATCAAGGGTATTGAGTAATTAACATAAAAATGCTACTGCGATTTTCGCAGTAGCATTTTTTATTTTGCTTTGTATTCAAGATATTCAAAATCGGCGTAATTGTGGTTGCCTGTCAGGTCTTGGCAAGCCATACCGATAAATGTGCCTGTATGTCCCTCGTGTCCGATTTCGCCATATGCTTCATCGGAGAGGCTTGCGATATTAAGGTCGCCACCGGCAGAATAATAGTTTAGGTTATCAAATGAATAATAGAAGTTAAGCTTTAGATTTTTAATGCTTGCTCTTAGATAAATTTCACTATGGTCGCCGATATTGATAGCTCCGTTTAATGGATTTGAGAATTTTAGTCCATCACGGACACACATTCTTAAAACATTATGTCCCATTTCGTTGGTTGACATATAGAGATAATAGAAATTGTATGTATCATAAAAGACTGTAAGTCCTGCCATTTGCTGGAATGTTTGGGGATGGAATTCCATTTTAACTGTGGCTTCAGCATTATGGTGCTGTAAGCGTCTTGCTACCATTGACTGTCTATTCCATGATGTGATGGACTCGTTACCGTATAGGCGGAGATATCCCTCTCTTTCAGTAAGTGAGCCGATTTCGTTTAGTGGAATTCTTAATGTATTAAGGTGTGGTGGGAGCTCTTTAATATTGAATGTGTCCTTTTGAGGAATTGGTGCAAATTTATGCTCCGGAAGGTCAACGGAGTATTCCTTAGGTGGTACTTCTCCGCCGTCCTTTAGGCGAAGCCATCCGTTTTCATCCCATACTACCTCACATATACATGTTTCTCTACCTAATGTACATCTTGATTTTTCGGTAATTGGTCTGCCACAAAGGTAGGCAACGAACATTTGACCGTTTTGGGTAATAACTAATGAGCCGTGGCCTGTTCTTTGCATAGGCTCTTCGGGATTATTACGTGTAGTTAAAAGTGGCTTAGGGTCGTATTCATAAGGTCCCATAACGTTCTTTGAGCGCGCCATTCTAATTCCGTGGTTGTACATTGTGCCGCCCTCGGCTACCATTAGGTAGTAATAGCCGTTTAGCTTATATAAGTGAGGGGCTTCGGTTGCGCCAACCTGTGTGCCCTTGAATATATTCTTGATTGCGCCAACTAATTTTTGTTCCTTTTCGGAATATTCCTGAATTAAAATTCCTTCAAAATCGTGAAATTCCATGCGATGGTCCCAGCGCATATTAACAAGGTATTTTTTGCCATCATCATCGTGGAAAAGTGATGGGTCAAATCCGCTTGAATTAAGATAGATTGGCTCACTCCAATTTCCCGAGAAAATATCGTTGGTGGTTACTAAATAGTTATGGGTATCCTTAAAAATACCGTGGAAGTTTTTAACATTGGTATAAATTAGATAGTATGTGCCGTTATTGTAGGAAAGGCAAGGTGCCCATATGCCGCCTGAGTTAGGGTTGCCGTGCATATCAAGCTGAGATATGCGGTTTAATGGGGATTTGATTTCCTGCCAGTTTACTAAATCTTTTGAATGGTAGAGCTGTACGCCTGGAAACCATTGAAATGTGGATGTGGCTAAGAAATAATCATCGTTTACTCTTAAAATGCTTGGGTCGGGATGGAAGCCTGTTAATACGGGATTTTTTTGTGTTAGCATATATATTTTTCCTTTCGGTGTAAAATTCTTACTTTATTATATCAAATATAAATAAATTTTGCAAGATTATATGCTTTAGTTAGATAAAATAATTGACATATAAATTTTTTTATGATATATTTAAAATAACTTTATTTATAAGGAGACTATTATGGATAAGATTTTAAAGTTACTTGAGGATGATGCTACACTAACTGCCGAGCAGCTTGCTACTATGCTTGACAAAGAGGTTGGCGAAATTAAGAATATTATTGAAAAGTATGAAAAGGATGGAGTTATCCTTGGATATAAGACTATTGTTGACTGGGACAAGACTGACAGAGAGTACGTTAGTGCTTTAATTGAGGTTAAGGTTATGCCACAGAGAGACCGTGGCTTTGATAAGATTGCAGAAAAGATTTACAACTATCCTGAGGTGCAATCTCTTTACTTAATGTCAGGTGGATTTGACCTTGCGCTCATTATTGAGGGTAAAACTATGAAGGAGGTCGCCTATTTCGTGGCGCAGAAGCTTGCTACTATTGAGTATGTTACAGCTACTGCTACTCACTTTGTTTTAAGAAAATACAAGGACAAGGGCGTTATTTACGGCCCTGCGCACATTGACGAAAGAGGCAACATATGATTGATTACGGAAAAATGCTCTCAAAAACCGTTTGTGATTTGAAGCCTTCAGGTATCAGAAGATTTTTTGATATGCTTGCTGATATGAAGGATGTTATTTCACTTACTATTGGAGAGCCTGACTTTATTACGCCCTGGCATATAAGAGAGGCGGCTATTGAGAGCCTTGAAAAGGGCAAGACTTATTATACATCAAATGCAGGTACAGTGGACCTAAGAAGTGAGGTTTCAAGATATATGAAGCGTCGCTTTGAGCTTGACTATAATCCTAAGAATGAGGTTATTGTAACAGTTGGCGGCTCTGAGGCAATTGATATTGCAATGCGTGCTTTACTTGAGCCTGGAGATGAGGTTATTTTGCCTTGTCCATCATTTGTATGCTATGAGCCTATTGCTACTATGCTTGGGGCTAAGGTTATTAAAATTAATACTAAGGCGGAAAACAAATTTAAATTGACCGCGCAAGAAGTAAAAAATGCTATTACGCCAAAAACAAAGCTTTTAGTTCTTCCCTTCCCTAATAATCCTACGGGTGCAATTTTGACTCGCGAGGAATTAGAGGAAATTGCTGAGGTTTTAAGAGGGACTAATATTGCGATTTTATCAGATGAGATTTATGCAGAGCTTACATACGGAAGAAAGCATGTTTCTATTGCTCAAATTGAGGGAATGCAGGAAAGAACAATTATTGCAAGCGGTTTTTCTAAGGCATACGCTATGACAGGCTGGAGAATGGGATATATTTGCGCTCCTAAAACGCTTGCTGAGCAAATGCTAAAGATACATCAATTTGCAATTATGTGTGCTCCTACTGTTTCACAGTTTGCGGCAGTTGAGGCTTTGCGCAACGGCGATGAGGATATTGAGATTATGCGTGCGGAGTATAACCGTAGGCGTGTATTCTTGCTTGAAGGCTTTAAGAGAATTGGAATTGAGTGCTTTGAGGCAGAGGGTGCTTTCTATCTTTATCCTAATATTGGCAAGTTTGGTCTAAGCAGTGAGGAATTTGCGCAAAGGCTATTACACGAATATAATTGCGCTATTGTGCCCGGTACTGCTTTTGGAGAATGCGGCGAGGGTTATGCAAGAATTTCTTATGCTTATTCTATGAAGCATTTAACACTAGCACTTGAAAAGATTGAAGCGTTTGTTAAGACTTTAAAGAAATAATTTTAAAAGCGAATGTCGGTTGACATTCGCTTTTTGATTTATTCGTAATATTTATATGTTACTGTTTGAGCATACTGTGTTTGAATGATTTCATCGTTAACGCATGAAACGTATTCTACCTTTTCGCCGTCATACACATACGCGCAGATTACAATAGAAATACCGTCATGCTCTGCTTTAAAGCCTGTTAAAATGAATTCAAATGAAACGTATGTAGTTTCAATAGGTGCAACTATTGTTGTATTGTTTTTGCCTGTTAAATCGTTGTTTACAGGATCAATATTTGTTTCATTTTCTGTTGGTGCATACGCTACGACGCCATAATTAAGTGTATAGCCTGCGCCTGTGTACTCCTTATATGCATTTGGGTTAACGGAATAGCCTACACACATTCTATTGCCGCCAATTTTATTAGAGTAGCCTGTAAATGAAATAATTGCTTCAAGCTCTACACTTACACAATATTTACAGCCGTCAACTGTACATTGTGTGATTTTTTCGCCTGTTGATACAACGCCGTTTGCATAACTGTATTCTGCCACAAGACTATGGTCGGATGTGGTTGGAATCTTAGCTGTACCACAATCTGTGCAGTTAGCTATACAAGTTTCGTTATTATATGTATGCTCACCACCATTATATATCTCACAGTGATTTACAAGCTCATATGAAAGACTTGCATTAGCAAAAAGTACACTTGCTTGTTCCTCTGTGCCTGTGTATTTAATTAAATTAGAATAAGTATTCATATAAGCAAATGCATTTTCGCTTGCGCTTGTTAAGGTTTTTGGAATTACAATATAATCAAAGAAGCAGTATCTAAATGCATTATCTGAAATTGTAGTTATTGTTTTTGGAATTATTAAAGTATTTTCGCTATTTTTTATGCCACAATAATAAAATGCATCTGATGCTATTGATACAGTATTGGTTAGCTCCATCGTTTCAACCTGCTTGCAGGCATAAAACATTCTGTTTCCGATCACTTGTGATGCACATTTTACGGTTTTTAATGCTGAGCATTCCTCAAACGCCTTTTCTCCGACAGTAGTAATTGTCGATGGCAAATCAATGCTTAAAAGTGATGTGCATCTCCAAAATGCACAATCCTCTATGGCTGTAATTCCATATGGAAAGTTTATTGACACAAGAGAGGTACACATTCTAAACCATCTGTTTGGAATTTTAGCCATTGTGCTTGGCAGCGTTACTGTTTTTAGATTTGAGCATTCATTAAATACATATGTGCCGTATCCGTTTAAAGCAAAGTCTGCTTCAATCACTAATGTTTCAATGGTCTTGTTTTTTTCAAATGCACGGCCTTGAATTGAGGTAACTACATATGTTTCTTCATCATAGCTAACAGTTTTGGGTATTACGACATTTTTTGTTGTTAATTTTTGATTTGAAAGTGATACCTGAGCGGTGTTTCCGTCTGCACTTTTTGTTAAATTATAATCAACTCCATTAATTTCGACTGCTGTTGATACAATAGCAAAAAGACAACACATAATCAGTACTGTAAAAAATACGGTTGTTATTTTTTTCATCTTGTCCTCCAAAATTAAATTATTTGACATTGTGTCATTTTTATGTTACTATATATTTAAGAACATTTCAAGGAATTATTTTATATAAAAATAGCATTATTTTATATTTGAGGTTTTGATTTATGAAGGATAGCAGATTTTATTTAGATAATGTGGTTATTCCTGAGGGAGTAATAAGCACAAGCTTTGGCAACAATGCTTCTTTAGATCAACCGTTATTTGTAAACTGCGGTGCTTGCATTAATACTCCTATTCAGCATATAAACAAAAGTGATCATGGTAGACTTGATTATCAATTATTATATATGGTTTCCGGTAGTCTACAAGATATTATTAGTGAGAAAAAGGTATTATTGGAAGCGGGTGACCTAATAGTCATTCCACCTAATACCCCTTGGAAATTTGAGTGCACGGGTGAGGTTGTTTATTTTTACTGCGTTCACTTCACAGGGTCTGAGGCTAAAAGCAGATTAAATGAGTATGGAATTGAATTATTTCCCAAAAAGAACAAAACCTGTACCGACAATGAAATAACAAAGCGATTTCACAGGCTTTTTGAGGGATTTTCTAAAAAGGACAGGCTTAAAAATAGAGATTTGGCTTGTTTTTTAGAGGGGATTCTTATTGAGGCAGCAAGGGCGATTGAGGGCGAGCAATTGGAAAGGGCAGTTTTGTCTAAATCCATAAGATATATAAACGAATTTTATACAACAAGCATCAGTATTCCTATTCTTGCAAAAATGGAAAACATGTGCGTATCTCTGTTTAATTCCACATTTAAAAAGACTCTTGGTGTTACGCCGACTAAGTATATAATTAAATTGAGAATGCAATATGCTATTGAGCTTCTTGAGAATAGTGATATGCCAATAAATGAAATTGCCACAATGTGTGGCTATAAGGATGCAAATTTCTTTATAAGGACATTTAAAGAAATATTAAAGGTTCCGCCTCTTGTGTATAGAAAAAATTTAAATCACCGATAAAATTGAAAAAGTTAAAAGATGGTAGACACTAATAAGCCGTGTCTACCATTTTTGTTTTATCTTTATCTATTGATATTTGATTTTTTGTTGAGTATGTATTGTTTGGTGGTGCTTTTCTTAGGAGCAGAAAAGCGGTGTTGATTTGGCGGTATTGTTTATTTGATAGCCAAAAGAAGCGCCTCGAGCCGGCGTAGATTTAATTTTTGTTTAGGCAGTGGAAAACTCATTTTGTTTTTTATATATTTGTTTGATTACGAGGAGTTTCCCACACCATAAGCATCGCTTTATGCTAAAATTAAATCATGCTTTTACTTTTTGGCGCTTCGCTAAAAGTAAACAAAACTATTTATAAAATCAAAAACACTAATTGACTCTTTTCAATTAGTGTTTTAAATTTTTAAGTATTTGGAATTTTTATAAGATAATTTAGAGTGGATTTTTTAGGGGTACGCTTTGCTTTCTTGCTTGATTCCTCGTGGAACATTATGAGCACCTTGCTTTTTTCATAATATGATATTTTGACTGTGATTACGCCTATTTTGTTGCATAATGCGATTGCTTTAAGAAAATGAAGCGGTATTCTTACAAAAGATTTATTTTGGTTTTCATCTATAAAACAAATTTTGTATCTATTAAAGCCTTCTCCGCAAAAATCCCCGACACAACTACCGTTTCGTGTAGCAAAAACAACTTCTCTTTTAATTTCGGTAATTTTTATTTCCTCTGTTTTTATTCTTTTGTTTTTAATATCATTTTTTAAATTACAATAAACTCTTGAAATAAAATATTGATAAACTAAAATTAAAGCAAATACCGTCAAGAAAAATACTATCATTGGTATCATATTGGCTATGTCTAAATCATAACAAGTAAAAAATGCTATTACCGCCGCAAGAATTAACAAAAGGACATTTTCAATTGTTTGCATAAAGCAGTCTTGGTAATATGCGTTTAAAAGTGTTTCGTCCTTATTCATATTTCCTCATTTTTAAAGCAGCGAAAATTCGGCGCTTTAATGTTATCTTTTGTTTTTAAAGAAGCTTGAAAGGATCCCCGAGCACTCGGTTGAGAGGATGCCTGATGTGATTTGAGGCTTGAATAGGGGGTAGTCGGTTAGGTTTATCATTGTGCCGAAGGCTCCTGCCTTATGGTCGGGCGCTCCATAGACTACTCTTTCAATACGGGAGTTAATAATTGCGCCTGCGCACATGGGGCACGGCTCTAAGGTTACATAGAGGGTGCAGCCAACTAAACGCCATCCGCCAAGCAATTTACTTGCTTCGTTAATTGCTTTGATTTCGGCGTGATAGAGGGGGTTTTTGTCCTTTTCTCTTGTGTTGTGGGCTCTTACTAAAATTTCGCCGTTACGCACGATTACAGCGCCTACTGGGACTTCATCCTCGGTGGCGGCTATTTCTGCTTCCTTTAATGCTTCAAGCATAAATATTTGGTCTTGATTTTCCATAGCTTAAATGTCTGCAAGGTCCATATATCTTGAACCGTTTTCTGCGATAAATGCTTTTCTTGCTACAATATCATCGCCAAGTAATGTTTCAAACATTTTTTGAGTTTCATATTCATCGGCAGGGCTAACCTGAATGAGTCTTCTTGTTTCGGGATTCATTGTAGTTTGCCACATCATATCAGGCTCGTTTTCGCCAAGACCCTTTGAACGCTGGATTGTGTACTTTTTGCCTTCAAGCTTTTCAAGAATTTCTGTTTTTTCAGTTTCGTTATACGCGAATTGAATTTCATCCTTGCCGCTAGTGATTTCGTAAAGTGGGGATTCGGCAATAAAGATTTTACCCTCTTGAATAAGAGTTGGTAAGAGGCGGTAGAACATTGTTAAAATAAGTGTTCTTATCTGGAAGCCGTCCTCATCGGCATCGGTACAGATAATAATTCTGCGCCATTTTAGGTTTTCAAGCTTAAATGGCATCATATCATCCTTGGACTTGGTTTTAACCTCAACGCCACAGCCGATAACCTTAAGTAAGTCGATGATAATGTCGCTTTTGAAAATCTTTTCATATGAGCTTTTAAGACAGTTAAGGGTTTTACCTCTTACAGGGATGATAGCTTGGAATTCAGCATCTCTGCCTAGCTTACAGGACGTAAGAGCAGAATCTCCCTCAACTATGTAAAGCTCTCTTTTGTTTTCATCCTTAGAGCGGCATGAAACAAATTTCTCTACTCTTGCAGTAAAGTCGCTTGAGGTGGCAAGCTTTTTCTTAATATCAAGCTTGGTTGTTTCTGCCTTTTCTCTTGCTCTTTTGTTAATAAGAACTTGGTTTGCGAAAATTTCAGCCTCGGCACTATGCTCTGTGAAGTAAATTTCAAGCTTTGATTTAATAAACTCGCAAAGAGAATCCTCAATGAATTTATTGGTAATAGATTTCTTTGTTTGGTTTTCGTATGAAGTTTGGGTTGAAAAGCTATTGATTACAACAACTAAACATTCTTGGATATCTGTAAAGCTGATTTTACTTTCGCCCTTTTGATACTTTTTGTTATCCTTGATGTACTTATCAAGCTCATTAACAAATGCTTTTCTTACCGCTTTATCAGGAGAGCCGCCATGCTCAAGGAAGCTGGAGTTATGGAAATATTCGGTCATGTTTACAGTATTGGAAACGCAGAAGCAGATTTGAGCCTTAAACTCGTAATCCTCTTTGTCCTCTCTGTCTCTACCCTTGTCCTCCATTTCCCAGTAAACAGGGGCAGTTTTGGCATTTGCGCCTACAATTTCATTTAGATAGTCTGTAATACCGTTTTCGTAAAAGAATTCGTTTTTCTCAAACTTGCCGTTTGGCATTTGATAATTAAGGACTAATTTAAGTCCCTTATTAACTACTGCTTGTCTATGTAAAACGTCTAAAAAATGCTCTCTTGTAATTGCGATATCGGTAAACACCTCAAGGTCAGGACGCCAGCGTGTTAACGTACCTGTACGTCTTTCCTTACCCTCTAAAGGACGCACCTTAAGATCAGTTGTGGGCGCCCCCTTTTCAAAGTGGATTTCGTAAAGGGTATCCTTTTTGTAGGAATAAACGTCCATAAATTCAGATGAATACTGTGTAGCGCAAGCACCAAGGCCGTTTAAGCCGAGAGAATATTTATATGCGCCGCCATCGTTATTTTCGTACTTACCGCCTGCGTAAAGCTCGCAATATACAAGCTCCCAGTTATAGCGATTTTCCTTTTTGTTAAAATCAAGGGGAACGCCACGTCCGCGGTCATCAACCTCGATTGTTCTGTCTTGATATACGGTTACTGTAATTTCCTTACCGTAGCCTTCTCTTGCTTCGTCTATGGAGTTAGATAAAATTTCAAAAAATGAATGCTCGCAGCCTTCAAGTCCATCTGAGCCGAAAATTACCGCAGGTCTTTTTCTTACACGGTCTGCGCCCGTTAATGCGTATATACTTTGCTCATTGTATTCCTTAGCCATATTTCCCCCTAAAAAAGATAAAAGATAATTATACATAATAATTTTAGCATATAAAAATATTTATTGCAAGTGTAATTTCCATTTTTTATTATATTTAAAATTTATAATGTACTTTTATAAGGACATTAAACAGTTGACTTTACGATAAAATCGGTTTATAATTAAATAAACAATGATTTTGGGGGACAAAATGAAGGAATTTTTCAAAAATCACGGTATAGAGCTTTTTTCTCTTATTCCGCTAAAAAGATGTAAAATACTAAAAAAATATTTGTTAGAAAAAAACGGATTAAGTGAAAATGACAATGCTATTCTGTTTTTAATTCCATATAGAAATGAAAGCACGCCTATCAACTTGACAGTTTATGCATCGGTGCTTGATTATCACGGATTTGTTGACAGTCTTAAGGCTGACCTTGGCGAGTATGTGTCTAAGAAATATCCTGAGGGGAAATTCTGTATTTTTGCCGACCACTCCCCTATTGATGAGGTGCATGCTTCGTGCATAAGCGGTCTTGGTTTTATTGGAGATAATGGGCTTTTAATTAACGAAAAATATTCCTCGTTTGTTTTTTTGGCGGAATGTGTAACTAATTTAAGTGATAAGGACTTGGGTATTGAATATGCGCCAGAGATTCCTGTTAAGAAATGCTTACATTGCGGTAAATGCAAAAATGCATGCCCCTGTGGCTGTATTGGCGAAAATGGAAAGCCGAAAACAGAATGTCTTTCCGCTATTACTCAAAAGAAAAATGAGTTAAGCGATGATGAAATTAAATTAATGCTTGAAAACGGAAGCATTTGGGGCTGTGATGTATGTCAAAATGTATGTCCTTATACTAAAAACGCCTCGCTGACTCCCATTGATTTTTTCAAAAAAGATGTTATTACCTTGCTTGATGATAGGACATTAAATAGTCTTAGTGATGAGGAATTTTCCTCTCGTCCATTTGCATGGCGTGGGCGTGGAGTTATAGCAAGAAACGTTGATATATACGAAAATAGAGACAAGTATTTAAAATGATTGAAGGGGGAAATTTAGATGATTAATTTTCTTTTCGGTAATGAGGGCCATGGAAAAAGCACCGAAATTCTTGAAAGAATAAAGAATGATACTGAAAATAAACAGCATGTAGTTTTGCTTGTTCCTGAGCAGCAAACTGTAATCAGCGAAAGAGAGATTGCTACACTTCTCCCTGCTTCAAGCCAGTATTACTGTGAGGCTACTAACTTTACACGATTTGCAAACAAGGTATTTAGAGAATTTGGCGGACTAAAATACAATTACATAAGCCAAAGCGGAAAAAATCTTGCTATGTATCGTGCGCTTTGCATGTGTGGCTCTATGCTTACTGAGTATAAGATTGAAGAGGGTCATGAAAAAAGCTGTGTGGGGTTATTTTTGGGCGCAATCGGAGAGCTTAAAGCGTATAGCGTAACCCCAGATAAAATTCAAGCTGCCATAGACTATATTGATACGGAAATTGATAACGGAGATGAAACCAATGCTCGTTTTAGAAATAAGCTAAAGGATATTTCCTTAGTGTGGTCAAGCTACGAAAAGGTGCTTGAGGGTAAATTCAGCGACAACCTAAATGACCTTACTAATCTTGCTAACATGCTAAGAACGAAAGAATGCAAGGAATATTTAAAGGACTTAAATATTTACATTGATTCCTTTTACAGCTTTACTAAAAATCAAATTGATGTTATTAAGGAGCTTTTTATAAGCTGTGAAAACGTTACTGTTGCGCTTGACTGTCCTTTAGGCACAAAAACAGGCGCTATGCAATATGCGAAAATTACAGATGCAAGAGACAAGCTATATGCTATTTGCGCAAATGATTTAAAAATCAAGCCTGGTGAAAAATCATTTACTGAGGATAAAAAGCACGTTAATAAAAGCATACAGACAGTATGTGAAAACGTGTGGAATTTCAGCACAAATGAAATTCCCGGCCTTATCGGTATAAATCTTGTTAAAGCTGGAGATGAATTTGAGGAATGTGAATACGTTGCCTCAAAAATAAGGGAGCTTATTTTCAAAAATCAGGATTTAAGATACTCTAATATCGCGGTCATAATGCGAAATTCAGACACGTATAAGGGTATAATTGATTTTTCATTTGATAAATTTGATATTCCTTACTTTTATTCCGCTCCTACGGATATTACCTCAATGTCTGTTATTAAAATGGTATTTTCGGCACTTGCTTCCATATCAAATTATAGATATGAGGATATTATTTCATATATTAAATGCGGTTATACGGATATTAAGGACAACGATTTAAATGACTTTGAGAGCTATATGTTCAGATGGAACATTTACGGCAAGAAGTTTAAGGATGAGGACTACTGGGCATCTAATCCTGACGGATACGTAAGTGAGCCTACAAGGTTTCAATTAGAGACACTTAACCGTGTAAATGCAGTAAGAGACACGGTTATTGATAAGCTAAGCATACTTGAAAATTGCTTTTCTAAAAAGTGTACTGTTAGTGATGCTGCAAAAGCTGTTTTTGACTTTTTAGAGGCTCACGACGTAAAGAAAAAGCTTCAAAAGGAGATTTACTCTGTTTCAAGACAGGACGGCTATGAGCTTTCACAAATTTGGAATATATTCATTTCCGCACTTGATGAAATGGTAACAATTTGCGAAGATACTTACGTTGGTGTTGATGATTTTGCTTCCCTTTTAAGATACGCTATAAGTGAAAATAAAATCACGACTATTCCATCAGGAGAGGATAACGTTTTAATAGGAGATGCGCCAACTGTAAGAGCTACTAATATTAAGCACGTATTTATTTTAGGTGTAAATGAGGGAGTATTCCCTATGGAGATTAGTGATGAGGGCTTTTTTACAGACACAGATAAGGTTACTCTTGAAACTCTTGGTATTACTCTAACTTCAAATGCTAACGTGAATTTTGAGCTTTCCTCTAAAACTAAAATGAGAAGCGATGATGAGCTTTTAGCGTTTAGACATGCTTTATCGCTTGCTTCAGAAAGCGTTACTGTTTCCTGCTTAAAAACTAACATTAAAGGCACAGCAATGCTTCCTTCAATGGCGTTTTTGAGAATTTCCACAATGCTTGGCATGATTAAGGACAAGGACGGTAAGGACACAAAGAAGGACAAGAGCGTTGACACATCTACTCTTGCGCCTATTGACAGAATTTACACAGAATCAAACGCTGATGAGCAGCTTGGTTCTTATGATTTTGACGTTACTACGGCTATAAAGGAATACTTTAAGGATCAAAAGCCGACACAGAGCGGCTTCTCCAATAAAGATCTTTCCATTGATAATGATACTGCGAGTGAGATTTTTGAAAAGCACATTTCCCTTTCAAAATCAAGCATGGAGACATTTGCATCATGTAAATTAAAGTACTATTGTGAAAACGTTTTAAAATTAAAATCTAGTAGCAGAATAACGTTTGCTTCAAACAATATCGGTACACTTAACCATTTAATTATTGAAAAGTTTTTCAATATGAAGCGTGATGGGAAAATTGATATTAACAGTGTTACAAAGAATGATGTTGAAAAAATCGTTGAGGATATAATAAACAGCTATTCAATACTTATATGTAAATCTGTTAACAACTCTAAAAAGCTACGATATTTATTTAATAAGCTAAAAAAGAATTTAGTTTTGTATTTGATGGAGCTTGTTTCTGAGCTTAAGCAAAGTAAGTTTGATGAGCATTATATGGAGCTTTCTCTTTCCGGAGACGGTACAGATGCTCCTATTCCGTTGACCTTTGACATAAAGAACGATACTGTTGTTTCCTTAAAGGGTACGGCAGACAGAGTTGACGTTTTTAGAGACGGAGATACTGCTTACGTTAAGATTATTGACTATAAGTCGGGTGTTGAAAAAATTGACCTTGACTTAATTGATAAGGGATACGGAGCGCAGCTATTTATTTATTTGTTTACCCTTTGTAACATGAAGGAATGCGACTTTAAAAAGAGCTTTATGGGGGACACAAAGAATGTTAAGCCTGCGGGAATTATGTACTTCCCTATGAACATTTCAAAGAACTCGGTAAAATATGACGTTGATTTGGAGTCATCATCTCTTGATGACTTTGAATCTAGTGTTACTATTGACAGAATTGAACGCTCAGGCTGTTTTCTTGATGACAGTAAGGTTATTGAGGCTCAGGATATGAGCGGCGGCGGTAAATTTATACCTAGCAAGGATGAGCATAGTGATTGGTACTTAAGGCTTCAGGATTTTGCGGACATTTACGCAAGGCTTGAAAATGCGATTAAGAAAATCGGCAACGAAATTATAAGCGGAGACGCAAGCGCTATACCGGATGACTCAAAGAAGGATCCCTGCGAATACTGTGAGCATTATTCGGTATGCAGAAAGGAAAAATAATGGGCGAGGTTAATTGGACTGACTCTCAGCTGTCGGCGATAAATCATAATGGCAGCGATTTAATTATATCTGCGGCGGCAGGTAGTGGTAAGAGCGCTACCTTAACTGAAAGAATTATCCGCAAAATTAAAAGCGGTAATGATATTTCAAAAATGCTCATTGTTACCTTTACAAAGGCGGCAACGGCTGAATTAAAAAACAAGATAAGCGTAGCTCTTAGCCAGGTATTAAAGGAAGATCCTACAAGCAGTCATATCAGCGACCAAATGCTCAAGGTTGGCTCTGCTGACATTTGTACTATTGATAGCTTTTGCATGAGGATTGTGCGCCCTAATTTTAAAAGCTTAGGACTTGATGCTAATTTCAGAATCGGTCAGGCAAGTGAAATTGACGTGCTTGAAAAGGAAACTATTTCCGAAATTATTGATGAACTATATGAAAACGGTACTAACAAAAGCTTTTTATTGGTGGCTGACTGTTATTCAAGCATTTGGTCTGAAAGTGAGCTTGGTAAGTCCCTTTTAGATTTAAGAAAAAAGCTGCTTACTACAAATGACGGTCTTGAAACACTTTTAATTGATAACTCCTGTGTAGAGAATTTCTTTGATACAGTTTACGGAAATGTATTAAAGGAATACGTTACTGAGGGTCTTAAATACTTTATTCCCATTTATGCAGATGCTTTAAGGGACGTAAGCGCAGACAGTAACGGAACTAAATATATTGAGCTATTTGATACTGAATATAAATACTTATGCGACCTTGACAGTGCATTTAAGCATGGCAGAAGCTATGATGAAATAGCTGAAATTGCAACAAATATCAGCTTTATAAGAATGCCAACAAATAAGCTTTCAAATAGTGATATTCCGATGGATTTTTACAAGGATGCAAGAGGAAATTTCAAGGACTTTGCTACAAAATTAAAGGATACGCTATTTACGTCAAGTGAGGCTGGAATTAAAAGCTCTCTTAAGCAAAACCATGTAATTTGCAAGGCGATTTACGATATTTTAATTGAATTTGAGAAAGCTTTGATTAAGAAAAAGCATCTATACTCTGTTTATTCCTTTAATGATATTGCTACCTTTGCGCTTTCTCTTCTTGATAATAAGGAAAATAACATTGCAAACGATTTAAAGGAAAAATATACTGAAATTTATATTGATGAATATCAGGACACTAACTCCGTTCAAGATAAGCTATTTAAGGCAATTTCAAAGAACAACCGCTTTATGGTTGGAGATATAAAGCAAAGTATATATAGATTCCGTTCTGCTGAGCCTGAGATTTTTTCTTGGTATAGAACTAATTTTGACAAAGAAAACGCATACGATAAGGATAAAAGCTTAGGATTTTCGATTTTCATGTCTAATAACTTTAGATGTGATAAGAAAATCATTGATTTTTCAAATTTAGTTTCAGACTATACCTTCTCTAATTCACACGGTATTCCTTACGATAAAAGTGAGGATGAGCTTATATTTTCCAAGAAGGTAAATGAAGATTACAAGCACGAGGATGTGGAGCTTTGTTTAATAAATTCACAAGGTCTTGGCAAGGGTAACGGTCCTAAATATGAGGCTGAATACGTAGCTAAGCGTATTAAGCATATGATTGACTATGAATACTTACCAAACGGAGATAAGATAAACGCTTCTCATATTGCAATTTTGCTTCGTAATTACACAAAAAATCATAAATTATACACACAGGCCCTTGAAAAATATGGTATTAGCGCAAGATTTGAAATGGCTGAGGACTTTTATGAAAAGCCGCATATTCTTTTAATGCTTTGCATTTTAAATGCTATTGACAATCCGTCAAGAGATATTTATTTGGCGGGCGCTATGAGATCGCAGGTATTTAAGTTTTCTCTTTCGGATCTTGCTAAAATAAAGAATAAAGCAGAAAAATCAGCTACTCTTTATTCAAGCATAAGCTCTTACGTTAAACACGGCAAAGATGATGATTTAAAGGGAAGGCTTAAGGAATTCCTTAAAAAGATCAGCGATATTAAAAAAGCCACTAAAAAAATGAGCGCTTATCAAGCTATTTCATATATTTTTGGCATATGCGGTATTCTTTCCATGTGTAAATCTACGGAAAAGGAAGATCTTATTAAGCTTTATAATGTGGCAAGAGAATATGAGGGTAACACATTTAAGGGTCTATATAGCTTTTTAAAGCATATTGAAAAGATTTCCGATTCTAAGGGAGATAAATCATTTTCCGGAGATACTGCAAAGGAAAACGTAAAGATTATGACTATTCACTCTTCAAAGGGACTTGAATTTGAGGTTTGCTTTATTTGTAATCTTTCCGACCCATTTAATTCGGCTGATACTAAGGACCCTATTCTCTTCCAAAGAAAAATGGGCATTGCAGGATATGTTAGCCGTGATGACGGTCTTAATAAATATGAGACTATTGCAAGAAAATGCATTGCATTACAGCTTGCAAGAGATATGCGTGAGGAAGAAATGCGTGTTCTTTACGTTGCCATGACAAGAGCTAAGAACCGTTTGATTTTAACTACATCTACTGCTCATCCCTTGAAAAATAGAAACACTTTATCACTTGGCAAAAAATATATTAAGAATTATGAGCTTTATAATGCTAAGAGCTTATATAGCTTTGTTATTGGTGGTGCAAGAGATAATGACGCTTCATTTATTGCATACGAGGTTGACACAAAGGATCTAAAGATTGGTAGTGATGGTCCAAAGAATCCTGTTTACGTAAGAGAAAACGTTGACAGATATAAGGAAATTCTAAAAGAAAGATTTAGCTTTAAGTATAAGTATGATTACTTAAAGAATCTTCCTTCTAAAATGAGCATATCCAAGCTTTATCCTGAAATTCTTGATGGTATTGAAAACAACGATATTGAAATAAAGCCGCTTAAGGATAAGCCTAAGTTTTTACTTACTGAAAGCGAAAATTCAACGGCTGCTGAAAAGGGTACGGCAACGCATACATTTATGCAGTTTTGTAATTTCAAGGAGCTTGAAAAGGAAAACGGTGTTGAAAATGAGCTTAGCAGGCTTGTTGGTAGGTCCTTTATGTCAGAACATGATATGAATCTTGTAAACAAAGAATATTTAGAGCTATTTAGAAAATCAAGCTTGTTTGAGGAAATTCTAAAATCAAATAGAGTTATAAGAGAATTTAGGTTTAATGTTTTGATTGATGCAGATGGTCTTACCTCGGATGAGAGCTTAAAAAAGGAAAAGGTTCTACTTCAGGGTGTAACTGACTGTATTTTTGAAACAGATGATGGAAATCTTACTCTTGTTGACTATAAAACTGATGATGTACCCGAAGATGGATATGAGGACATTTTAAAGGATAAGCATTCAACTCAGCTAAATTATTACAGAAAGGCTTGTAATAAAATTTTTGATAATAAGATTGCAAGGGTGCTTATATACTCTGTTAAGCTTGGAATATGCGTTGAGGTTGAGGACACAATCATATAAAATAAAAATAACTATTGCGTTTTGCAATAGTTATTTTTATTTATGAACAGATGTTCAAGTGAATATATGTTTGTTTTATTTAATTGTTATGATGATATCGCCTGTTGTGGTGTGGATTTTGCAGAGTCCGCCTGTGGTCCCCGGTACTTCTTTTTTGCCTGTGGTGGTTTCAACATTGAAGCTTTTGCCTGTAAGTAATGTGCCTAACACATCTCCCGTTGTTACATCAACGACAATTTCGGTTGCATCACTACTATCAAATATAACATCGCCCGTTGTTCTTTTTATGTTGAAGGATTCAGTAGCGATTACATTATTTAATTCTATATCTCCTGTTGTACCCTTTGATGATAGGTGCTTACAATTAACATTTGTTAAATAAGATTTTCCTGTGCTTACATCAAGAGTAACATTATCTAAGGCTGATACATTCTTTAATGTAATGTCCCCTGTTGATACTGAAAGATTAATGTTTTTTGCTGAAACATCTTCAAGAATGATATTGCCTGTGGTTGATTCTATTTTAAGGCTTTGATTGGCGGATGCGTAGTTTTTTACATTACCTGTTGTAACATCAATATCAATTATATCAAATGTAAAGCTGCTATCTATTGTAATGTCGCCTGTTGACACTACTGCGAGAAATGCTTGATATTCTGAATTCGGTAGATAAATTGTTATTTTTGGATTTCCAAAATTAAAAAATGAGTTGGTAATTTTTTTATTTGGTTGAGTTATAGTAAGACCTTCGCCTATTACATCTGCTTTATGAGGATATTTAGCATTTTCATAAATATCAATTTTGCATTTATCGTCCATTGAGGGTAATACTTCTACATCGGTTGTTTCTACAATTATTTTAATGTTAGAAAAGTTTTCTGTGATTTCGTGTGTATTTGTTATATAGTCTTTTTCAAACATAGATTTGAAGCTCCATTGATTAAAAGCCATTACTAATACAAATATTACGAAAGCAAGAAGTATAAGAATTATTGCTGCTTTAATTTTTTTCATTATATTTGCTCCTTTCTAATAAATAGGCCCTTTATTAGTCTTGGGATTTTTTTAGTGATGAATATACCAAATTTTGCGGTATATTTACATACATAGAAAAATAGGATTGATAAGCCCATACACATTATGCCTCCTGCGATTATCAGTAAGCCTACGGATAAGCTTTCAGTAAAAATAAATAAAACACCGGGGATTATTGCAAGACCGCTTAAAAGAAGTGATAAATCTACTGCAAAAAGTGTTATGATTACTGCCCATAGGGAAATATAAAGGCTGAATATTACTGCAAAAAATGAAATCAAAAGTGAAATCCATATTGGTGAGCCAACGGCAATTAAGGTTATTTCCCACCATGAGCGCTTTCTTTTTGTGGTTGGTGTTTGATTTTTAGTTTTGTTTTTTGATTTCTTTAGCTTATGCTTGATGATTTTAAAGAGGGGAATTTCGTTTATAATTTGCTTAGCAACCTCTTCTACTGTGCCAATGTCTTTAACCGCTTCTTCCTCGGTTAAGCCGTCCTCTATCCTATCATCAATCATTTCAGAATAAAAGTCAATGCGGTCATTGATTTCCTTTTCAGGTAGGTCCGTAAGCATTGCTTTTAGCTTTGTGATAAATTCTTGTTTATTCATTTTCGTCCTCCTTGGTTACAAATTTATAGATTGTCATTACCTCGCGCCATTCTTCTTTAAAGTCCTCTATTCGCTTTTTGCCCTTTTCGGTTATATGGTAGTATTTTCTTAATCTACCCCCGTGCTCGGATGTGTGGACTGTTAAAAGTCCACCAACCTCTAATCTTTTAAGAATGGTGTATAATGTGGATTCTGACATTTCTATATAAGGCTTCATATCCTTTATTATTTTGTAGCCGTAAGAGTCCTCGTTTTTGATTGCGGTTAGTACGCACACATCAAGAATGCCTCTTTTTAATTGAATGTCCATAGTATACTCCTCCTTACGATATACATCATATCACGAAGTATTATATTTGTCAAGGGGGATAGGAAAAAATTAAAAATCGCCCTGATTGTCAAGGCGATTTTATCATTTTATTGAGTTTATATAATTTAATATTGCAGAAACGTTTCCGTCAGCAAGTAACTGTCTTTTTTCTATGTATGAAATTACCGGAAGATGTGAAAAATACGCTGTATCATTATCCATAAAACCTATTTCTCCATACCAATATTTTAAACTGTCCTGATCTTTCCAAGTATAATAGGAGTTCCCATCATCATTTATATCACTCATAAACTGCAAACTTACAACAGCTGTGTCAATAATTCCGCTAATAATTATCCCTGCACTAAATTCTTCAAATACAAGAAAATAAAGCTCCTTTGCATCATCTCCGCTAATATAAAAAGTTTCCTCAGCCATTTGCACCTTGCATTTGAAATTCACACTGTTTTCTATCATATATTCAAGTGATTTAAAATTTTCAAGTATGGTTGAACCGCTTGTGTCGATATCAGTGTCAATTTGTTGATTATTACAGGAAAACAAGCATATACTTGCCAAAATTAAGGATAGAATTAAAAACAGTTTTTTCATAAGTTAGCTCCTTTCTTTTCCGCCTTAATTATACATTAAGTAATTATTGCTTGTCAATAAGATATGCTAAAATTCATGTAAACCTATAGTTTACAAATATGAAAAAACTCCCGATTTGGAGTTTTTATGTATTCAATATTTTATAGCTTATGTGATATTCGCTGACCACTGACCACTGACCGCTGACCGCTGACCACTATTCAATAGCGATTAGCTTTGTATTGGATACGCCGTCGGTTTTGTTAAGGCGGATTAAAGTGGTATCCATATCGTATGTCATATGAGAGATGTCAATTGACAACACTACATGGGCACGGGAGTTTACGGGAAGGTTTTGTGTGATGGTTAGGATATTGGCACCGTGGGATGACAAAATGCCTAAAACCTCGCCTAAAAGTCCTGCTTTGTGGGATAGAGTTAAGGATATTACTGCCTTACGGCATTCTGTGTCTGTATTGGTGGCAAAAACATAATCCTTATACTTATAGTAGGTGCTTCTTGAGATGCCTACCTGCTTTACCGCTTCACTTACATCCTTGACCTTACCACTTGTGATAAGTGTTCTTGCTTCAATTACCTTTTCAAAGCAGGATGGGAGTATGCTTTTATCTACTAACAAATACTTACTCTGCATAGTACATTACCTCCTCAATGCCATCCTTGGCTACCTTTAATTCTATTGCTTTCCAATTATTTTCAAGGTGCTTTAATTGCTCGTTAAGCTCCTTTTCAATGGAATATTCGCTCATACATAGACATGTTGAGCCTGCTCCACTTATAACGAAGGAGCTTGCGCCTAAGCTATACGCGATTTTTTCAACCTCATCTATGTTTCTAAATAGCTTTTTTCTGTATTGCTCGTGGATTTTATCCTTAGTTACTACCTTTAACAGTTCAAAATTACCGTTTATAAATGCGTGAGGCATAAGTGCTAGGTGCGACATATTATATACGGCATCCTGAAGGCTTATTTCCTTTGGTAATACCTTTCTCGCCTCAGAGGTTTTAACTTCAAATTCGGGAATTAAAACTGTAAAGTGGATTTTATCGGATATGTCATAAACATAGCTTATAATTTTGCCATCATCCCATGTTGTGATACAAAGTGAGCCATATAAAGCGGGAATAACATTGTCCGGATGTCCTTCAATTTCTGTGCAAACCTCGCAAAGCTCGTTCCATTTTTCTCTTAAAAAGTCCTTTCTTCTTATGTAGTTAGGGCAATTAAGAAGTATGGCGGAGTATGCGCCTGCGCATATAAAGGTAGAGGATGAGCCTAAGCCTCTTGCATTAGGCACATTAACCTCTATTATTTTAATTCTTACTGATGGGTCAACGCCAAGTCTTTTACACATAGCCCTGTATGCTACATTGGCTAAATTATCCTCATTTGCAAACTTTTCCTCGCATCCTTCAATTATAAAGCCGCTATCAAGCTTTTCAAATTCAAATTCGTTATACAATTGAAATGCAATTCCTGCACAGTCAAAGCCTGAGCCTACATTTGCAGAGGTGGCGGGGACTCTTACTCTAATTTTTCTCATTTTCTCTCTCGTTTTATGATAAATTAGTCTCTCCAAACCTTTTTGGCAACCATTGAGCCAACAAAATCAAGCATTTCATCCTTTTCAACTGTTACATTGTGGATAATTGGCTTATTTTCAATGTCAACTAATGATGATGGGATTTTTGCGCCTGTATATGCATTAAGCTTATTTACTGCATCAAATTCATCCTCATAGTCCTTGCCAAGTGCATTCATAACGCTTGATGAGAATTTATAAGGAGATGCGGTAGATAAAACAACGCTAACATCAGTGTTGCCTGTTTCTTTTGCCCATTTTTCGTAAACGCTCCAAGCTACTGCTGTATGAGTATCCATTAAGTAGCCATGGTTTTCGTAAACATTCTTGATTGTTTCGAGGGTTTCTTCATCATTTGTGAAACCCGCATCAAATTCGCTTCTTATCTTGTCAAGCTCTTCCTTAGATAGCTTATATTCGCCCTTTTCCTTTAATTCTGCCATGTATGAAGCACATTTTTCTGCTCCGCATGTTAAATAAAGAAGTCTTTCAAGGTTAGAGGAAATAAGAATATCCATTGATGGAGATTTTGTTACATGGAATTCTCTATTTTTGTTATATGTGCCGTTTTCAAAGAAATCGGTTAATACCTTATTCTCGTTAGATGCACATACTAACTTACCAACCGGTAGTCCCATTTGCTTTGCAAAATAGCCTGCTAAGATATCGCCAAAGTTACCTGTTGGAACGATGAAGTTAACCTTGTCGCCCATTTTGATAGCACCGTTAGCAAGTAAATCACGGTAGGATTTAAAGTAATATGCAACCTGAGGTGCAAGTCTTCCTATATTTATAGAGTTAGCGCTTGAAAGCTTAACTCCTTCTGGAAGCTCTAATGTTGCGAAAATATTTTTAACTCCGCTTTGAGCATCATCAAAGTTGCCGTTTACAGAAACTACGCATGTGTTTTTACCATCAACGGAAACCATTTGTCTTTCTTGTACTGCGCTAATGCCCTTCTTAGGGTAAAATACGATGATTTTAACGCCGTCAACATTACTAAAGCCTGAAAGTGCTGCACTTCCTGTATCGCCGCTTGTGGCGGTTAAAATTACGATTTCATCCTTCATATCAGTTGCTTTCTTAGCAGCTGCAACAAGCTGTGGAAGAAGCTGTAATGCTACATCCTTAAATGCGCAAGTTGGGCCATGATATAATTCCATAACATAAGCATCATTTACCTTTGATAATGGAGCGAAGTCCTCATTATCAAATTTTCCATCATATGCGCGTGAAACAGCTGCTAAAGCCTCGTCAAAATTGTTGTTGAACATTTTGTCATCACTAAAGAGTAATGAAAGAACTGTTGCAGAGATTTCCTTATTTGATAAGCCTATAAGCTTATCCATTGGAAAGCAAGCATTCTCAAAGCTCTTTGGCATATATAATCCGCCATCATCTGCTATGCCTTGAAGCACCGCTTGAGACGGTGTTTTTTGAATTTTTTGATTTCTTGTACTTAAATACCACATTTTTTTAAAATACCCCTTGATTTTTTGTTTTATATATGATACACTATTTCTCAACAAAAAACAAGTGTTTTTAAAATAAAGACACAAGAAAGGTAAAATTTTTTATGAAAATAGCAATTCTCGGCTACGGAGTAGTTGGTTCAGGCGCTTATGAGGTGCTTACAAAATACGGCTACGATGTAAAAAGAATTCTTGATATTCGTCCTCATCCCGAGCTTGGGGATAAAGTTACCTCAAATTATGATGATATATTAAATGATAAGGAAATTGAGATTGTTGCAGAGGCTATTGGCGGTCTTGAGCCAACGCATACATTTGCAGTTAAGGCACTTAAAGCCGGCAAGCATTTTGTTAGCTCAAATAAGCATTTAATTTGCGAATATTTTGAGGAGCTTCACAATCTTGCGAAGGAAAACGGCGTTACTATTCGCTTCACCTCTGCTGTTGGCGGCGGTATTCCTTGGTTATACAATATTAAAAGAAGCATTCGTTGCGATAAAATCAACAAAATTATGGGAATAATGAATGGAACTACCAACTTTATTCTTGATGCAATGATTACGGACAAGCGTGATTTTGATGATGTATTAAAGGAAGCGCAAGCTCTTGGTTACGCTGAGGCTAATCCATCAGCAGACGTTGACGGCCTTGATACCGGTAGAAAAACCGCGATTTCATCATCTATCGCTTTTAGCTCAGTTGTTAAGGAAAGTGATGTTTCAATATTTACTATGCGCACAATTAAAAAATGCGACATAGAATATATAGTTGGAAAGCTAAATAAGACTGTTAGATATCTTGGCTTTGGAATTAAAAATGAAAATGGTATTTCTGCTTTCGTTGAGCCTACGCTTTTATCAAGCGATGCATTAGAATCTAACGTAAACAAGAATTTCAATATGATTACTCTCTTTGGCGAGAGTGTTGGAAGATTATCCTTCTACGGTCAAGGTGCAGGTAAATATCCTACCGGTAATGCTTTGGCTCAGGATATTATTGATATTGTAAACGGCGCTCGTTCAGTTAGATTTGAAAACAATTCTGTTTCAGTTGATAATGGACTTGTGAATAGAAAATACTATATTAGAACAAATAGCGACATTTCTTATCCTTGCTTTGAGAGTGAGGAAACAATTAACGGTAACAGATACATTTTAACAAGTGAAATTTCTGTTTCCTACATGCATGAAATTGCGAAAACTATTACAGAAAAGGATCCTGCTTCATTCTATGCGGGAATTGAGGAATAATTTATGTTAAAGGTAGTAAAATTTGGTGGTTCATCACTAGCCTCCGGCGAAACATTTAATAAGGTTAAGAAAATTATTGAGGCTGACAATTCAAGAAGAATCGTTGTTGTTTCTGCTCCGGGTAAAAGATTTAGCGGAGATACAAAGGTAACAGATTTACTTTATATCTGTCATGCGCATATTAAGTACAATGCTCCATTTGATGATGTTATTTCAAAGATTGAGGACAGATACAGAGAAATTCATGCTTCATGTGGTCTTACACAGGATATTGAAACTGAATTTTTAAAAATCCGCTCTACTCTTTCAAAGAAAACAAGCGTTGATTACATCGTTTCAAGAGGCGAATATTTAAATGCAAAGCTTATGGCTGAATATCTTGGCTATACATTTGTAGATAGCGCAGAATGGCTTGTATTTAACTATAACGGCAAGGTAGATTTTGAAAAGTCATACGAAAATCTTTCAAGAATTATGGAAACATATCCAAAGGTAGTGCTTCCAGGCTTCTACGGCGCAACTCCTGATGGAAACATCAAGACATTCTCAAGAGGTGGCTCTGATATTACAGGTGCTATTGCAGCGGCAGCTATGAATGTTGACATGTATGAAAACTGGACTGACGTTAGCGGTATTATGACTGCTGACCCAAGAATTGTTGAAAATCCAAGACCTATTGAAAATGTTACATTTGCAGAGCTTCGTGAGCTTTCATACATGGGTGCTGAGGTTCTTCATGAGGAAACCGTATTCCCTGTAAGACAAAAGAATATTCCTTTATTTATTAAGAATACTAACGATATGAATGCTCGCGGTACTCTTATTATGGAATCCTTTGATGAGGACGAGGAAAACAAGAATAAGCATTTTATTACAGGTATTTCAGGTAAGAAAAACTACTCTATCATTACTATTGCAAAGAATAGAATGAATGAGGAAATCGGCTATGTAAGAAAGGCTCTTGAGGTATTTGAAAACTTCCAAATTCCAATTGAGCATATTCCTTCATCTATTGACTCATTCTCTGTTGTAGTTGCTTCTAAGCATATTGAGGGCATTATGCACGAGCTTATTTCTGCATTAAATGACAGATTAAAGCCTGATACAATCAATATTGCAAATGAAATCAGCTTAATTGCTATTGTTGGTAGAAAGCTTGCTTGCAACATTGGTATTGCAGGTAAAATCTTTACAGCACTTGGCGAAAATGATATCAATATCAGAATGATTGAGCAGGGTGCAGATGAAATTAACATTATTATCGGTGTTGATGATATTAACTTTAAGAAAACAATTAGAGTTCTTTATAACTTAAGCGAGGTAAATGAATAATGAAAAAGTATAACGTTGGTATTTTAGGTGCAACAGGTGCTGTTGGCCGTGAAATGATGAATATCTTAGAGGAAAGAAACTTCCCTATTAATGAATTAAGATTACTTGCAAGTCCAAGAAGTGTTGGTAAGAAAATCACATTCAAGGGCGAGGAAATTGAGGTTAAGCTTGCTGAGGTTGGCGCATTTGAGGGACTTGACATTGTTCTTGGCGCTGCTTCAAATGCGGTTGCTAAGGAGCTTGCTCCTGACATTGTAAAGGCTGGTGCGGTATTTGTAGATAACTCAAGCGCATTTAGAATGAATGATGATGTTCCACTTGTAGTTCCAGAAATTAACGGCGAGGATGTTAAGAAAAATAAGGGTATTATTTCTAACCCTAACTGTTCTACTATTATTACTTTAGTGGCTGTAAACGCTATCAATCAGCTTTCAAAGATTAAGGGCATGATTGCTTCCACATATCAAGCAACAAGCGGTGCAGGTGCAGGCGGTCCTGTTGAGCTTCGTGAGCAATCTGCTGCTCTTTTAAATGGTGGCGAAATTAAGAATGAGGTATTTGTACATCAAATTGCTGAAAACGTAATTCCACATATTGGTTCATTTGGCGAAAACGGATACACTACCGAAGAAATGAAGATGCAAAATGAGGGCAGAAAAATTCTTCACTTACCAGAGCTCAAGGTTACTTGCACATGTGTAAGAGTTCCTGTTGTTCGTTCACACTCAATTTCTGTAACTGTTGTAACTGAGGATAAGCTCACAGTTGAGCAAGTAAGAAATGCTGTTGCAAACGCTAAGGGCTGTAAGCTTTATGATAATGGCGAGGCTAAGGAATATCCAATGCCTATCGTAACATCTGACCAAGACCTTGTTTTTGTTGGTAGAATTAGAGAGGACCTTGTATTTGATAACGCTATCACACTTTGGTGCTGTGGCGACCAAGTTAGAAAGGGTGCGGCTACAAACGCTATTCAAATTGCAGAGGAATTAATCAAATAACCATATTTTAGCGTGATGCTTAGTAGCATCACGCTATTTTTCTTTATGTTTAGTAATAACAAATTTTCGATTGTAATTTTTGTAAATATATGGTATAATTATTACATAAGATGAGAAAAGAGGTAAAGGTTATGGACAAATATACAAAATCTTTGCTTATGGTTATTAAAATTCCGGTAGGAGTTTTTTATGCCTTAGCTGGACTTGGACTAATAGGCGTGTCGGTATGGGTATCCACATTTTCTGATATTGCCAGCATGATACTACTTATATCACTATTAGCTGGCGGGGCGTTGATTAATTTCGGCGTGGGTTATGCATTTTTAGGAGATGAATATAAAGCGACGGGTATTGTTCGCGACGGCAATACAGCTTTTACGCCCGTAGAATCAACAAGGTTCTTAACTAGAAGAAAAATAGTTACGCTTGTGGGCTCTATTTCTTATTTAGCGCTTGCTGCATATTACATAACAAGAGCAATTTTAAGCGTTATATTTAGGGGATATCTTCAATACATTGACTACAACTCAAGCATTGCTGCTTTAATTGCATTTTCGGTTGTTTCCTTAGTGGTTGCTTTTTGCTTATTTATGTTATATATGCGCACAAAGCATATAGACTTAAAAGAGGAATAATAATATAACTTATAATTGACAAATGAAAATCGCAGAGCAAAATAGCTCCGCGATTATTTTTTATTTAGTTGTTGTTAAAACATTATTATAGGTAATGTAGGAATATTTTTCGTTTTCAGTTGGCTTTTCTGCTTGTAGGTAATGTAGCTTTCTGCTTGTGCTATCAGTCTCAATTAAATATGCACCCATAGCTAATTTAATTAGCTTTTGATTATCAGTAACGAAGCCTGAAAGCTTAAACTCTACCGCTACATACTCGTCCTTAGTTATGCCTGCCACAACTACGCCAGTTGGTGTTGTCCCATCTGCGTTTATTATTTCATTTACTCCAATATTATCAAAAAGTGTTGCAAATACGCCATACTCAAGAGTTTTACCTGTTATAGATTCATATTCACTAATTGCAGCATTATCAATGTTATATCCGATTGCAATTTCATCGCCGTTCTTTTCAGGGATTGAGAATCCCTTTGTGGTAAAGAGTGGGTTTACGGTAGTTGTTGTTGAGAGCTTGCAATTTGAGCATTCGGTGGTTTTTTCTCCACTTAACATAAAGTCCAAATATTCAATGGTTGTTTTGTTTTGGTGGTTGCTCTCATAGAAAGCATCACAAATATTGTAGTCATAGATTATGTAGTTTTTATCATTGTAGCTGTCGGGATTTGCTTTATAATCAGTGTAGCTGATTTGAGTTGCACCTGTAAATTTCCAGTTATTATCGCCTGAGTTTGTGGTGCCGTTTTTAAAGTTATCAAGTGCTACTGTAAGCTGTTCAAGTGTGCCTGTGTAGAAGAACTTGATATTTGATGAACTACCACAATTAAATGCATAGGAAACCTGATATACGGTGCTTGGCTTTTGTGCATAAAATGTAGCAGGAATATAAAATTCCTTTATGCCCTTTATTACATTAGTAAAGCTAAAATGGTCCTTAACACTATTGGCAAAATGCTTAAAGTTAGCGCCAAATCTGATTTTTTCAACCGTTGCTCCTTCAAATACTCTTTCGCCTGCAGTTTCAATTGTGTTAGAAAAAGCTACATCGTTAATAGTTGCGGTAACAAAATATCTTGCAGGAATATGTGTAGGGCCCTCAGGTAAAATGATTTTGCCTATTTTTGCTCTACCAAAGAAGGATGGGGGCAATGTTGTAACATTTTGATAATTGCCGAAGGTTACAAGCTCAACAGTAGAATCTGCAAGAGGTCCGTAGTCGTTGCTTCCTAAAATATCTGCTTTTGTAATTCCTGATGGAACGATAAATGATTTTAGAGTTGGGATATCACTAAATGCTCTGCCACCAATGGTCGTAAGCTGAGATTTTTCTGTGAATGGGCTATTTTCAAGATACGTATAGCTAAATGCGTGCTCACCGATTTTTGTAACTGTGTCAGGTATTGTGATTTTCTTTAATCCTGTTTTATGGAAAGCCATATTGCCAATTTCAGCAAGCTGAGAATTTTCACCGAAGGTTACCTCTTCAAGTGATTGACATTGATAAAAGGCTGTGCCGTCATTTGCATTTTTACCGCCGATTAACGTTACTGTGCTTGGAATATTGATTTTTCTTATGCATTTTGCATCATGGAAAAACACGTGAGAAATTGAAGTTGCGGGAATGTTACTTGGAATTTCACAGTATAACATTTTTGAACCTTGACCTAATCTTTCAGGTAAGGAGGTTAATGTGGTAGGTAAATATACGAATAAAATTTCCGTTGTATCAGGCTTATAGGTATATGTATTGCTTTGGCGGTAACCACCATTAGCTAAATTAAGTGTTGTAATTCCTGCATCGCTTGGGAAATTTACAGATACTACATTGTACTGTGTAACTGTGCCTCCCTTGTAGCTATATTTTCCATCAGAAATTGTAAAATATGCTTCATCGGTGGTTAAAACACTTGCAACTGTTTTAATTGTATTACCATTTTCAGTTGTTGTTGCAGTTACGTACCATGTAAGTGCGTTTCCGTTTGCATCGGTTCTAGGAAATTCGCCCTCAAATGATGTAATTACCTTGCTATCGTTGGCTTCATATGTAAAAAGTGTGTTGCCATCAGCATCCTTATATATTGTAGATGCACTTATGCTAATTGCAAGAACAAATATTACAAGTGCTATCATAAGGGATACTGTAAGAATTTTTCTTTTCATGATATTTCTCCTTAAATATAGTATAAATAAATACTAACACACTACTGCTTATTTGTCAATAGTTGCTTATAATGGTTTAGCTTTTCTTCTTTGATTTCGTAAAAATCAGTTATACTTAAATTTAGCGCTTCGTATTTATGAAGCCCCATTTTATGATATGGTAATAGCTCGATATTTGAGATGTTTAAGTCAGACAAAAAGCCCTTTATTTTCAAAATCTCGCTATCTGTGTCGTTAAAGCCGCCTATTATTGGGACTCTTACCGTTATTTTACCTTTAAAGTCAGCAGATAATTTTTGTAGATTTGATAGAATTTGGGTATTTGAAACGCCTGTAAACTCTTTATGTAGTGTGTCGGTGATACACTTTATATCGTATAAAAATGTGTCTGTGTATGGGATGATTTTTTCAAAATACTCGTATGGCACGTTGCCTGCGGTATCAACTGCGGTGCTTATATTATTTTCCTTACAGAGCTTTAATATTTCGGTAAGAAAATCAATTTGAAGCATACATTCTCCGCCTGAAAATGTTACTCCGCCGTTTGATGATACGTAGTAATGCTTATCAGTTAATATAATATCAAAAATTTCGCTTACTGTGTATTCCTTACCACAGATTTCTATGGCGTTATTTACACAATAAAGCTGACATTTGCCACACAGGGTACAGGATTTTTGATTGCTTTCGCATACGCTTTTGCATTTGCCGCACTCGGTGCATTTGCTTTTATAAAATAGCTTTTGAATGCTTTTGGAAATTCCTTCGGGGTTATGACACCATTTACAGTTAAGGTTACAACCTTTAAAAAATACTGTTGTGCGTACTCCCTCGCCGTCAACAAAGGAGCATCTTTGAATATCAAATATTGTTGCTTTTATGGTGATACCTCCTTTCTAATTATCTGTTTTGTCGCATTCAATAAGCATTTTTATAATAATTTCTAGTCCTTCAAAGAAGCCCTCTAAATTCATACACTCATCTCTTTGGTGGGCTGTGCCGTGTCCGCTTGGTAGTGGGGTTACACAATGCTTGGTTGTTGTGCCTGTCTCTATACAGTTTGGTAAGAAACGGAGATACGTGCCGCCCGCATTTATGCGAGGCTGAGCATCTATTCTGCCTGTATGGTCTCTATACGCCTTCATGCAAGCGTGTATGTGCTTGTTTTCAATGCTTGTATGGTGAGGAGCATTGCTTTTTGCAATTTCAAAGGTAACATTCTTCTTTTCAAATGTTGATTGTAGCTGAGAAATTAACGTTTCAGGTGTAAAGGTTTTGCCGTAGCGGATGTCAAGAGACAATTTTAGCTTGCCGTTTTCTACTTTTAAGATACCGGTTGATGCGGTTGTGTCTCTGTATATTTCATCCTCTGATTTAATATTTAAAATTTCTCCATCATAGGTGGTTAAAATTGCAAGTGGAAATAATAGCTGTTCTTTGTCCTTTCGGCTAAATGATTTAGCACTGCAAAGTGATTCAATGATTACGCCACCCGCATTTATGCTATTATATGGCATAGCGCCGTGGCTTGAAATACCCTTTGCATATATTTCAATGATGTTATCTTTTTTAGATACTGTGATTTTTTCGTTTGCTAAAAGCTCGTTATAAAGTTGCTCTGAATATTTAACCTTAGCGGTAGCCTCGCCTAAAATGATGTTATAGGTATTACCGCCGCTTAGGTCAATAAGGTCCTCAAAATTGCTATCATTAAATGTGAGCATTAGCCATAGCATTCCCTTATCTCCATAGTAAACAGGAAATCCTGCATCTAAAACTAAAGAAAAGTCCGGGGGAGTGTGTGTTTTTATATAGTTTTTCAAATCCTGCATTGTGGTTTCCTCATTTGCTCCCGCAAAGCAAACAAGGGATGAATTAAATGGGATATTTAATTCCTTAATTGCTCTTAAAGCATAAAGGGAAATGATTACTGCGCTTTTATCATCAGATGCACCTCTTGCAAAGAGGTCGCCGTTTACTATTTTAGGCTCAAATGGGTTTGTTATTGTCCATCCGTCATCAACAGGCACTACATCGGCATGGGCGAAAAGTCCTATTGTTTTTTTGCCGTTTTTAAAGTGTGATAATAGGTAGTCATCATATAGCTCACATTCAAAGCCGTATTCTTCATATCTGCCCTTTAAGAATTTGAGAGCGTTTTTTGCTTCCTCTGTGTCGCTAATTGATGGAATTTTAAGAAGGTCAATATAGTCCTTTAAAATTGCTTCTCTATTTTCCTCTATGTATTTATGAATTTTTGAGTTTATCATTTTTGCTCAGTCCTTTTAATAATATCGTTTTGTATGCTCTTTTTAAGATTTACAAAATAGTCTGAAAAGCCTGTAACTCTTACTCTTAGATTTTGGTAATCATTAGGGGATTTTTGGGCGTTAATTAAATCCTCGCTTGACACATAGGTGAGTTGAAAATGTGTGCCGCCTTGCTTAAAATATTCCTCAAATACATACACTAATTTTCTAAAGCTATCCTCATTTTCAATTAATGATTTATCTAATGAAATATTAGTTACGGTTGAGCCACAGGAAATTGCATTTTCATCGCATTTGGCTATTGAATTAAGAAGTGCGGTAAGACCGTTTTTGTCCTTACATTCGCTTTGTCCTATGCCAAATTTAAGCATTTCTCCGTTAAATCTGCCATCTGGTGTGGCTTTTGTTTTTTCGCCAAACCATTTGTGATGCTCGTTGTAGCCTAAAAGGTCGCCTACTAAAAATTGATAGCCGAATACGTTCTTCTTGTTTTTTAAGTAGGTGTAAAGGCTATTATAAAGCATTTTTGCTATTTGGTTTGATGATGTATCATCATTGCCGAAAAATTTACATTTTTTATTTATTAATGTGTGTAGGTCATCGTAGCTTTGCCAATTCGATTTTAAGGCTGAAATAAGGTCATTTATGGATATTATTTTAGCATTATAGACAAGCTGTTTGATAACGCAAAGAGAGTCAATAACGTTGGTTATGCCTATTAGCATAGGGGATGCAATAACGTAGTTGCCACCGCCTTGGGTAAGGCTTTTTGCGTTTTCTATGCAATCATTAAAGAATATGCTTGATATGTAGTTTACATCCTTGGCTCTTTCAAGGTTGTACATATCATCGTATGTATAGATTTTATCAAGGTCGGAATATAGTTCTGCTTCAAAAGCAGTATAAAAGTCCTCGAACGTGTCGATGCTTTTTATAATTTCGGTTTTTTTGTGGAACAGTGTTTCAATGCATTTTAGGATATTTCCCTTTGAGGTGCTACCTGTAATTGTGCCTAAAAACGCCGGTTCATTACATCCTACCATGGTGTAGGAGACTGCTCTTTCATATGGGATGCCACATATTTCCGTGTAGCATTTTATACGCTTTTCATCATTAGTAAATGCTATGCGCTTATGTGGGTCCTGCCTTTCCTTATCCATCATATAGTATAGTGTTTCGTAGGTTGTATATTTAGTAAAACGGAACGTTATTTGAGGGATATATGTGGGAAGTTCCATTAGTGCTTCTACAATTAGTTTTGATAAGTCATTAAAGCCATCCATACCATTTGGCAGATAGCCGCCGATACAGAAGTGGGATTGACCTCCACGGGTAAAGTGAGCAGAGGAAATATGTGTTGATGCTTGGAGCATTAAAAATAGCTCTTGTAGGTACTCCTTTGCCTCGTTTTCAGTTAAAGTGCCGTTTGCTATATCGTTTTCGTAAAATGGTGTTAGATATCTATCAAGCGTGCCTACGCTATCAGGGTCGGCACTAAAGCATACATAGATTGATAAAACCGCTTCATAGAAGGTTCTCGGTGGGTTTTTAGGTGCGTATTCAAGGGCATTTGCAAGATTTTTCAGTCTTTTGCGCGCTTCTATGTCAGATGTTTTTCTTGCGAATTCTTTAACCCTTTTTACGCATTTTTCTGTCCATCTAATAAGAGAAACCGCTACCCTTTTTAATGACTGTAAAAACTCGATTTCGTTAGGCTCTGTATGTTGCTCAATAGAGTGGTTAATATCTCTTATAATACCCATTATGCCCTTTTCAAGGACCTTTTTATAGTCGGCAGTAGCGTGCTGCCATTCCATTGTTGAAAGGTTGTCTATGGGCTTTAGGTAATATTTTTGAAGTGCAATATCGGTGTTTTTGTGTCCGCCGCGTCTGAAAGCATCTCCTATAACACTACCGTCAAAATTAAAGTAGCCACAAAATGCGGAATGCTCGGTTATTTTAGGCTCTTGATTTACAATATATTTGCATAGATGCTTTACATCATTTTGACTTTCGGTTAAGGTACTATCGTATTCGTATTCGGTATCAACTGTATCAACATACATTTTGCCTTGTAAGGTAAGGTCGGTTAAGATTTTAATTCGTTCTGTCATATTGCACCTCCTTTATTTCATAAAAATATTGTAGCATATTATTATGATTATTTCAAGAAAAAGGTAAATAAAACCGCCAAAGTAAGATGCTTTGGCGGTTTTATATCAAAGTGTACTTTCAAAATATTTCTTTGCGACTTCATCATTTGTAAATTCATCAACGCAACCTCGCCATGAATTTCCAACATACCATTCTACCGCAAACAATTCTTTTTCATCCTGTCTGTATAAAATAAGTCTTAATGAATAGTCAAATTTGTATTTTACGGATATTAATTTATCTGTATATTGTTCAAGATTTTTATCTTTGTCTTGCTTTGCTTTTAAATAGCGCAACATATTATCAAATACCCATTTATTTCTTACATATTTTGCGCCTAAAATTGCTACTAAAAATAAGGATATAATAGTTATAAATTCAAAAATAATGAAGTAAATAAATATGATTTTGTCGGTTTCGTTAAATTCGGGAATATCTTTTTCTCCCGTAAGGACAACACACACGATAATAGCAACAAACATAATTACTATAAGAGATGCAATCAATATATAATACGATTTTGATGCTTTTGATGTTTTCTCTTTTCTTACCTTTATATCGTTATAATCTTTTGCTAAATTTGGGGAGCTAATGAATGCTTTTTTGTAAACCTCATCAATGTTTTTGATGTTCTTTATATGATAGTATTTTCCGCTATGTAATAAAATACAAATTTCATTTGAGTTAGGCAATGTAGGTTCAAAATGTGTTGATATACATTCTATATCTTTATAATAAATTTTGATTTTCCCGTTATAATAGCCTTCGATGCAATCATCATTTAATGTTATTTGATTTTTCAGCTGTAATGCGATAAGAATACCAAATGCGCCAAAAATCAAAAATATAAAAATCATAAATAAGCAGAATAATATTTCCTCAGTATTTTGAGCTTTTATTCCGTTAAACAATCTTGGAATAAAAATAATATTTAGTATTGCGAAGAAAATCAAGCACGGTAACGATAAAAGCAAGCACTTGACTTTAGATAAAGAAAATTCAACCTTCATAAGATACACTCCTTTGCTTTTTCTTTATTTTAGCATTTATTATAGCTTATGTCAACTAACCTGCGGTTGCTTTTGTATAAAATCTGTCAACCGTAGGTTAGCAAATATAAAAAAGCCACGCCTAGCGTGGCTAATTCATACTTAATTTTACATGCACTTTCGGTTTTAGAAGCAAAATAGTGCTAGGCCCACCGCAGTTGACAGGCTATAATGTACTTGGCTTACATTGAGGTTGTCAACGAGGAGCAACGACGCAATATGAAGCTTATAAAGTCGAAAGCATTACTGCTTTGATGGTGTGCATACGATTTTCTGCCTCTTGGAATACGATTGATTGCTCGCTTTCAAACACTTCATCGGTTACTTCCATTGAGTCTCTGCCGAATTTTTCGCCCATTTCCTTTCCTACGCCTGTTTTAAGGTCGTGGTAAGCAGGGAGACAGTGCATAAATACTGCGTTTTTGTCGGCTTTTTTCATAATGTCGCTATTTACTTGGTATGGAGCAAGGTCGGTAATTCTTTCCTGCCATACCTCGATAGGCTCGCCCATTGATACCCATACATCAGTATAGATTACGTTTGCGTTTTTAACAGCAATGTCTGGGTTTTCCTCAAATGAGAGAGTTGCGCCTGTTTCCTTTGCGATTTTTTGGCAAGCATCAATTAATGCTTGGTCCGGGAAATATTTCTTTGGTGCGCAAGCAACAAAGTCAAGACCCATTTTAGCGCATCCTACCATTAAGGAGTTGCCCATATTATATCTTGCATCGCCCATATATACGAGCTTTATGCCTTTTAATTTGCCGAAATGCTCCTTGATTGTTAAGAAGTCGGCAAGGATTTGAGTTGGATGAAATTCATTTGTTAAGCCGTTCCATACGGGTACTTTTGAATATTTTGCAAGGTCTTCAACAATTTCTTGACCGTAGCCGCGGTATTCAATGCCGTCATACATAGATGCTAAAACTCTTGCAGTGTCGGCAATGCTTTCCTTTTTGCCGATTTGTGAGCCTGTTGGGTCAAGGTATGTAACTCCCATACCTAAATCGTGAGCGGCAACCTCAAAGCTACATCTTGTTCTTGTGCTTGTTTTTTCAAATATCAAAGCGATATTCTTGCCCTTGCAATAATCGTGGGCTTCGCCGTTTTTCTTTTTAGCCTTTAATTCAGCAGCTAAATCTATAAGCTTACCTATTTCACATGGTGTGAAATCAATAAGCTTTAAAAAGTCTTTTCCCTTTAAGAAGTTCATTATTTATTCTCCTTAGCAGTTTCTTTAATAATGTTAATGGATTTTTCAAGTAAGTCCATTGGAATATTGAGTGCAGGAAGTAATCTGATTTTGTTTTTAGCCTTGATTGGTAAAATGCCCTTTTCCATACATTTTGCTAAAATTACAGATGAATCTCCCTCGGTTTCAATGCCTATCATAAGACCTAAGCCACTTACACTCTTAATACCCTCTGCATTTTGTAGGCTATCAAAGATATACTTTGATTTTACTTTTACGCTATCAAGCATTTCTCTATCAAGTCTTGATAAAATGTTGATAGCTCCTGCACAGGCGATAGGGTTACCGCCGAAGGTTGAGCCGTGAAGTCCTGCTTTAAGTGTGAACTCTGTTTTATCAAAAAATAAAGTTGCGCCAAGAGGTAATCCGCCTGCAAGACCCTTTGCAGTTGACACAATGTCAGGTGTAATTCCGTAGCTTTGGAATGCGTAAAGCTCTCCTGTTCTACCGTTGCCCGTTTGCACCTCATCAATAATAACTAAAATGTTATTTTCCTTGGCAAGAGCGCATACGCCGTCAACGAAGTCCCGGTTAAGAGCCATAACTCCGCCCTCGCCTTGAACTAATTCCATCATAATAGCGGCGCATTTATTGTTCTTTATAAGGTCGCAAACGCTATCAAGATTGTTCGCCTCGGCATAAAGGAAGCCGTCTGTTAATGGGTTAAAGTACTTATGGAAAACATCCTGTCCTGTGGCAGATAGTGTTGTGATTGTTCTTCCGTGGAAGCTATTTTTTAAGGTAATAATATTAAAGTATTCCCCGCCCTTATTTTCGCTTGCCCAAAGTCTTGCGGTTTTGATTGCGCACTCGTTGGCTTCTGCGCCTGAGTTTGAGAAAAATACCTTTTTTGCGCCTGTTCTTTCGCATAGCATTTTAGCTAAGGTTGCGCATGGCTCGGAATAGTAAAGGTTTGAGGTGTGTTGAATTTTAGAAAGCTGCTCTGTTATAGCGTTAACCCATTCATTATCGGAAATACCAAATGTATTTACTGCAATTCCTGTTGATAGGTCAATATATTCCTTGCCGTTTATATCATAAACTAATGAGCCATGTCCGTGAGTTAGCTCTAAATCAAATCTGCCATATGTATTAGCTACATATTCCTTGTCTATATTTTTAAAGCTCATCTTTTTCCTCATCCATATCTCTTACAAACATTGTTCCTGCACCCTCATCGGTAAGCATTTCAATAAGTAATGCATGTGGCACACGACCATCAAGGATGGTAACCTTTTTAACGCCCTTATGAATAGCATCAATACAGCACTCAACCTTTGGTATCATACCGCCACTGATAATTTCGTGCTTAAAGAGCTTATCAGCCATTTTAAGGTCTATACAAGGAATGATTGATGAATGGTCATCCTTATCCATTAAAATACCTTCAATATCGGTCATTGTAATAAGTCTTGATGCATTCATTCCTCCTGCAATAAATGCGGCAGCGGTGTCTGCATTGATGTTATATACATTGCCCTCTTTATCGCAACCGATGGTTGAAACAACGGGGATATAGTCCTTTTCTAAAAGGTCGCAAATTGGCTTTACATCAACATTTGTAATTTTACCAACATAGCCAAGACGCTTGTCCTTCATTTCTGCTTGAATCATATGGCCGTCAAGACCGGAAATGCCGATTGCCTTGCCGCCCTTGATTTGAAGCTTATTTACAAGGCTCTTGTTGATTTTACCCGCAAGAACCATTTGCACAACGCCAATAGTTTCCTCGTCTGTTACACGAAGTCCATCAACGAATACAGTTTCCTTGCCGATTTGCTTTAATGTGTCGGTAATTTCAGGGCCACCGCCGTGAACTAAAACAACCTTAACGCCGATAAGGTGTAAAAGAACGATGTCCTCCATTACTTGTTCCTTTAATTGCTCGTTAATCATAGCATTTCCGCCGTATTTGATAACTACAACCTTGCCATAATACTTTTGAATATATGGAAGTGCTTGAGTTAAGACTACGGCTCTTTGAGCATTTGTCATTCCAAGTGGTAAAATATTATTTCCCATTATGTTCTATAATCTCCGTTAATTTTTACATAATCATAGGTAAGGTCGCAGCCCCATGCTACTGCCTTGCCGTTTCCGTCGCCTAATTTAATTTTGATTGTGATTTCCTCTTCTAAAAGAATTTCCTTTGCGATTTCCTCAGAGAAATCTACGCCTGCACCGTTTTCACAAACTGAGATTTCGCCCTTTGCAGATTTAAAGGAAACAAATACCTTATTTACATCTACTGTTGCTCCGCTATAACCGATAGCGCATAAAACTCTTCCCCAGTTAGCGTCAGATCCAAACATCGCACTCTTAACAAGTGATGAGCAAATAACGCTCTTTGCGATAATTTTAGCATTTGCTTCATCATATGCGCCCTCAACCTCACATTCAAGAAGCTTTGTTGCTCCCTCTCCGTCTCCTGCTATTTTGCGGCAAAGGTAAACGGTTAATGTGTTAAGTGCTTCCATAAAGGTTTTATATGCTTCGTTTTCTTCTGTGATTTCCTTATTGCCAGCCATACCGTTAGCTAAGATTGTTACCATATCGTTTGTTGAGGTATCGCCGTCAACACTAACCATATTAAAGGTGTTTTGAATATCTGTTGATAAAGCTTTTTGAAGCATCTTAGCTGAAATATTACAGTCGGTTGTAATAAATACAAGCATTGTTGCCATATTAGGATGAATCATACCTGAGCCCTTGGCAATACCGCCTATTTTACATTCAACCCCATCAATTTCAAAGCTTACGGAAAGCTCCTTTAATCTTGTATCGGTGGTCATAATGCCCTCGGCTGCATTTTTGCTTCCGTCCTGGGATAATTGCTCCTTAAGCATTGGAATGCCCTTTGCAATAGGCTCAATATTTAAAGGCTGACCGATAACGCCTGTTGATGCGACAACAACATCCTTTGCGCTAATATTTAATTCATTTGCAAGAAGGTCGCACATTTTTTCTGCTATCTCAATGCCGTTTGCATTGCATGTATTAGCATTACCGCTATTGCAAATTACTGCTTGAGCATAGCCGTCTGCTATATTGTTTTTTGTTACAGTTAAAGGCGCGCCCTTAACCTTATTAGTTGTATATACTGCTGCAGCTGTTGCTTTCTTTTGGGAATAGATAAGTGCTATATCTCTTTTTTCCTTATTTTTACGAATTCCACAGTGAACTCCGCTTGCTAAAAAGCCTTGTGCTGCGCAAACTCCACCTTCAATAATTTTCATATTATACCTCTAAAGTTTTGGTTTTTTCTTGATTTAAAACAATATTTAAGCATTCAACTGCGGCACCTGATGCGCCCTTGCCTAAGTTATCGTATCTTGCGGTTAATAAAATTCTGTCCTCGTTGCCGAACACTTCAATTTGCATTGAGTCCTTACCGCTTAGCTTATTGGCGGTTAAAAAGCCTTCCTCGCTTGAACCATCCTTGTAATATACGATTTCAGTATTATATGTATTTTTGTATATTTCCTTGATAGCTTCAATATCGCCCTTTAAAAGCTGACTTTTAAAAAGTGGTACTGTTACCTCCATGCCTGAATAGAAGTCGGAAACGATTGGGCAAAAGATTGGAAGATTGTTAAGTCCTGTAATTTTGCTCATTTCAGGTAGGTGTTTATGTGCTTGAGTAAGTCCGTACTGTCTTGGAGCGTCAAGGCATATGCATCTATCATCGTTATTATATTCCTCAATCATTTTCTTACCGCCACCGCTAAAGCCTGTAATTGAATGGCAGGTTAAAAGTGTATCTTTGGAGATAATTCCATTTTTGATTAAAGGATATACAAGAGCGACAAAGCCGCTGGCATGGCAGCCTGGAACTGCAATACGCTTGCTATTTTTAATTTTGCTTTCAAAGGATTCATCAAGCTCGGCAAATCCGTATGCCCAATCGGGGTTTGTTCTGTGAGCGGTTGAGGTGTCAATTACAACTACGTTTGGATTTTCAATAAGTGCAACTGAGTCCTTAGCGGCTTGGTCCGGTAAGCACAAAAATGCAATATCAACTGAATTTAAAACCTTTTTCTTGGCTTCGGGGTCCTTTCTTAATTCATCAGGCAAGGTGATAATTTCAATATCATCACGGCTTGACAGTCTTTCCTCAATGCGAAGTCCTGTTGTGCCTGCTTTTCCATCTATAAAAATTTTCTTTTTCATTTTAAAAACTCCGCTACATAATTTAGTTGCTCTTTTACAGATTCGTAACCTGTGCTTCCTCTTGAAATTCTCTTTGCTACACAGCTTTCAAGAGAAATTTCGTTATATAAGTCGCTTTCAAAAATGTCGGAATGCGTTTTGTATTCATCAATGGACATTTCATCAAGCGTAATATTCTTTTTAATACACTCGCCAACTATTGTTCCTACGATTTTGTATGCGCTTCTAAATGGAAGTCCTTTTTTAGTTAGGTAGTCAGCTAAGTCTGTTGCGTTTATAAAGCCACGCTTTGCGGCATTATACATATTTTCGGGAATGGATTTCATTGTTTTTATCATTGGGATAAATACGCTAATGCATTTTTGAACTGTTTCAGTTGCATCAAAAATCGCTTCCTTATCCTCTTGCATATCCTTGTTGTATGCAAGTGGAATTCCCTTTAGCATTGTAAGTGTTGATATTAAATCGCCATATACTCTGCCTGTTTTTCCTCTTACAAGCTCTGCCATATCAGGGTTTTTCTTTTGTGGCATAATTGATGAGCCTGTGGTATAGGAGTCATCAAGCTCAACGAATTTAAATTCCCAGCTTGACCAAAGAATGATTTCCTCACTAAGACGGGACAGGTGCATCATGATAAGTGAAAATGCGCCTTCAAGCTCAACGCAGTAATCTCTATCTGAAACGCCATCAATGGAGTTTAGACAGATACCATCAAAGTTAAGTGCTTTTGCTACCATATCTCTGTCAGTTGGATATGTTGTGCCAGCTAATGCACATGAGCCAAGAGGAGAATAATTCATACGCTTTATAGCATCCTGTAATCTTGTTACGTCACGAATAAGCATCATACAGTATGCAAGTAGGTGATGTGCAAAGGTTATTGGCTGCGCTCTTTGTAAATGTGTATAGCCCGGCATAATTGATTTTTGGTTTTTTTCTGCCTGCTCTTTTAATGCGCCGATAAGGTCCTTAAGCATTTCAATAATTGTGGTTGCTTCATCACGCATATAGAGGCGAAGGTCTAATGCTACCTGGTCGTTACGGCTTCTTGCGGTATGAAGGCGCTTGCCCGCATCTCCTATACGCTTTGTAAGCTCGGCTTCAACAAACATATGGATATCCTCTGCATTTTCATCAAATGAGAGTGTGCCGTTATTTAAATCATCAAGGATTGAGTTTAATCCCTCAAAAATTTTTTCGTATTCGCTATGAGATATAATACCACAGCTTGAAAGCATAAGTGCATGCTCAAGTGAGCCTAAAATATCCTGCTTATACATTTTTTTATCAAAATGAATGGAAGAGTTAAAGTCATCTGCTTGCTTATCAAGAGATTTTTCAAATCTTCCTGCCCACATTTTATCCATAAATTTGTCCTTTCAAAAGTATCTTTTTAGATTATATTAAAAACACTTTTTGCGGTGAATGATTTTTCATCCACCGCAAGTGGTAAATTATTTTTTGTTCTTTGCATTAACCTGAGCTTGAACCTTAATTGGTAAGCCGAAGAGGTTAATGAATCCTGCAGAGTCAGCTTGGTTATAAACATTGTCCTCGCCGAATGTTGCGATTTCCTCTGAATAGAGTGAGTAGTCGCTCCATACGCCAGCCTTAATCATATTGCCCTTATAAAGCTTAATTCTTACCTTACCTGTAACGTTTTCTTGTGTCTTGTCAACGAATGCTGAAAGAGCCTCACGAAGTGGTGTGAACCATTGACCGTTATATACAAGCTCAGCAAATGTGATTGAGAGCTTTTGCTTTTCGTGCATTGTCATTTTGTCAAGGCAGATTGTTTCAAGGTAGTTATGTGCGAAGTAAAGGATTGCTCCGCCCGGTGTTTCATAAACGCCACGGCACTTCATACCAACAAGACGGTTTTCAACGATGTCAAGGAGTCCTATACCGTTTGCTCCACCAAGCTCGTTAAGCTTTAAGATAATGTTCTTTGCGCTCATTTTTTCGCCATTGATTGCAACAGGAATACCCTTTACAAAATCAAGCTCAACATAGGTTGGTTTATCTGGTGCTTGTAATGGGGAAACGCCCATTTCAAGGAAGCCTTCCTTTTCGTAAAGTGGCTCGTTGCCTGCATCCTCAAGGTCAAGTCCCTCGTGGCTTAAGTGCCAAAGGTTCTTATCCTTTGAGTAGTTTGTTTCACGGTTTATCTTAAGAGGTACATTGTGAGCCTCTGCGTATTCAATTTCCTCTTCACGAGATTTGATTGTCCACTCACGCCATGGAGCGATAATCTTCATATCAGGTGCGAATGCCTTGATTGTAAGTTCAAAACGAACCTGGTCATTGCCCTTACCTGTGCAGCCGTGGCAGATAGCGTCTGCGCCCTCAGCGATTGCGATTTCTGCAATTCTCTTTGCGATTACAGGGCGAGCAAATGATGTACCAAGCATGTATTCCTCGTATAAAGCGCCTGCTTTAACTGTTGGGATTACATAATCATCAACAAACTCCTCTGTTAAGTCCTCAATGTAGCACTTTGAAGCGCCTGTCTTGATAGCCTTTTCCTCAAGTCCCTCAAGCTCATCTGCTTGTCCTACATTACCAGATACTGCGATAACCTCACAGTTGTTGTAGTTTTCCTTTAACCATGGAATGATGATTGATGTATCAAGTCCTCCAGAATATGCAAGCACTACCTTTTTGATGTTTTTCTTATCCATTTTAATTTCCCTCCGAATGAAAGATTATTCATTTTTAACGAATGTTATTATAATGCATGTTTTTTCATTTGTCAAGTGTTTTTTGAAAATATTTTGAAAAATATTATTTTTATTATATATATTGGCTTTCACATGACATTTTCGGCTGTGAATAGCAAAATTTGATTGAATGTTTTTTGAATATTTTTTGAATAATATTCATTTCGCTTGAATATTTTCATTTGCATATTTTATCATTTCTACAAGCATAAAAATAGAACGGTAAAATTTATACCGTTCTAATTTATTTATATTAAATGAAGGATTTTATGCCTCTAGCTCCACAACAATCAGCTCCGGTTTGTTATTAAATCTGATGGGACATAGGCTATTACCGATGCCGCGGCTGACTATCATTTTAGTATTGTTTTCTTGATAGATGCCTTTATAGTATTTTGGGAAAAAGCCTTGGTTTGGGGCGATAATTCCGCCGATAAATGGGAGAATTGCTTGGCCGCCGTGGGCGTGGCCTGTTAAAGCTAAATCTATATTTGCATTTACGTATTCCTCAAAGACTTCGGGGCGATGAGAAAAAACAATTTTGTAATTCTCTTCATTATTAAATATAGATAATTCATCCTTTATCACCTGGCAAGCATATTCCTTGCCCTTGGTTTTGCCTTGCAAGCGAGGGTCATCAATGCCGATTAGTGTAATCTCTGCTCCGTTTTTTTCTAGAATTGCCTTTTCGTTACGTAAAACAGTAATGCCGATTTCCTTTAAGGATTTTTCAAAATCGGGATAGATATTAGTCAAGCGAGATTCGTGATTGCCCATGACATAATAGCAGGGTGCTATTTTTATAAGCTCCTTTGCAAAGGACAGAGATATTTCAGTTTTTGTTTTACGAGAATCAATAAAGTCTCCTGTTATGACTATTATATTGGGGGCCGTTTCCTTTAGCTTTTCTAAAATGCTTTCATATTTTTTCTTATTATGAAAGTCGGAAATTTGGGCGATTTTATAGCCATTAAATTCCGTTGGAAGATTTTCGCTTGTGATTTTGTAGTTAGTTACTTCAATCATATTATTTCCTATTATTACTATCGCCGTAAGTAATGCTAAGATTATTACGGCGATAGATAATTTTATAAGTGTTTTTTTGCCCATTACATTAAGAATTTAACGCTCTTAACGGTAACATCAGCCTTTGATGATAAAACGATTTTCTTATTCCAATTCATAATTGAAACATGAGATTTCATAATACCAACTCCGCCATCTGTACCCTTTGCAACAAAGGTGCATGCGCCTGCATGGTCAAGGTTAAGATTGATTGCAATTTGGGCAAGTGCTGTAAGCGGAGAGGTAAATTCAATTTCAACTATGTATTTACCTGACTTTTCAAGGCTTAAGTCAATCGGGGTATCAAGTGATACATTATCGTATGATGCTATAACATTCATATTTGAAGTATCAAGGTCGCTTATATCATACTTAAAGCCATTTGCTTTAAAGCGCTCATATGCATGGGTATTCATTGCAAATTTGCAAAGATTTTTAGCGCAGAATTGAAGCTCCGCTCTCTTAAGATATCCGTTTTCAAGGCTTTCCATTAGGTTATCCTGATTGGTTTTAGCATTTTCCATAACCATATAGATATCGTTTTGAGATTTAATCATGCTTGCAAAGTCCTTTGTGCTTGTTGTTCCGTCAAGGTTAGTGATATGCGCCCACCAGTCAGTCATAACGAAGCCGTCATACTTCCATTCATCACGAAGGAGTATTTTTGTAAGATCGTAGTTAGATGCTGCATGGTAGCCATTTATGGAGTTGTATGCAGTCATAATTGACTTTACATTGCCTTTCTTAACTGCGATTTCAAATGGGCGAGCGTAAATTTCACGTGCAGCACGCTCGGAAATTATTGAATCGTTTGTATGTCTATACCATTCCTGGCTATTTGCCATAAAGTGCTTAATTGTTGGATATACGCCTACTTTATTAAGTCCCTTGGAAATTGATGCTGCCATTGTGCCTGTAAGGTATGGGTCTTCGGAGAAATACTCAAAGTTTCTGCCATTTAATGGGCTTCTGTGGATATTGATACCAGGACCCAAGATTACATCAATTTCGTATGCGGTCATTTCAACGCCCTCAAGTGCATAAAGGTCGCAAACTAAGTCCTTATTAAAGGTACAAGCAAGGCAAGTGCCGTTTGGCATGCTTGTGGCTTTAAGTCCGCTATCCATTCTAATACCGGATGGGCCGTCCGTTGTGCATACGATTGGAATTCCGTAGGAAATAAGCTCCTCTGTAACTCCACCGAAGCAAGAGCCTGTGCCTGGGGTAACCTTAGGGCTATTCATACCCTCGCCACGAACTAAGCAGCAAAGCTCAGTATCGGAAAGCTGAGCAATGAACTCATCCATTGTGTTTTTGCCCACTCTTACATCCTCAAGCTTGATACCCTTATTGCCTGTATATGGAATTTCAGTTGGGAGATTTGCATTGATTTTTTCAGGGATAGAATATGTGCGAGTAGGTACATTTTCGTACACAAGGTCGCCATTTTCCCCTTTTTTCATTCTTTCAAATTCTTTTGTGGGGGCTAATGCTTCCGTGCATTTTTCTACTACTCGTGTTTCATCCTCTGTGTGAATATAAATTGGCTCAGCATCGCGAACGCTATTTCCTGCATAGATTATGTATTGTCCTGCTTCTAAAACATATGATGATTTATTGCCTGTTACGCCGCTATCATCGTATGCGCGCATATCATCTATATCAAATGTGAGGGAAAGTGTTTCTTTTTCGCCTTTTTCAAGAAGCTTTGTTTTTGCATAAGCAATAAGCTCCTTATTAGCCTTACCAAGCTTGCCGTTTGGAGCGCCAAAATAAATTTGAACTACCTCTTTACCCGCTACATTGCCGATGTTTTTAACCGTTGCATTAACAGTGATTTTATTGTTTTCCTCGGTGGCTGTGGCTGTAATTTCAAAATTAGTATAGGATAGACCGTAGCCAAATGGATATAAAACCGCATCCTTATTAAAGGTTTCAAAATAGCGGTAGCCTACGTAGATATCCTCTTTATAGAGGTTGTATTCCTTCGCTCCGAAGTTGGCAGTTGAGGAGTAGTCGCAAATATCGTATGCAATGGTATCTGCTAATTTACCGCTTGGATTAACCTTGCCCGTTAAGATATCTGCGCAAGCAAGACCGCCGCACATACCACCTTGCCAGAGATATACAACGGATTTAATATTGTATTCCTTTACCCATTTCATATCAATGACTGCGCCAACATTGAGAAGAACTATTGTTTTCTCAAACACAGAGGAAACCTTTTTAATAAGCTCCTCTTCCTTTGGCGCTAAAAGATAGCTTCCCTCAGATGCAGAGTTATCTCTATCCTCGCCTGCGGTTCTACCGATTACGATAATGGCAATATCGCCGAATTTTCTTGCATTTTCAATAGTATCAATGGAAATTTCCATTTCCTCTTGACACCATGGCTCTTGTCCCCAGCCCTTGCCTGCATCAAATGGATGCTCTTTTTTCCAGTCCTCGTAGATTGATAAAAGCTCCTCGTTAATTTCAACCTTGCCTGTGGCTTTTAGGCTATCAACTATATTGGTTACATATTTAACATTTACAAGACCGCCTGAGCCTGTTCCGCTTTTGTAGTATTCTCTTTGAATTCTGCCAAATACAGACACCTTATCGCCTTTTTTAAGTGGTAAAAGGTTGTTTTTATTTTCAAGAAGGACAGCTCCCTCGCTTGCAGATATACGTGAATAATCTTCAAGCTCCTTTATAGAGTCCTTTGGTAAGCTTCCTAACTCATAATTTTTGTACGTATTGTTTTCGTATTTCATTCGCGCCTCCAAGTGCATGTTTTCTTAATTTTACCATAAATACGCTGAAAATACAATATATTATATATAAAAAAAGCATCGCAATTTCTTGCGATGCTTTACTATTATTCCTCATCGGAGTCGCTTTCAAGCTTATCAAGTAGGCGGTTGTATTCTGCAAATACTGCATCAATGATTTCATCATCAAGCTCAATTTCAAATTTGTCCTCGCCGTCTTCGTTTCTTGAAACCCTGAAAACAAGTGCTTCATCATCTGCCATGCCTTCTAAAAGCTCAACCGGTTGTAGGATTGCGTAGAAGTTGCCCTTATGTGCAATTCCTGCAATTTCAACAAAGTCAATTTCCTCGCCTGTTGCTGAGAGTAATGTTACAATATCATCATCTGCAAATTCATCTGGGGAAATTTCAGGATCAAAGTCCTTTTCTAAGTCTGCCATAATATCTCTCCTTTATAATTAAATATTTACCTTTTTATATGCTTTTTTACCACGGCGAACAACAAGTCCTTCTGCTAATTCTTCCTTAGTATAAAGCTTCTTAATATCTGTTACCTTTTCGTTATTTACGGTAACGCCGCCTTGCTCTACTGCTCTTCTTGCTTCGCTACGGCTTGGTACAAGTCCCGCCTTCACAAGAATTGAAAGAATATCAATCTTGTTGTCAATAAGGTCGCTATCTGCAAGTGTTGTAGTAGGCATATTAGCATCGCCACCTGCACCGAAAATGCTCTTTGCGGCAGTTTGTGATTTTTCTGCTTCCTCTTCGCCGTGTACTAGCTTTGTAAGCTCGTATGCAAGTATTTCCTTAGCTGTATTAAGCTGAGCGCCTTCCCATGCGTCCATTTTGTCAATTTCCTCAAGTGGTAAGAATGTTAACATTCTGATGCACTTAAGAACATCAGCATCGGCTACATTTCTCCAATATTGGTAGAAATCGTATGGAGCTGTCTTGTTAGGGTCAAGCCATACTGCACCTGATTGAGTTTTACCCATCTTCTTGCCCTCGGAGTTAAGAAGAAGTGTAATTGTCATAGCGTGAGCATCCTTGCCGAGCTTCTTTCTAATAAGCTCTGTGCCACCGAGCATATTTGACCATTGGTCATCGCCACCGAACTGCATATTACAGCCGTAACGGTTGAAAAGCTCTAAGAAGTCATAGGATTGCATGAGCATATAGTTAAATTCAAGGAATGAAAGTCCCTTTTCAAGTCTTTGCTCATAGCACTTTGCTCTTAACATATTATTAACTGAGAAGTGGCATCCAACATCACGGATAAATTCAATGTAGTTAAGGTCTAAGAGCCAGTCTGCGTTATTTACCATAATCGCCTTGTCATCGCCAAATTCAATGAAGCGGGACATTTGCTTTTTGAAGCAATCACAGTTATGCTGAATGGTTTCCTTTGTCATCATTGAACGCATATCTGTTCTGCCTGATGGGTCGCCGATATATGCAGTACCGCCACCGATAAGTGCGATTGGCTTATTTCCTGCCATTTGAAGTCTCTTCATTAAGCAAAGAGCCATAAAGTGGCCTACGTGTAAGCTATCTGCTGTTGGGTCAAAGCCGATGTAGAATACAGCCTTGCCGTTATCAACCATTTCCTTTATTTCTGCCTCATTGGTTACCTGTGCGATAAGACCACGGGCTACTAATTCGTCATAAATCTTCATTTTAAGTCCTCTTTTTTTCTTGTTCTTATAATATATATGTAATTTTAGCAAATTAAAGAGAATTTGTCAACAGTTTATTAAATTTATATTTATTTTTTGCTTAGAATATGGTACAATTATCATATATTGTTTTATGAGGTGAGTTTATGACAACTTTAAATCCTATTTTTTGCAGTAATATGATAATGCAGGCAAATAAGAGTGTGCGATTTTTCGGCGAGGGCTGTGGCTATGTTAGCATTGAGTTTAACGGGGTAAAAAAGGTAGCAAATGCTGATGGCAAGTGGTTAATTGAGTTTAACAGTGTTGGCTATGGCGGACCATACGATATCACGGTTGTTCTTGATGGAAAGTCGGTTGTTTTAGAAAACGTATATTTTGGCGACGTGTATTTACTTGGCGGGCAGTCAAATATGCAATTTAAGCTTTGGGAAAGTAATGAGCCTAAGGAAAATTACAAGGGAAATAAAAATGTTCGTTTGTTTACTGTTGACAGAATGGAAGAGGGCGAGCATTTTAAGGCTAAGGATGGCTGGGTTGAGCTAACTGAAGATAGCGCACCTAACTTCTCTGCAATTGGATATTATGTAGCACAGGAGCTTGCTACGGATGAGCGTAAAATTGGCTTGATTGCTTGCTATCAAGGTGCGTCAGTTATTCAAAGTTGGATGAGCAAAGAATACGCACTTGTTCCGGAATTTAAAATTGAAAATCGTTTTGCTGACCACGTATGGTTCCCTGTTTGGAATGATGACGGTGTGCTTTATGAAAATATGCTTGTTAAGATTTTGCCTTATTCTATGGCAAGTGTTCTTTGGTATCAAGGCGAAAGTAATGCAAGCGTTGATGAAGCAAATATTTATCTTGAATTTTTGCGCGCTTTAATTACGAATTGGCGTAAGGATTTTTGCGATGACAAGCTGAATTTTATAATTATACAGCTCGCAGACCATCTTGACAGGGCGGGATATGCATGGAGCAAAATTCAAGAGCAGCAATTACTTGCACAGGATAAAATTCCTAATGTTAAGACGGTTATTTGCCGTGATGTTTGTGATAATATTGATATTCATCCTAAGGAAAAGGACATTTTGTCAAAGAGAATTGCTAATTTACTTAAATAAATTGTTAAATGTAATAAAATGCGCATAAAAGTTAAAAAAACAGTTGCAAGAAATATACTTTTATGATATAATACGATAGATAAAATTTGGTCTTAAATTTTATAAATAATTTGAAAGAGGTATAGATTATGTTAAAATTTGAAAACAAAGCATTAACAGACTCAAAGCTTATCCTTGATTGGATTGAGGAAATGGCTGAGATGGTTAATCCTGACAAGATTGTTTGGATTGACGGTAGCGAGGAGCAAACTCAAGCTTTAAGAGATGAGGCTTGCGCAATCGGAGAGCTTGAAAAGCTCAATGAGGAAATTCTTCCTAACTGTTACCTTCACAGAACTGCAATCAATGACGTTGCACGTGTAGAGGGTAGAACATTTATCTGCACAAGAACTAAAGAGGATGCAGGTAACATCAACAACTGGATGGATCCTAAGGAATGCTACGAAAAGCTTTCAAAGCTTTACAAGAATTCATATAAGGGCAGAACAATGTATGTTATCCCATACGCTATGGGTCAGGTTGGTTCTGACTTTGCTAAATATGGTATTGAGCTTACAGACTCAATATATGTTGTACTTAATATGCTCATTATGACAAGAGCCGGCAAGCATGTTGCTGAGGCTATGGGCGATGGCGAGGGCTTTATTAAGGGTCTTCACGCTAGATGCAACATTGTAGAAGAGGATAGATACATCTGCCACTTCCCAGAGGATAACACAATTTGGTCAGTTAACTCCGGTTACGGCGGAAACGTTCTTCTTGGTAAGAAGTGTTTCGCTTTAAGAATTGCTTCATACCTTGGTAGAAAAGAAGGCTGGATGGCTGAGCATATGCTTATCCTTGGCGTTGAATATCCAAACGGCGATGTTAAGTACATCTCTGCTGCATTCCCATCTGCTTGCGGTAAGACAAACCTTGCTATGTTAATTCCACCTAAGGCTTACACAGAAAAGGGCTACAAGGTATGGTGTGTTGGCGATGATATCGCTTGGTTAAGAGTTGGTAAGGACGGACGTCTTTGGGCTATCAACCCAGAAAACGGATTCTTCGGCGTTGCTCCTGGTACTAATGAAAAGTCAAATCCAAACGCTCTTGCTACAACAATGAGAGATACAATCTTTACAAATGTTGGTCATGTTCTTGATGATAATACAGTATGGTGGGAGGGTCTTAATGACAACGCTCCTGATAACTGCATTAACTGGAAGGGCGAAAAGTGGGATAAGGCTAAGTATGACAAGAAGGATAAGGTTAACACCTCTGCTGCTCATCCTAACTCAAGATTTACAGCTCTTGCTAAGAACTGCCCATGCATTTCAAAGGAATTTGATAATCCAGCAGGCGTTCCAATTTCTGCAATCGTATTCGGTGGTCGTCGCGCTAAGACTGCTCCACTTGTATATCAATCATTCAACTGGCAGCATGGTTCATTCGTAGGCTCAATCATGGCTTCCGAGACAACTGCTGCAGCTGCAGGTGCAGTTGGTGTTGTTCGTCGCGATCCAATGGCGATGAGACCATTCGTTGGTTACAACATGGGCGACTACTTCCAGCATTGGCTTGATATGGGTCATAAGATTCCTAACGCTCCAAAGATTTTCCATGTTAACTGGTTTAGAACAGATGATGAAGGACACTTCATTTGGCCAGGATTTGGCGATAACATGAGAGTTCTTGACTGGATTCTTGCAAGATGTGAGGATAAGGTTGACGCTCGTGAAACTGCTATCGGTTATGTTCCTTATGCTAAGGATATCAACATTGAAGGTCTTAATGACATTACTATTGATACAGTTGAGGATCTTCTCTCTGTTGATAAGGCTTCATGGCTTGAGGATGTAGAAAACATTAAAGCTTTCTATGCTCAGGTTGGCGACAGAGTTCCTGCTATTATGTATGAGGAATTAGCTGCTCTTGAAGCAAGACTTAATAAGTAATTAGATTTAATATAAAAATGCACTCTTTGGAGTGCATTTTTTGTTTAGGGGGCGGGGGGAGGATGTAGGATGTAGGGGGTAGGAAGTTTTTATTGATTTATTTTGGGTTTTGTGGTATAATTACTAGGAGAGGTGATTATATGAAAAGATATATAATTTTGGTTTTAGCGACACTTATGGTTGTGTTTTCGGTGGTGGGATGCAGAAGCACAGTAAAGGCTACCATTGATATTGCAAGTTCTGTGAATTTCAGATGTGAGGTTTACCAATCAAATGAGGATGATACATATACGTTAGGGGAAAGTGATGCGGTATATTTATTTCAACAATGCTTTGAGAAAAAGAGCGATGCTAATAGGCTAAAGGGCAACCAAGTGGGTGTTGGCACAGACTATATAAAGCTATATTTTGTGGGGGACTGTGTGGATAATGCGCCTATTAAGGATAACAAAGCAGATTATAGTGGATTTGTAATTTTTTCAAATAACGTGGTTAGATTTGAGTATGATAATAAAAGCGAATACTATGAATTTGAAAATGGATTTTACAATTTTATAAACACTTATCTGCTGATTTTTGCTGAAAGATAACAGTACTTTTACCGAAAGATAAAGCACGGATTGTGAATCCGTGCTAATTTTTATATTGGTTGAATGTTTAGCTGGTTATAGCAGATTGGGGTGGCGGTTTCCGTGTTAGTTTCTGAGCATATATAGGTTAACTTGTCGCCATCTATGATATATGCGCACATAACAAGCGGCGTGTTTGCAATATTTGTCCAATCGTTTGCTGAAATTTTAATATCGAAGCGAGGATAGTTTGTGTCACTTAAGGAGCTTGCTTGACCGTTTATGTTTTCAGCAACTTCTCCGCTTAATGATAGTGGATTTACGCTATCGGATACTGCGCAAATAATACCGTAATCTAATGTAACATTGTTTGCTTCGTTATAGTCTTTTATGATTTCTTTATTAACAGAATAGCCTGCGCAAATACTCCTAGCGTTTCTGCTTACGGAGTAGCCTAAAAATTTAAATGGTGGAGCTTTTTCTTCCTCTATAAAGTCATCACAGGTTGGGCAACCGCGTATGATTTCGCCTTTATCTAAAAAGCCATTGGAATATACAAATGATTCAAGGTCGGTATATTCATGAATTCCTGTTGGAATGATTTCGCGTATTTCTGTTTTGCCGCAATCACATGCAAATTTGCCTTCGCCGGGTTCAATGCAGGTGGGCTTTTTTATTGTTTCGACTAGTTCATCATACAGACAAAAGTGAGGAAAAATTTCAACCTCTCTTAAATATGCGCTTTCTGTGCTATAATTAGCAAAATAAGCAATTTTAACATAAGTTACTTCCATTGGATTTGGATATTCAAATACAAGCTCGGTTTTGTTTCCTGCTTTTTGTGAGGTAAAGCTGACTTCTTTGCCGTTTTTGTCATATAAAACAACATAATATTCTGTGTTAATATTTACATTGTTTACTTGGTCAATATTGCCTCTGACACCTGAGCCGTTAACGTGTAGAATAACCATGCCGATTTGAACAGGCTCATCAAATTTAAAGTGATGGTTATCCCAGGCTAGCTGACACGTAGAAGGAATACCGGTTGCATAGTCTCCGTCAACTAAGTATGGAATACAGTTCTTAGCCCAGCTGTCATTACCTACAACATGCCAGTGCTTGGAGTCGGTTGTTAAGTTTGCATTTGGCGCTATATTGGTATCATCTGCCGCAAAAATGCTAATTGACATTGTTATTAGCAGAAGCATCATAAATATTAAAATTAAAGAAAGTTTTTTCATAAACGTACCTCTTTCTGTAAAAAGGAATGCTTGTAAATTATACTATTATTTTATAACATTATGGTTAATTTGTCAAGAGATTTAGATGTTTTAGATAATATTTTGTATAACTTTTACAATAAAGTAAGAGGTGTGCTATACGTGGGATTATTATGTGTGGAAAATGGAAAACTGCAGGGAGTTTCCCACGTCCCACACAGATGTACCTTTCAACATTGAAAAACATAAGGTTTTCCAACATTGAAAGCTGTGGCTACTACTGCTATTTTCTTTTCTCTCGTCAGAAAAGAAACAAAAGAGGACTATTATTTGTATTTTGGTGTTTTTACTTTTTTGATTTTTATAGAAAAAAACAACACCCAAGCCCGAAGGCTTGGGTGTCTTTTTTAGTGTTTAGCGACTTTCGTCGCCCAACCCGAGTGGGTTGGGGAATGGAGAAATTAACCTCTTCCTACTTCGCCCATTCCAGGCTCGTCATCGTTAACCTCACTGCTTGCTGTTATAACATCAGCAACCTTTGTAAGTACAACGTCCATATCAGGTGTCATATACTTTTTCATAAATACACATTTCTCCTTTCATAAAAGTATTATATATCTATTAATTAAATAGATCATATGCTGACTTTCCAAAATTATAAACTGCTTTTGCTAATTCTAATTTACTTCCAGTTGATTCACCACATGTATATGCTAGATATTCATTGATAGAGTATGAAATGCTTCCTAATGCAACATCACCATCCATAATGGTTGCTTTTACTTCGCTACCATATTGAATAGATGTAATGCATTCCACTTTGGCAACATATCTTCCTTTGGCATCAATTGTTAAATCATCCGATGTTAATTCTAACTTCTTAACACCATCTACTTCAACAACAACTGTTAATCCCTCTATATTTTTAGCTTTAAAGCAATACTCGAAGGATGTTGAGCTACCAATTAACACGTTTGCTGTTAGCCACATTGCATTTGATGTGTCATAATCTTTGAATGTAGGAATAGAACCGCCTACTTTTCCTGTAAATGTGGATGGCGTAAGCTTATAGCCTTTTCCTTGTTCCTCAAGTAACTTTGCAGCTATTGTTGTTACTAATTCGTCCTCACTCAATTGAGTGTTATTATTGCTAGCAATATATTTTTGTGTAGCAGCTCCCATATAGAGAAGGTCTGATATAACGGTTGTCTTTGCTGGGTTGTTTTCATTAATAATAGCTAAACAATACTCCATTACACTATAGTCATACTTATCTACTACATAACCATTTTCTGTTTTTCCATATACATATGCAGAAATCGTAGAATTAATCTTGTGTGGTCTTGTTTTGTCAAATTTGAATATATATCTGCCCTTTGCATCAATGCTCATATATTCATCAAGTGTATATTCAACATCTTCAAAAACAAATGCAAGATACTCAATAGTATATCCAGAATTTACATTTATCTTATAGTTTAGAGAAATGTTATTGTTAAGAATTAACTCTACTGCGCCTATACCGAATATTGACCAGCTTGGTGTGTTAGTTACGCTTATCTTTTCTTGAGCTGTGATAGTTTCTCCACAATCTAAACACTTAACCCCCTCGGTATAAGCTGTGCTATTGTTTGATGGAAGTGGAAGTACTGCTGGGATGATTTCTTTGTTTGTGTGCTTACATGTTGGTTCTACTGTTACTGTTTCGCGTGAAATTTCAGCGTTACATGTTACGCAGTAAACTACCTTGTCATATGAGCCTGCTTCTGTTGATGTAGCTGGTTTTTTGTTTTCAATTACTTCTTCGCCTGGTGTATGGCCGAGAGCTGTAATTGTTTCTGTTGTGCGAGAGATTTCAGCGTCACATACTGAGCAGTAAACTACGCTTTCGTATGAGCCTGCTGCTGTACATGTTGCATTTTGAACTTTTTCTCGAACTGCTTCTGCTGCTGTGTGACCTGTTGCAGGTTTAATTGTGATTGTAATGAATGATGGTTGGCTATCGATGTAAGCATCTGTTTCAGGTGATGGTGAAACAAATGTCTTTTTACATGTTCTACAAGTAATTTGGAGATAACCGTCTTCTGTACATGTTGGTGGTTCAACCTTCATACTGCCGTATGAGTGACCTGTTGCGTCAACATAATCGTCATTGAATAATGGACCAGAAATTGGACAGATGTATGTTGTGTAGCCCTTTTCTGTACATGTTGGAGCTGTTATTTCCTTAATAAGGCTTGACTTATCGTGTTTGTGAAGTGGCATTCTAGTTCTACTGCAAAGAGTACCATTAATTACGAAGAAATATACTTTAGTTGTTTCCTGAAGTTCAACCATACCTGTTGTTACATTGTATGTATATGTAAATTCGCTGCCCATAGCTGTGAGCTTACCGTTTGCAAATACATACTCAGTATCCATATCATCATAGTATGTGCCATTGATAGCTGCGTTGTTGATTACATAAGAATCGTTACAGCCGTTTGTACATGTGTATGTTGTTGAGCCGTCTGCATTTACAGTTGCTTCGTAGTTGTGGTCGAGCATTTCAACTTCTGTTTGAGCTACGAGAGTTACGCCACAAACTGAACACTTAGTGCCTGCTGTGAGCCCTGTAGATGTACATGTAGCGTCAACTGCTGGGATTGTTTCTTCTGTATGGCCCTTAGCTGGATCATCTTTGTTTGGTCTGCCACAAAGTTCGCAATAGCCACTTTCTGTACATGTTGATTCAACGTAGCTATGTCCACATGATACTACTACGCCTTCTGCATTTAAGTAGTAGTCGTATGGGATAAAGTCGTTATTTGCGTTCTTTGGTTCTGTTTCAGTTGCGCCTGGGTTAAAGCCTGCTGGGAATGTACCGCCAGTAACAGTGATTGTACCTGGAACATTATCGCTGAGGTTTAATGTCCACTTTGGTGTTTGTGCTAAGAATGTACCGCCCTTGATTTCAAGTTCGCCACCCTTAACGTAGATGAGGTCGTATTGGTCATCATCGCCAGCGCCTACGTTTGTAAAGATACCAGCTTCGATAATTACCTTACCGCCTTCTACCCATACAGCCATGTCATATTCGCTTGCGCATACGCCATTAACTGTACCTGTAAAGTATTGAGTATGGTCAGCAATTGTAAGTTCGCCGCCTGCAACTACGTGGAATACGCCGTCGCCTACTGTGTCCTTAGAAGCTGAAATAGTCTTACCGTTAAGAACGATTTTTACTACATCTGAAACCACTACTGATTTTTCGAGGTCAACGTTAGTAGCAAGTTCTACGCTTACTTTATCTTCGTCCTCTCCTACAGTTGCATTATAAGCTACAGCAGCTGCAATAGCTTCTTCGATTGTTGCATAGTAAAGTTCGCCAACTCTTGCAACGCCTCTTATGAAACCACAATTATTACAGTCGCCGTCTGCTCTGTAAAGAATGCCGTATAATAATTCTTCGCTATATGTGTGGTTCTTTGTTATTGTGTATTTGCCGTCTTTAATATCATAGCATGAATCGCTTGACATGTAGTTTTGTGGGTTAAATCCATCGTATGTACCAGCAACGATAAGAGCTGAGCCACCTTCTTCAACTACGATAGCATTTTCGCCACCTACTAAAGTACCTTTATCGCCTGCAATAGTGAGTGAGCCGCCTTCCTTAACAGTGAATGCACCGTCAGCAGATGCTGTTAATACATATCCAGGAGCATCATACTCATTAAAGTTCTTGGTATTGATAATTGGAACCTTGAACTTGCCACCACCAAGGCTGAACTCAACTTTCTTATCAATTACGATAGGAGCATTTAATTCGAGGTTACCAATGAGAGTGAATGTTGTTGTTTTTGCTGTTGAAGCTTTAAGAGCTGCAAGAGCTGCATCAAATGAAGTATAGAGTTTGCCATCTACAAGAGCAACTGCTGATGTAAGATCGCTAAAATCATATTCTTCGCCTGTAGGAAGAATGTAGAAAGCTGTACCGCTTGATGAAATTGTTGTCTTTTCATCAAATTCAAATTTAGTGCCAGCTGACGCCTTTTCAATATAAATAGCAAGTACTTCACTATTAACTACACAATTTTCAAGTTCAACATTGCATTGGAGGTTTCCAATAGCTAAAGCAATATTAGTACCATCGAATGTACAGTTTGTCATCTTACCTATTGACTTAGCATATAGTGTTAACGCTTGACCTCTTGAGTAAACCTTTACATTTTCAAGTGTACCAATTACACTGTTTGTATTAGAGAATTCGATACCGTGATTAAATAGACCTCTTCCTTCTTTATAATTACCATTATCGTCTCTTACGCTATCAATGGTTACATTCTTCATATAACCGAGTGATGATCCGCCATAGCTTGCATCGTACCACATATAAATACCACTTGCGTTATCATTATATGATGCATCTACAACGATGTCGAAATCTTCAATAAAACCAGCACAATATACTCTGATAGCATAAAGTCCATGATTTTGGTAAATAGTACCATTTACAAGACCCTTTACTTGTTGTAAATTGAATCTGCTACCAGTTTTAGTGTATGAATGTCCACCAAAGTCAATTAATACATTAGGATCTTTAATAGAAAGTGTATCTTTGTATGAGAAGTCAACACATAATCTAATTACATCATAGCCGGTTTTAGTAAGGTCTTTTGCACTTTGTGCATAGAAAATTGTGAAGCCGAGATTTGTAGAAATATTGTTGTTGTCCTTGTCTCTTACTGCTTCAGTCTTACATACTGAACAACCGTGCATTTGTTCGCCATTTTCATTTGTGCCGATGTTCCAGCCGTATGTGTGTGGTTTTTCAGCCGCAACATCAGCATTTACATATCCACAAACTACGCACTTATTTGTGATACAAGCAATTGTGTTTGTATATGTGTGATTACCAAATTCGCCGTATTCTTTTAAACATAATGAGCAAACTGCTTTTGCTGTACATGTTGCTGTGCCGCCTGTGTGCCCTTCAACTTTATCAACAGCTACTATATCATCGATTTTTGTTGCTTCGCAAGCTGAGCATGAGTAATTTGTATAACCAACTGCTACGCATGTTGGTGCTACTGTTTCGCCCTTTACCCATGTATGATCAAGCTTACCTGCACTCGCAACAAGTGAGCCAGCAACCTTTGCTTCAAAAGCTTGACCGGAGTATGATGCAAGCCCATCTACTCTAATTTTAACCGCGCTAGCAAGTACAGGTTGTTCAAATACGTATGTATATACATACTTAACGCTGCCACCTAATTCTACAGGTGTTTGCATTGTACCAGCAACAGTCCAGTCATCTGCTTTCGGTGCTTTGTATGAGATTGTTGCATACGCACCATTTGAGCTGTGGTCATTATATGCACCAACCCAAACAGTTACGCTATTGAGATAATAGTTTAGATCAAGATTTATTGATGATTCAACATACCATCCTCCACTCGCGTGTAAGTAAGTATCTAAATTGTTATCGAATAGCGAATATGGTCCCGACTGATTACCACCAGAGCCATTAGTTGCAATGGTTGATTGGTCGCCCTTATCAGTTACATCATCAAATGATGGCGATGTTGTAATTACTTCCTTGCAATTTGTACATGTGTACTTAATTGTAGCAGGACTTGTACATGTTGCATTTTGTACAATTTCGAATGTTTCCATGCATGTACCAATATCGTGTGTACATGGTGGTAACTCCTGTGCATTTACAACTATCTCGGTTAGTCTGTATAAATATCCCCAATTATACTTAACACCACCTGGATAATTAATAACTACAGACTTCGCCTTAAAATTTGTTCCTGATAGATTAAGTGGTGTACCATCAAGATGTTGTTGCCAACCATATGCAACAGTAGTGCTTGTTGATTTTCCACTAGCATCTAGGAACTTAATTGTTACACCTGGGTTATTGTTAGTCCAAGCATACAATTGAGCTGAAACAACAAGATATTCCTTGTCAAATTCAATGGTAGCAGTTGAACCTTTACCAGATGCTCCATCTCCAGCCCATCCTGTCCAATCGTTGCTAATCCAACCACCATCGCATGTTGAATTGCCATCAAATAATTGTTCTGGTTCACCCCATGTTGTGCCTGAGTCTTCCGGGGTTACTGTAACACTTGCAATTTGATCTGTACCAATTACAAATGTTTCGCCGTCAGCAAAAACGCTGATTGCAAAAATCATGGCTAGAACCATTGCAAGTACAAGCATTAATGAAAGTTTTTTCATTTTTCTTTTTCTCCTTTAAAGATTTGTTTTTTAATTCTCTCCGTAATATACAAACTTGCCACGAATTGGGCGGATTCGGGACAGGTAAATATTTACTCTTATATTATAATGTAGAGTTTTGATTTTGTCAAGTGGAGAGTTGTCAAATTTATGCACTTTAGCATAGTAAAACAATTGATTTTTGGTAAATTTGCACAAGTTGGCAACTGTCTAAATTTTGAAATTGACATGTTTGTTAGGCTTTTGTGTTGAAATTTGTTGGCTGTTTTGTGCAAAGTGTATAAATGTGTATATACAGATTGGAATTGTAAATTATTTGTGAACGGGGCGTTTTTAATATGGAATGGGGTATGGGAGAGCAGGCTCGCGGTGGGCTGTGGTTAGTGGTTAGCGGGCGAGCTTTGCTCGCAGGGGATAGGGGGTCTGCTGCGCAGAGGTAAATTGCTTTGCTGGGCAAAGCAGGTAAATTTGTGCTATGCACAAGGTAAATTGCCTTCGGCAGGTAAATTGCAACGCTTCGCTTTGCAGGTAATAAAAAACCGTCCGAGGGCGGTTTTTTAAAGATTTAAAGCGGTTCTTATGTATTTTAGTTGAGACATGGTGGCTTCGGAGAATTTGCCGCTACGGTAGGGAGCGACATTATAGGCGAATACGCCTTCGTTTTCAAGGACTTTTTTGATGTAGTCAACTACTTTTTCGTTTGAGTGGGCAGGGGTAGGTGTGCCTAATTTTTCATGCACCCAGAAATCATCCATCCAGCAGAGTCCGAACCATTGGAGTCCGCTTTCGCCTGAGAATCGGCTAGTTGGCAAGTGGACAATATCATTTTCCTCGCCTGCTTGGAAGTCGGCGATATCTCTTCCCCATTCGCTTCCCCACTCTTCTACGCCTCTAAAGTTGAAGGCTACGATTGAGTCGGGGTTGCCCGCTCTTAAAGCATCGGCATAGCGTTTATAGTCATAGCGTAGACCGCGACCTTCGCAAATCCAAGCTTCATAGCAGCAGTCAATCCACCAGCCAGCGATTTTATTGCCAAGTTTTTTTGAGATGGCTTCGGTTAGCTTATAGCAATATTCGGCGTGGGTTTTTGGGTCTTCATAGAATTTTACGGCTTTATGGAAATCGGGGTCGGTTGAGCCTTCGCCGTTGAAGTAGATAAGCAGTTTGATATTGTGTTTGGCGAGTTCATCGGAGATTTCGGCAATGAGGTTTCTTTTTGAGGTATGGTTTGGCACGATGTCATCAAGCTCTTTTAATGGAAATGGGAGATGGAGATCGGCATGGGATGTTGTGATGAATAAGAATTTTGCGCCTGCTTCTACTACTTGGGCGCAGAATGCTTGGACATCGAATTCTTCAACGGCTTTGAAGTAATCTTCAAGGCGTTTGTGGTAAGGTTTGTTGAGGTCTGCCTCGGTTGCATTTTCGGGCAGTGAGAATGATGTCCAGTGGACGAATAAGCCGTAGCCGGCTTTGCAAAACCAGTCGGTTTTCATGGGTTGCTCCTTTCAGTTGCAACAGCTGTCAGCGGTCAGCCGTCAGCGGTCAGCGAGATTTGATTATTGATTTTTATAAGTTGGTTACGGTAGAAACTAGAGAATTGAGCATTCTTCCTATTTCTATGCATAGGTTCGTAGCATTTCTTGTTTGTTCATCAGTTAGATATTCCAAACGAACACAGATATGAAGTTGGGTTTCTAATTCAGCGTGAGAACCTTGCGCTATGGATAGGAATTTCGCAAATTCTTTTTCATAGTTTCTTGCTTTTCCTTCCGCTATATTTGATGCGATAGAAACGGCTGCTCTTTGCATTTGGTTGCATAAGCCATAAGCTTCTTCTTTTGGCAAAAATTTGGTTAGTTTATATATTTCACAAACTAAGTCGATACTTTTCTGCCAAACAACTAAATCTTTATAGCTTTGAATTTTCATGGGGTGCTCCTTTCAGTTTTTAAGGTTGCTCATTTTATTCGCAACAGCTGTCAGCTGTCAGCTGTCAGCTGTCAGCGGTCAGCCGTCAGCGGTCAGCGAGATTTATTTTCTTATATACTATTTTTTCATAGTCTTTCGTTTGTTATTTTATCAATGTAGGTGCATACATTAATGAAGTTATTTGTTATTTCGTGATTTTTAAATCTTAATACTTGAATGCCGTATTCTTTTAAAAATTTTGTTCTTTCCGCGTCATGTTGGGCGATTTCTTCTTCGTTGTGCTGAGAACCATCAAGCTCAATTACGAGGTTTGCTTTTGCGGAATAAAAGTCTGCAATATATTTTCCTAATATTCGTTGCCTTGTAAATCGTGCAGGATGTGAACGCAGAAAGTCATACCACAAATGTTTTTCTTCTTTGGTCATATTTTTTCGGAGTTCTCTTGCGTTTGGCTTTAATTTTTCATTTCCTTTTCGTAGTTTGTTCATAGTTTTCTTGAACCCTCCACCACTATCGTGGTCCCCCTCCCTTAACCATTAAGGGCGGCTTTTATTTGTGTTTTCTGTCCATTTAGAACAATCCTTCCACCACTATCTGTCCTCTTGCCGAGGCGGTACCCTTTTGTCGCTTTGCGACATTTCCCCTAGAAGGGGAATCTCCCCCATCCCTTAACCATTAAGGGAGGCTTTATACTTCGCGCTTGCTTCTACTACTTGGTTGCATTTGTTTTCTATTTTCTATGATACTATTTTGCTTGCAATTTGTCAATAATGAATTTAAATGTGAATAGAATTTTAATCTAATGTGATGATTGGATGATTTTTTGATTTTTTACTGTTTTTTTATTGACAGTATTTTGTAAAAATTGTATAATGTGTATTATTGTACTAATACAAGTTGAAAGGAGAAAATATGCTTCAATTAAAAGGTATTACTAAAAGATATATTACTGGCGACACGCATGTTGATGCGCTTAGGGGCGTTTCGCTTGAGTTTCGTAAAAGTGAATTTGTTTCTATTTTAGGTCAATCGGGTTGTGGTAAGACTACGCTTCTTAACATCATTGGCGGTCTTGACAAATACACCAGTGGCGATCTTATAATTAACGGTGTTTCCACAAAGGAATACAAGGATGGCGATTGGGACACTTACAGAAATCATTCTATTGGCTTTATTTTTCAAAGCTACAATTTAATTCCGCATCAGAGCGTGCTTGCTAATGTAGAGCTTGCTCTTACTCTTTCGGGTGTTTCAAAGGCTGAAAGAAAGAGACGCGCTACTGAGGCTCTTGAAAAGGTAGGTCTTGGGGACCAGATACACAAAAAGCCTAATCAAATGTCGGGCGGACAGATGCAAAGAGTTGCTATTGCAAGAGCTCTTGTAAACAATCCTGACATACTTCTTGCTGATGAGCCTACGGGCGCACTTGACAGCGAAACAAGCGTTCAAATAATGGACATTATCAAGGAGATTTCCAAGGATAAGCTTGTTATTATGGTAACGCACAATCCTGAGCTTGCAAATGAATATTCAACAAGAATTATCAATTTATTAGATGGTCTTGTAATTTCTGACTCTAATCCGTATGTGGCTGAGGAAGATACTGCCAAGGTGGTTGAAAATGAGGTTCAAGCTGAATCTAGTCAAGAAAATGAAAAGAAAAAGGGAAAGAAAAAGAAGAAGTCAATGTCATTCTTAACTGCCCTTGCTCTTTCCTTGAACAATCTTTTAACAAAGAAAAGCAGAACATTTTTAACATCCTTTGCGGGGTCAATCGGCATTATTGGTATTGCGCTTATTCTTGCGGTTTCAACCGGTGTAAACGCTTACATTACAAGCGTTGAGGAAAGTACTATGTCCTCATATCCTTTACAATTCCAAGAGACTACAATGGATGCCTCGGCTTTGCTTGCTTCCTTCCTTTCAAACAGCAACAAAGTAGAGGAGCAGGACCCTGACAAGATTTACTCAAATGATATTATGACCTCGGTAATTCAGGGTGTAAATGCAGGTGTTACAACTAACAACTTAAATCTATTTAAGGATTATATTGAATCATCTAAGATTAAGGATTTATGTGTTGACATAAAGTATAATTATTCGGCGCATTTGAATACTTATTGGTTTAATACTGATGGAAACGGCAATGTGCTTGATTACCATAGGACATATGAAAATCTTGGGGATTTAATGATTGATGCTGGAATTTTTGATGAAGGCACTTCAACGTCATCAGCTATGATGGGCGGCTCTCCTTGGGTTGAGCTTATCGGTAATGATGAATATATTAAGTCTCAATATGATTTAATTGACGGTCATTTTCCTGAAAATGAAAATCAAATTGTGCTTATAGTTGACAAAAACAAGCAGGTTACAGACTATATTCTCTACTCACTTGGCATTAAGGATATAAATGTGCTTAAGGATTATGTTGAGAGAATGAAGGCGGCTAAGGAAAACGGCGAGGAATTTACGGAAAAGCTTCCACAGACATCATACACGTTTGACGATATTTATGGATACAAATTCAGAGTATTGCTTGATTCTGACTTCTACGAATACGTAGAGGTTAAGGATGAAAACGGAAACGTTATTAGTCAGACTATCATTGACAGAACTAATTTAGAAAACGCTGAAAACAAGGCGTTTATTGATGAAAAGATGCAGAATGCAAGAGAGCTTGAAATCGTTGGTATTATTTGTGCAAATGAGGGTTCTGTAACTGCTTCTGAGGTTGGTTCAATCGGTTACACTACTGCTCTTATGACATCTATTATTAAGGAAATTAACAATAGTGATGTTGTAAAGGCTCAGCTTGAAAACAGCACAACTAACTTATTTACAGGCTTTGAGTTTAAGGGATATACACTTGAAATGGCAGGTATGTTAAGAGAGCAATTAAAGAACAATCCACAAATTGCTCCTTATCTTGGATTTTTAACTGATGAGCAGTTAATTGAGATGGTAAACGATCAAATCGGCTCATACAAGAGCAATCTTAAGAAGCTTGGATATGTTGATTTTGAGTCACCATCATCTATTCTTCTTTATCCTAAGGATTTTGAAGCTAAGGATGAAATTACCGATTTAATTAACGATTACAACAACAGAGCAACAAAGGAAAACAAGATTACTTACACCGATACTGTGGCGCTTCTTATGAGCTCAGTTACTACAATTATCAATGCAATTTCTTATGTACTTATTGCATTTGTGGCAATTTCTCTTATTGTTTCTTCAATTATGATTGGTGTTATTACACTTATTTCAGTACAAGAAAGAACTAAGGAAATTGGTGTGCTTCGTGCGATTGGTGCATCTAAGCGTGATGTATCAAGAGTATTTAATGCGGAGACGCTTATTGTGGGCTTCGGGGCAGGACTACTTGGCATATTGGTATCGCTATTCTTTATAGTGATTATCAATATTATTCTCTATTCACTTACAGAGCTTGCAACCTTAAAAGCTGTATTGCCATTTGGTGCGGCGGTTATTTTAGTGGCAATCAGTATGGGACTTACACTTATTTCAGGTATTATTCCATCAAGAGCGGCTGCTAAGAAGGACCCTGTAATTGCATTGCGTACTGAATAATAATTAGCAGTTAGCCGCTAGCAGTTAGCGGTCAGCTGAAAAACGCTATCATATGATAGCGTTTTTTGTTGCAATTTTGTATTTTTTGTTGTATAGTATAGGTAGTAAGTTGTTTAAGGAGATTTATTATGGCGCAAGCAAAATGGATTTGGTATCCCGGTAGCTTTGAATTATATCACGGTATGCTACTTACAAACAGGCGTACAAGTGCGAAAACCTACAAGGACGGGACAAGAAAAAGCATTTATTACTATCCTATGTGGAGAGTTGATGGGCCTAAGAGAAATGCGATTTTATTTAAGGAAGCGGACATTGACCGTGAGGAAGTAATTGAATTTTACGCCAACTGCGCGGATGCTTGTATTTCTGTTGATGATGTTTCCTATCCGCCTAACTCAAAGATTTTACTTAAGGCGGGACATCACAAGGTTTATGTTAGTGGATTTAAGGCGGAGAGCTTCCCTGCCTTTTACATAAAGGGTAATGTTTTTGCAAGTGATAGAAGCTATATTGTGGCAAGTGATGATGAGCTTGCAGGACGACATGCGGGATACAGCGACCTTTACACGGCGTTAAGTGATAAGGTTGAAAAGTTCAAGTTTAGCTACAAAATGGTTGATCCTGTGTCAAAAAAACGCGAAAATGGCGGTTGGCTGTTTGATTTTGGTAAGGAGATTTTTGGAGAGATTTGTGTATCTGAGGAGTCCGACCGCATTGAGGAGCTTGACTTATATTTAGGCGAGTCCTATGAGGAAGCAACTGACTACAAATATTCTGAGCTTATGGCACATCTTGAGCTTGATGAAAATCCTATGTGCACAAAGCCAATGGCGTTTAGATACGTGTTTATTCCTACTGAAAAGGATGTTGAAATTTTTGCTAATTTGGAATATTTACCATTTGAAAATCGCGGCTCATTTAGGTGTGATAATGAGGAAATTAACAAGCTATGGGATGTTTGCGCTTACACTATGCTGCTTAATTCGCGTGAGGGATTTTTTGATGGAATTAAGAGAGATAGATGGGTATGGAGTGGCGATGCTTACCAAAGCTATTTAGTAAACTATTATCTTGCTTGTGATAAGGATATTGTAAGGCGTACTGTGAGAATGCTTCGTGGTGCTGACCCTATTAAAAAGCATATAAATACTATTTGTGATTACACATTTTTATGGATATGCAGTATTTGGGACTATTATTTCTACACAGGGGACAAGGATTTCCTTACTGACATTTATCCCGATATGCTTGATATTATGTCATTTGTTGAGGGGCGTCTTGGCAAGGACAAGATGTATGAAAGAAAGCCCGAGGATTGGGTATTTATAGACTGGTCAACCTTTGATTCGAATGGTCCTATGTGTGCTGAGCAAATGGTGCTTTGCCGTGCATATGAGTGTCTTGGCAAATGTGCTTCTGTGCTTGGGGAAAAAGCTATGTCTAACAAGTGCAAAAAGCGCGTTGAGTATATGAAGGAAAAGATAAATCTTCTATATTGGAATGAGGAAAAATGCGCGTTTATTGATGATTACAAGTCGGGGAAAAATAATGTTACAAGACATGCGAATATTTTTGCTTTGCTTTATGATTATACAACCGAGGAAAGAAAAGAAAAGATTACTAAAAATGTAATTTTCAATAAGGAAATTACGCCGATTACAACGCCTTATTTTGAGTTTTATGAGCTTGATGCTATGTGTCAGCTTGGTAATTTTGAGTATTTTACCAATATGCTTGATAGCTATTGGGGTGGTATGCTTCGCCTTGGCGCTACTACTATTTGGGAAGAGTTTGACCCTACAAAATCGGGTATAGAGCATTATGAAATGTACGGTGGCAAGTATGAAAAGAGCCTTTGCCACGCTTGGGGCGCTTCTCCTATTTACTTGCTTGGCAAATATGCTCTTGGTGTTGTGCCAACATCGGCAGGATTTGAGAGCTACACGGTTACTCCTAATTTGATGTGCTTTAATGAAATTGAGGGCAAGGTGCCAACGCCTTGTGGCGAAATTTATGTTAAGGCTGATAAAAATGAAATCAGCGTGCTTTCGCCAATTGAAGGTGGTACTCTTGTTTATAAGGGTAAGGAATTCAAGATTAAGAAGGATGAAATGCTAACTATTAAGGCATAATTTTAACAAATCATTATATAACAAAAAAACTTGCGATTTTTCGCAAGTTTTTTATCTGTTATAGTAAAGTGAACGCCATAGTTTTTTCATAAATTTTCCTTTAGGACTTTTTATATTTGTTGCTATGAGCATAAGTATGGAAAATGGAACAACTACCAAACAAACTGCAAATGATATTACGATTGGCGTTTTTGTTGTTACTGCACCTTTATATACTACTGTGCCGTTATAATTAACTTCTAATAGTTTGTTTGATTTTTTAGCGACTTTTAACTGCACCTCAGTATTTTCAGGTACAGTTTCTAATAATGTATCTACTTTAATTTGTTGAGTGCTTTTTTCGGGTAATTCAAATTTTAAATTATTAAAATGCAGATAGTTGTTTTCATATTTTGAATATATTTCTGCGGTTACATAGTAATCGTTATCAGAGACATATGACATAACTGTCATAATAACCGCAAAAATAACAATCAAAATAACTAAAATCCATAAAATATTATATGCAACTGTTGATTTTGTTGCAAAAATAGATTTTGATATTAGTCCCGTTCTATATGAACTCATACTATCGTCCTTTCAAAAAACATATGGACTAAAAGCAACCGATTATTTCGGTTGCTTTTAGTGTTATTTTACTTTAATTTAGCCACAAGGTCTAAAATTTCAAGCTCCTTTTGGAGATTATAGAGGTCTGTGTTTTCATCAATTACAACGAGCTCTGTGTCTGTTAATTTAGCAAAGAGCTTAACATCCTCTACTGTTAATGCAGTTGAAACTACTGTATGGTGAGCGCCACCTGCGTAAATCCAAGCTGCTGCTCCATCTGCATGGTTTGGCTTAAGCTTCCACATAATTCTTGCAACTGGAAGCTTTGGCATTGGCTTAGGTTGCTTTACAAGCTCAACGGCTGCACAGATAAGTCTAAATCTGTCGCCCATATCAATCATACATACAGCAACGCCATCGCCTTCAACACCGTCAAATACAAGCCTTGCTGGTGGCTCTTTACCACCAATACCAAGCTGATGCACCTCAATTTTTGGTTGAGTTGAAGCGAAGTCAGGGGAAACCTCAAGCATATGTGAGCCTAAAACCATTTCATCGCCCTTTGTAAAGTCATAGGTATAGTCCTCCATAAAGCCTGTTGAGCCGCATCTTCCCTTAGCCATTTCGCAGAAAATTGCGTTAAGTGCGGCCGTTTTATAGTCGCCCTCTGCGCCAAATCCGATACCCTTTGCCATCATTCTTTGGGTTGCAAGTCCTGGGAGCTGTTTCATGCCGTGAAGGTCTTGGAATGTATCTGTATATGCGCCGAATTTGCCCTCAGTTAAGAACTTATCAAGTGCGATTTCGTACTTAGCTTGCTCCTTAACTGCATCAAGGTTATCTGTGTTCATTATGTAGAGGTCGTTATACTCTGCCATCTTAGCATTTAACTCCTCATCTGTAACTGCATTTACAAGTGCTACAAGGTCGCCAATACCATAGTAATTTACGTTCCAGCCGTACTTGATTTGGCTTTCTACTCTATCGCCATCTGTTACGGAAACCTCTCTCATATTGCTACCGAACATAGCAACATTAAGATTCTTTGAGAAATCAACTGCTCTTGCAACATCAAGGAATTTCTTAATCTTTTCGATTACATCCTCGTGCTTGTAGTAGCCTACAACTACCTCACGCTTAACGCCTAAGCGTGTGCACATAAAGCCGTATTCTCTGCCACCGTGAGCGGTTTGGTTAAGATTCATAAAGTCCATATCAATTTCATCGTATGGAAGCTTTTCGTTTGCTTGTGTATGGAAATGTAAAAGTGGTTTCTTTAAAAATTGAAGTCCCTTAATCCACATTTTAGCAGGGCTAAAGGTGTGCATCCATGTGATAACTGCGATACAGTCATCATCATTTGTTGCCTTTTTGCAAAGGTCAACGCAGCTTGCTTCATCTCTTACGATGCCGATATATTCAATTTTTACATCCTCAATTTTCTTGTCAAGGTACTTTGCGATTACCTTTGAGTCCTTTGCTACATTAAGTAAGCACTCCTCACCGTAGAGGTCTTGGCTACCTGTAATAAAATAAACCTTTTTCATTTTATATCTCCTTAATTATCTTTTATTTTCAAGCGCCATAACCATATCAACGCGAGTTTGGTGTCTGCCGCCTTCAAAATCTGTGTTAATAAATATATCTGCAATATCGCATGCAAGACCTGCACCGATTACTCTTGCGCCCATACAGAGCACATTTGCATCATTATGAAGTCTTGTGAAGCGAGCTGAGAATGTATCTGTACAGCAAGCTGCGCGAATGCCCTTACATTTATTTGCTGCCATGCTCATTCCTATGCCTGTGCCGCATACAAGTATGCCTAAATCTTGCTTTCCTTCATTGATTGCATCGCATACCTTTTCTGCATAGTCGGGATAATTACAGCTATCGGGAGTGTATGTGCCGTAATCTGTTACCTCAAAGCCTTGCTCCTCAAGGTGCTTTTTGATTTCCGCCTTTAAATCAAGCGCCGCATGGTCGCTTGCAATAGCAATTGTTCTTTTCATTGTTTATTTTCCTCTTTTAGCTTTTCTTCTCTTTCGCGTTCAGCCTGTGGCTTGCGCAAATATTCTACGCTTAATGCTTTATCTGTTACTACTTCTTCATTTTGCAGCTTTCTGTATGCAATTTTGCCTACGGAAAATGCATTTTGATAGCGTAGCATTTCAGGTGTTGTCATTAAGCATTTGATTTCTTTATTTTCAATTAGTGAGTAGCCGTCGCCTACAAAATAGATTGGCTCATTATACGCTTCAAGCATTGGGATAAGGTCGCAAAGCATCATGCATGTATCATCAATTATGCGATTGCCGTTTAAAAATGCGCCTGTATAAACCTGACCTCTGCGAGCGTTCATAATCGGGCAAATTATACCCTTGAAGCCTTCTAAATTTTCAGCTAACGCTTCTATTGTGCTAACCTCTATACATTTTTTATTTTTACCAAATGCAAGGCCCTTTACCGTAGCAACGCCTATTCTGACACCTGTAAATGAGCCGGGGCCATTTGATACAGCATAGGCATCGATTTGTTCAACAGACACATTTAGTGTTGTTAAAAGATGCTTTATCATAGGTAAAAGTGTTTCGCTATGAGTGTTTTTAGTGTTAGCCGTGTAAATGCCTAAAAGTGTTTCATTTTCAAGCAAGGCTACGGTTGATGTATTGGCTGTTGAGTCTAATGCTAAAATTTTCATTATTAGTTTTAGTCCTCGCTTTTTTCTATGGTAATTTTGCGAGCGTTTACATTTTCCGTTACGCGCTCAATAGTTACTTTATATGCATCGGTTGGTATTGAATCCGGAATGTTTTCGCTCCATTCAACAACACAAATACCGTTTTGAACATAGTCATCAAAGCCCATTGCGTATAGCTCGTCATCATCCCCTATTCTGTAAACATCAAAATGATAAAAGGGGATTTTGCCACCGTTATATTGATTTACGATAGTAAAGGTGGGGCTTTTTACTCTTGCGTTTGGGGAAAAGACTCTTGCAAGCCCGCGGACAAATGCTGTTTTGCCCACGCCAAGATCTCCGTACATTGCAATAAATTCGCACTCGCCGCTATTTATGGTAAGTGCAAATTCATATGCTATTTGTTCAGTTTCTTCAGGGGAGTATGTGTAAATTTCTCTTTTCATATTAGAAAAGTCCTGTTATCTTTCCGTTGTCATCAACATCTATTTTTAGTGCAGCCGGAGCTTTTGGAAGTCCAGGCATTGTCATAATTGCACCTGTTAATGCTACGATAAAGCCTGCGCCTGCTGAAAGCTTAACCTCTCTTACAGTTAATGTAAAGTCGGTTGGTCTGCCTAGCTTTGCTGGGTCATCAGATAATGAATACTGTGTTTTTGCCATGCATACTGGGAAGCGAGCGTATTCAGGATTGAGTGATTCAAATTCTGCGATTGCTTTAGAAGCGGCAGCGTCAAATTTTACATCCTTAGCACCGTAAATTTCCTTAGCAACTGTTGTAATTTTGTCTTTAATTGACATTTCATCTGGATATAATACATGGAAATTGCTTTCCTTTTCGCAAGCATTGACTACCTTTTCAGCAAGGTCAAGTCCGCCTTCTCCGCCCTTTGCAAACACATCGGAAAGCGAGAAGTCAGCACCCTTAGCAATACACATGTCTTCAACTGCCTTTAATTCAGCATCTGTATCTGTGCCAAAGCGATTGATTGCAACTACAACAGGCACACCGTACTTTTGAAGGTTGTCAATATGTGCTTCAAGGTTAACAGCACCTTTTTTGAGTGCTTCAAGATTTTCGTTGGCAAGGTCAGCCTTTGCAACTCCGCCGTTATATTTAAGCGCTCTTACTGTTGCAACAAGTACAACACAAGCTGGTTTAAGATTTGCAAAGCGGCACTTAATATCAAAGAATTTTTCTGCACCAAGGTCTGCACCGAAGCCCGCCTCGGTAATTGCATAGTCGCTTAATTTAAGAGCTAATTTTGTTGCTCTTACTGAGTTACAGCCGTGAGCAATGTTTGCAAATGGACCACCGTGAATAAGTGCAGGTGTATTTTCAAGTGTTTGTACTAAGTTAGGCTTTAATGCATCCTTTAATACAGCAGCCATAGCACCATTTACGCCAAGATCGCTACAATAAACAGGGCTTCCGTCATACTTATATGCCACTAAGATTTTGCCAAGTCTGTTCTTTAAGTCTGCGATTGATTCGCTAAGGCATAGGATTGCCATAATTTCGCTGGCAACTGTAATCATAAAGTGGTCCTCTCTTGGAACACCGTCAACCTTTGCGCCAAGGCCTATAACAACGTTACGAAGCGCTCTGTCGTTCATATCAAGAACTCTTGGGAATAAAATTCTTCTTTGGTCAATATTAAGAGCGTTACCCTGTTGGATATGGTTGTCAATTACTGCGCTTAAAAGATTGTTTGCAGTTGTGATTGCGTGGAAGTCGCCTGTAAAGTGAAGGTTGATATCCTCCATAGGTAAAACCTGTGAGTAGCCACCGCCTGCTGCTCCACCCTTAACGCCGAATACAGGTCCTAATGATGGCTCGCGAAGTGCGATGATTGCATTTTTGCCAAGTCGGCTCATAGCCATGCCAAGACCAACCGTTGTTGTTGTCTTACCCTCGCCTGCCGGTGTTGGGTTAATGGCTGTAACTAAGATAAGCTTTCCATCAGGCTTGTCTGCCATACGGTTTAAAAACTCATCTGTGATTTTCGCCTTATATCTTCCATAAGGCTCGTACTCTTCCTCTAAAAGTCCGATTTTTTCTGCAATTTTTGAAATAGGCTCAAGTGTTGCGCCTTGTGCAATTTCAATGTCTGTTAGCATTGTTTTTCTCCTTTTTAGTAATCAACTTTAAAAAGTTGAATGTGAATATAATCTCTTGGCTCTATTGTAGCATATAATATATATAAAATCAAATATTTTTTTCAATTTTATTTACATTTTTTTAGATTTGTGATATACTTTACTAAGCTTTCTTCCTGTAGCACAGCTGGATAATGCCCAAGACTCCGACTCTTGAGACCGTAGGTTCGAATCCTATCAGGAAGGTAATAAAAATAGCAAGCATTTTGCTTGCTATTTTTTTATAGAAAATCGTTGCTATTTATCCATTTTTATTAAGCTTCTTAAGAAATTGTCTGTAAGCATTTCTTTAATTTCGCTGATGCTTTGCTTTAGCGAACCGTTTTTCACGCTCTTATATAGAGTATCAAAAATTCTAACTCGCGTGGCTGATAGAATTGATTTTTCAATCCAATATGAAAATTTAGCCTTTGGGAGATACTTCTCCAGCTTTTTCATTCTCATATACAGCTCTGTGCCATCGGATACATCATGCCACAAATCAACGAAAGCATAATTATAGCTGTGTTTTTTTGCTTCATTTTCTGCATACTCAAATGCATCGTATTTAAGCACATTAATTTTGTCCTTATACTCAAATTGTGGCAGGATGTGTTCGTAAAACAGCTTTATAACGCTTTCATCCCGTTCAATTATTGTTATGCTTTTCACTTCGTTTTTTAGGCTTATCATGTAAGCATAATATCCTAAGCCCAAGCCGTAAACTAATACATTTCCGCATGCTTCGCTTATAGATTGCTTCATGGTTTCAATTTCATTAGGCTTTATCGCCATCCATTCTACTCCGTTTTCAAAAACGGTAGGAAAACCAAATTTTTTGTCAAAATATCCTATACTTGGAATTTCCGTGTATTCATTGATTATAATATCATCTCGTATAAACGCTTCGTATGGCTGATATTCTTGACTTCCAAGAGTCCATTTTCCCACTTGCTTATTTGGAATTTTGATATTTTTATAGTAGGGGTTTTTATAGTATTCGCTTTCATCAAGCTGCTTTACTGATTTTATATAGTATTCTCTAAAAAGCTCGTTTGCAAGCTCTTCATCATCAGTAAAAAGATCAGCGAGAAATGTTGCATATGCATATTCCTCAAGATCCTTATTATTGTCCGTTATTTCCTTAATAAGCTCACTAGTTATTGTGCACGGAGCATTATTAAGATATGAGGCAACCTGAGAAAAGACAAGTAAATTTTTCTCTTGTCTTAAATATATTTTTTCAAGCTCATTAAGCTCTTCCTTATTCATAAATGCTCCTTAAAATTATTGAGGTAACTTTTGTTACCTCAATTATTATTTTTCAAATGAAGATAATGCAGCGCCGATTACTGTGCTGAATTGGGCGTTTTCAGGAATTATAAATCTCATATCAAACATTTGGTTAAGCATTTCAAACGTAGGCTTAGCCTGAGACATTTGAGTTAAATTGCCTGTTAAAACAATGTCCTTAATATTAAACTGCTTTGCGCCGAAATATGCAACCATGCCGATTGTTTCAAAAACCATATTGATAATGCCTGCCGCAAGGTCGCCCTGTGTAGCTATATCGCTTATTTTGCCAAAGTTTGAGGCAGTAAGCTGACCGCTAAGTCCTATATCCTTTTTGGAGATGTCCTTAACCTTTAAGTCAATATTATCTATGTTGCCAGTTCTTGCGATTTCATCAATATGCTCAACGGTATTTAGCCCTAAAAGCTTATGGGAAAGCCCCATAAGAGTGCCACCGCCAACGCCGGTACCACCCATATAAAATGGTTCCTTGCCCTCTTGTGCATGAACTAGCGCTGTACCTGTACCAAGGCTGACAATGATAGCGTCCTTTAAGCCTGAAAGATAAAGACCGCCAAGTCCTATACTTTTAAATTCAGGTGTTATTTGACAGTTTAGACCATATATGGGCTTATTAACGTAAGATGAGCCTGCGCCTGTAAGCATAACCTTATCAATATCGGAAAGCCCTAAATTGTTTTTATCTGTAAACTTACCAAAAGCACCGTAAATTGATGTGATTGGATCGTTTGCGGTTACAAACATGGGGTCCATTAATTTTCTGTTATTATCAAAGCCTACAATTTTAGTGGTGCTTCCACCAATGTCAATTCCTATTACTACTCCCATATTTATTCCCCTTTCGTTTTTTATTATTTTATCATAAGTATGTAAAAAAATCAACCGATATATAAAAAATACCGACATTTGCGTCGGTATTTTAAGTGTTTTTACTAATCAAGAGTAATTTCGTGTCCAAGCTCGGCAGATTTATAGAGTGCTTCAAGGATTTTAACCATATTTACGCCTTGGACTGGTGTAAAGTCTGGCTCACATTTTCCTTCAATTACATCTATAAAATGGCGGATGTTGCCCTCGTGGTGATTTAGTCCACGGTAGTCATCGGTATTTGGCTTTAATGTAGCAAGGGTGCCACATTCCTCGGTGTAGATTTCAAATTTATTCTCTATGCCGAGAAGCTTTGAGCCTGATTTTTCGCCACGAAGCTCTACGAAAATTTGGTCGTTTTCAATATTAGATGCCCAAGAAAATTCAATTTGCAGGCAAGCGCCGTTATCAAAACGGATAAATCCCATTGCTAAATCCTCAACATCTGTTTTTGAGTATGATGTGTGAGGGAATTTAGAGTATGTACAGCCACTTACTGTTACAGGCTTTGCATTGCCCATTAAATACATTGCAAGGTCAATAATATGAACGCCTAGGTCAATGAGAGGTCCGCCGCCACTTTGTGCTTTATCGGTAAACCAACCGCCCCATCCAGGGATGCCGCGACGTCTTATCCAGCCGCATCTACCTGCGTAGATTTCGCCCATTTTACCCTCAGCTATGTACTTTTTTAAAAACTGAGTTGATTGGCGATAACGGTTGTTTCTTATTGCCATAAGAGTTTTACCGCTCTTTTCAGCAGCTTCCATCATTTTAACTGCTTCGGATGCGTTGATTGCATCAGGCTTTTCTGTTAAAACGTTTAATCCATGCTCTAAAGCATAAATTGCAACGATGGAATGGAAATTGTTAGGAGTACAGATGTCAACTGCATCAAGTGTTTCCTTGTCAATCATTTCCTTATAGTCTTTATAAAGGGTAGCGTTTGGATAGCGTTTTTTCGCTTCATCTAATTTTGTGTCATTTATATCACAGATAGCTACAATTTCTACATTGTCAATTTTATCATATGCGCCCATATGAGGTCCTTGACAAATTTTACCTGCGCCTACAATACCAATTCTAACCATTATTTTTCCTCTAATCTTGCAATCCAAGGACATTCAAGCGGTCTCTTTGGACATACAGGTGCTGCCCATCTTACTGCATTTGTAATAATTGTTTGAACATTCTTATTATAGAAGGTTGGGTATGATTCATGGCCCGGTTGGAAGTAGAATACCTTTCCATTTTCTCTGTGCCATACACAAGCAGAACGGAACACCTCGCCGCCGTTAAACCAACCAATCATAAGAAGCTTATCTGGGTCAGGAATACCGAATGGCTCTGAATATGTTTCCTCGCCCTCAAGCTCAATAAATCTATCGTTTAAGCCTGCCATAATTGGATGATTATGGTCTAAAATCCAAAGTCTTTCCTTATCATCGCTTTCTCTCCAACCAAGGTTACATGTTGTACCCATTAAGAGCTTAAATACCTTTGAGTGATGTGCGGAGTGTAAGAAAATCATACCCATACCGCCTAAAACTGCTTCCTTAACCTTGACAGCAATTTCATCAGGAACCTCGCCGTGTCTTACATGTCCCCACCAAAGCATAACGTCGGTGTTAGCAAGAAGCTCATCAGTAATACCTGCATTTGGAACTAATTGATTGTTTTCATCATAAAGAGTTACTGTTGTAACCTCAATATCCTCATTTGTGCCGAGAAATTCAGCGATTGCACCATGAATTCCCTTTGGATATACCTTTCTTATTACCTCGCTCTCTTGCTCGTGGCAATATTCATTCCATACTGTTACTTTAATCATCTTTATTTCCTTTCATAATCAAAAGAATTTTTTATTAGTATATCATATAATGATATATATTTCAAGCAACTTGAGAAATTTATTGACAAAAAAACAATAAAATGGTAACATATAATAAAGTAATATGCGAGGTTTTACATATGATTGCATTAGGTAATGACTGGGATGAAATTTTAGAGGAAGAATTTAAAAAAGAATACTACATTAAAATAAGGGAGTTTTTAAAGAGCGAGTATTCACAAAGAACAATTTTTCCTTCAATGTATGATATATTCAATGCTTTAAAATACACAGCATTTAGCGATACTAGGGTCGTCATTTTAGGGCAAGATCCTTACCATGAAATCGGGCAGGCACACGGCCTTTCATTTTCTGTTAAGAAAGGGGTAAAAATTCCACCATCTCTTGTGAACATTTATAAGGAATTACATACGGATATAGGTATGGATATTCCAAATCACGGAGAGCTTACATCCTGGGCTAAGCAAGGGGTTTTGCTTTTAAATGCCACTCTTACTGTGCGTGAGGGACAGGCTAACAGCCACAAGGATATTGGGTGGGCAATTTTTACCGATGAAATAATAAAAAAGCTAAATATGTCAAATAGCCCCATAGTATTTATTTTGTGGGGTGGTAATGCAAGAAGCAAAAAGAAATATATTACAAACAGCAAGCATTTAATTATTGAATCCGCTCATCCGTCTCCGCTGTCTGCATACAATGGATTTTTTGGCTCTAAGCCATTTTCAAAAGCAAATGAGTTTTTAAATAACAATGGAATTACAACAATAAATTGGAATAGCGTAAATGAATAAAAATTAGCACTTATATATTTGCATTTTCATTGCAATTTATAAGTGCTTTTTTATTATTTTATTGATACGCTCCGCCACAAAATAAGCGGTAACCACTAAAATTACATCCTTTATAATGTGTGGAAGTGAAGCGACAACAAACGATAGCCAAATGGTGGTTTTTGAAACTAATGAATACTGAATTACACCGAAAAGATGACAAATAGAAAGACCTATTATTCCTAGCAAAATTGCTTTTCTGCTTTTACTTAAGGAGCATAAAAGCATAAATGGAATAAATCCCCATAAAAAGCCACCTGTGTAGCTTAATAGCATGTGAAAACCGCCATTAAATGATGCGAATACAGGAGCGCCGAATGCGCCTAAGCATAGATAAACAAATACTGTTATAAGTGCACTTTTTTTGTCTAAAATAAAACCGCAAAGTGATATGGCAAATATTTGTAAAGTAATTGGAACTACGGATACAGGAATGGATATTTGAGCTAAAATAGATATAATTGCTACGAAAAGAGCGATATATGTAATTTTCTTAACATATGGCCTTGTATTATTTTTCATTCAAGGTATCTCCTTGCTTTCTTACTCTTGCTTCCCCAGAATTAAAGATACATATGTCGCTATTTTCCGTTTTTACCACAAGCTCGGCTTTTTCATTTATATCTATTGCGATTCCTTTTATAATATCGTTTCCTCTGTAAACATCAACGCTTTTTCCTATTATATTTGAGTTTTCTTTATACACTCTCATATAGGATTTGCTTTCAATATTTTGGTAATAAAAAATCAACTTATCAATAATTTTAGCGCATAAAAGCTCTTTATAGCTTGATGGTGCTTCGTTTTCATATATTGATGTGGCAATATCCTTAATTGAGTCATCAAAGCCATTTTTAGGCGGTAATATATTTACGCCTATTCCTACGATAACATAGTTCAATTTTGAATTATCAAAGGATGCTTCAGCAAGAATTCCGCACACCTTTTTTTCATTTATATATATATCGTTTATCCATTTGATTGAAGGAGTTATATTGCTTGCTTCCTTAATTGCTTCTAGCACAGCTACGGCAGAAAGTGCAGTTATGTGAACACAACTGTCGGCTGAAGGATTGGGTCTTAAAATCATACTCATATAAAGACCGTTTTCGCTATTTGAAATAAAGCTTCTGCCTAGTCTTCCCTTGCCGTTTGTTTGACTCTTAGCTGTTACCACGGTAAATTCCTCAGCGCCGTTTTGAGCAAGCTCTTTTGCTACTATGTTTGTTGAGGATACCGTATCATATGCTATTATTTTTACATTACTCATTAAACACTTGTTTAGGTTTTGAATATTCATGTTATACCTTTATTTAAAAAACAAACGCTATTTAAAATAGCGTTTGTCATTTGTTAATTATTCTGCCACAGGTGCGCCGTAAAGTGCATTTACAAGAGTTGTTCTTTCTGCAACCGGATCGTTCATATAGAATGAAAAATCTCTGCCTGTTACATAGAATAATGTCTTGTCTGCACCAACATGAATTGTTGAAGTTTCTGCATTTTTAACCATTAATAATGACATTTCAGCAAGTGCAATAAGATCGTCCTTTAGCAATGATGTTTTTGTACCATCGCAAATAACATTAAAGCTGTTAATCATGCCCTTCAAACCATTGCCGAAAATAGCCTTACCCATAGCTGTTAAAACAGCAGATGAACCATTAAAGCCACTTCTTAAATAAGCAATTGCTTGTAAGCCATTTAAAGTAGCCTTGCCGTTTGAAACATCTGGATAAGTAACATTAATGTTGAACTTTTTATTGTAGCTGTCAATTGCCTTAGCAATATCTGTTGCAGTTATATTTGATACTGCAACTCCACCGATGCTATCAATAAGCTCCGCAGCCATTGTCATATCGATTTCGATATAACCGTTGATATCAACCCCGAAGTTATACTTAATAGTCTTTGTAAGAAGTGCGGAACCGCCCCACTCATAAGCATCACGAAGCTCGCCAACGCCTACCATTGGAATGTAAACAAGGATCTGTTCCTCAAATGAAGCAAATGTAATCTTCTTTGTTTCAGAATTAAATGATGCAACCATAATGAAAGTTGCAAGTCCTTTTTCGTTGCTTTCAAAAGTATTAATTCCGTAAACAGCGAAGTTGTAAATTTTTTCGTCAGATTTGATATTATGTGAAGCTTCAGCGTAATTTATAAGTGCGTCATATGCTGCGGTCTTGTACACTTCAGAATCCATAAATACCGGTGTATAAATACCGCCGTTGCTAATTTCAGGTGCGATCTCAATTACTGCATCTTCATAGTGTGGTGTGTTAATTTTGGACACAAAGCTGTTAACAATAAGGCTTAATGCTAAAATTGCAATTGCACAAACAGCAACAACAATGAGAATTATAGCTAAAGTCTTTGCTCCCTTTGTCATTTTTGATGATTTTGCTGTTGCAGGCGCGGAGTTTGGTGCAGCATCCGGCACAATTACAGCGCGATCAGCAGGAGCAATATTATTATCGTTATTGTAGTCTATTCTTTTACTCATAATGAGTCCTCCTTAGTTTCGTAGAATACCTATCATATTTATTTTATTATATAACATAAATTATTGATTGTCAACAGTTTTAGGACAAAAAATTTATTTAACAATAAATAATTTTTGAATAAACTCGCTATTAAACTCTCTTAAAAAGTAAACGCTATTTTGATTTACGACAACTGTTTTGCCGCCGAGATAAGACAAGGCATCGTTTTTTTGTGCAAATGTTAGCTTGTAGGAGTAGAGTGCTTGGTGCTTATAGCCAATTTTTTTATCGAGCTCAATTTTCCCGTACTTACCATCACCTAAAAGAGGATTGCCAATTGATGACATATGGGCTCTTATTTGGTGTGTTCTGCCTGTTACAAGCTCAATTTCTGCAAGTGTTATATTTTTTTGTTGGTTGTAGTCAACAAAGGAATATTTTGTAATAATTTCTTTTGCGCCTTTGATTTGATTTTTCATTACTCTTACGGTGTTATTTTTACTGTCTTTTATTAAAAAGTCCGTTAGAGTGTCTGTTTTTTTAGGTAATTTGCCATGAATGGCGCATAAATACTTCTTTGTAATTTCGTTATTTTTAATTCTTTCGTTGATGTCTCTTAGCGCTTCGGCGTTCTTTGCTGAGATAACCATTCCACCTGTATTTCTGTCAATTCTATTACACAGGGCGGGGGCAAATGAGTTTTCCTCGCTTGGATTGTATTCGCCCTTTTGGGCTAAATATGCTTGGATGTGGTAGATAAGAGTGTTTCTATCTCCTGTGTCTCCATCTCCGTTTGTTTTTCCGTCTCCGTCTCCGCTATGCACTAAAATACCGGGTGCTTTATTGCAAATAAGAATATTTTCATCCTCATATACAATATCAAGCTGAGGCTTGATTGTAAGAAGCTCATTATCGGTAATTTTGTCTGAAAACAAGTCCTCGCTTAAAAACATTTGAACAATGTCGCCCTCAATTAGCATTTGCTTTTGCTCTGCTCTTTTGCGATTGACCTTGATTTTTTTAGTTCTTATGGCTTTATACATAAGTGACATAGGCATTCCCTTGACTGCTTTTAAGATAAACTTGTCAAGGCGTTGTCCTGCATCGTTTTTGTTTATTTTAAATTCTCTCATTTTATGTTCCTTTTTGAAATTTCATTTATATTATAAGGTTTTTATATGATTTTTTCAAGCATAATTTAATATTTTCATTTACATATTGAAAAAAATATGATAGAATATTGAAAACTACGAAAGAGGAGTGTTGATATGGATAAAATTAAGGCTGCAATAATTACACTTGGTTGCCGAGTTAACCAATATGAAAGTGATGCTATTATGCAAGAGCTTTCAAAAAATGGCGTTGAAATTTGCTCTGGCAATGAGATTTGCGATATTTACATTATCAACACTTGCTCTGTTACAAGCGAGAGCGACAGAAAGTCAAAGCAATTAATTAGGCGATGTGTGGCTAAAAACAAAGATGCTGTAATTATTGTTACCGGTTGTTTTTCTCAAATCAATCCAGAAAAGGCTCTTAAAATTGAGGGTGTTGACTTTGTTTGCGGCAACAATGCAAAGTCAATGATTGCAAAAAAAGCGCTTGAGCTTTATAAAGAAAAAAGCGCGCCTTCTATGTATGTGCCTGATATTTTTGACTGTAAATTTGATGTAATGCATGTGGGAGCACCGCTTACAAGAACAAGGGCGTTTATTAAAATACAAGATGGATGCGAATCAAAATGTGCTTATTGTATTATTCCTTATGCAAGGGGTAATGTGCGCTCTAACTCTCCAGAAAATATTATAAATGAGGTTAAAAATATTGTTAGCGAGGGATGCTATGAGGTTGTTTTAACGGGAATTGAAACTGCCGCATACGGAAAAGATTTCAAAAATGGCTACGGTCTTGGGGATTTGCTAACTGAAATTAACAAAATTGAGGGCCTTCGCCGTATCAGATTAGGTTCACTTGACCCTGCTGCTATAACAGCGGAATTTGTTGATAAAGTATGTAATTTAGATAAGGTTATGCATCATTTTCACATTTCAATGCAAAGTGGCTCTACTAAGGTTTTAAATTTAATGAAACGAAAATATAACATTGAAATGGCGAGAAGGAATATTCGTTATTTAAAGGAACAAATGCCGGATGTTCTGCTTTCTGCGGATATTATCACGGGATTTCCCCAAGAAACAGATGGCGATTTTGAGGATACCCTTGAATTTTTCCGTTTAGAGAGATTTTTACATATTCATATTTTTCCGTATTCAAAGCGTGAGGGCACGATTGCCGCTACTATGAGTGGTCAAGTTGATGAATGTGTAAAAAAAGAAAGACTTCACAAACTAAGTCAACAGCAAAGTGATATAAGATGTGAAATGCTGAATTCTATTGTTGATAGTGGCAAATCACTTGAGGTGCTTTGTGAAACTTTTGACGGAAAATTTAACGTTGGTCATACTGATAACTTTTTAGAGGTCAGAATACCAAGCAACAAAAAAATCAGCAATGAATTTGTTAGGGTTAAGCCATTTGCTACTGACGGCGATTACATTTACGCCGATATAATCGAATAAAAAGCGAAGCTTAAATCAAGCTTCGCTTTTTATTATTTATCAGCCTTTGCTAAGACACAGAACCGTCCCCCGTCTCACCGTCCCCGTCCCCTGTCTCAATCTGTCTCAATAGTCAATTGCGGAAAACAAAAAAGTGCTCTTGAGCACTTTTTTGTTTGAGGATCATGTTAGAGTGTGAAACACAAAATCAAATAGTAAAAAATATTTTATATAGTTTCACAAAATCAGTAGATGTTGTTAGTCCCAGCAAAAGCAATCTGCTTGGCAACTATCGTCACAATCACACATTGCTATGACAGAGTTGTTTTTTTGTTCATTCAAAATATTTCTTTCGATGACTTTCATGATAGCCCCTCCTTATATTCGTAGTATATTTTGATTATATCTTCAAATATTTCCTTTATCCAAACACATTGTGAACCATTATAATCAGCAAAATACTGTTGATGCTTACAACCGCCTTGACACACAAACCAAAACTTACAATTTTGACATTCTGGATACGGAATATTTTCATTTTGCCAAAAGTCATAATTTGTTTGGGATGTTATGCCTTGCTCCAAGTTGCCTATTTTACCGGTGCAATCATCTAATATAGCGTGTTCGCATTTAAATAGCTCTCCCTTTGGGGAAACAACAAAGTGGTTTTCATCATAAATGAAACAATAAGAATCTCTTGCATATATGCGAAGATCCCTTATATTGTTTATATATCCATAATTTATAAGCTTTTTGTAAACTAAAAGATATATGTTCGTATTGTCTTCTAAATGAAAACTGTCAGGTTCTCCGTAAATATTGTTTGCATAAATACGTAGATTTTTGTGATTTCCAAATTTTTCGTGAATGTAATCTATTGCTTCCAAAATATCTAAATAGTTGTTTTTATCAAAATTCATACGGATAGCAACTTGTATACCGTTTTCGATTAAATTATGGATGTTCGTAATAACCTTTTCAAATGGACTGGAATCTTTATAAATATAATTCTTGCATTTATTATATTTTTCGTTTATTCCATCAATAGTAATTTGTGCACTTTTTATTCGCCAACTAGATTTCATTTTTTCCAAATACTTATCAATGCAATATCCGTTCGTAATGATTGTGGAATAAAAATTAATATTATGTTTAATGCAATTATCAGAAATATAATCAATAGCGGCAGTGTTTAATAACGGTTCGCCACCAAACCAAGTTATATGTAATCTATCTGGACAACGTTTTTTTATAAAATCAAACAGATTTTCCTGCGTGAGACGGTCCATTGCTTTGCCAGATATTGTGCTTTGATAGCAGTAATGACATCTTGCGTTACATGTTGTTGTGGGGAGTATGGTTAATCCTAACTTATTCTTTTGCTTTTGTATAAGTTTGTTTTTTGTGTAGAATTCTCGCTCGTTTTCACAATCAGTAATGAACAGCATATCTTTCAAAGCGCTAATTTCTTCATCTGAAAAAACATTTAAACAGTTTAATTTTAGCCCTTTATATTTATCTTCTTCCAATTCGATAATGCTTGTTGATATAAGATTAACTACAAGATTTTTACTCTCGATATAATAATTGTATTTAGACGCTTTCAATATAAATTTCTCCTAACACATATATTGATTTTTTAATGACAAAATAAATAAGTTTAAAGTTTTTGAGCAGATTGCCGAATAATGAATTTTGCAATACGACTAATTGCTTTGTCTATTCAATAACATTATAAACGCTTTCTTTTAAAAAAGCAAGTATTTTTGAGTTTTTTATTAGACAAACAAAAGCCCCATTGTCATGAGAGACAGGGGACGATTCGAAGCGACACTTATACGGACAGGGGGGGCTGTCGGGTTGATATTACCTAAACCAAACTCAGTATAGTCAATTACAGTATGATTTTCCCATGCATCGTATGTATATTTTACCATAGTATTGTCTTTTGTGTCATGTATCTCGATAACATTGCTAAGCAAGTCTTTTTTATACAAGCACATCATGCTATTGAATGTGATTGATAAAAAAAGCTCTTGAAAAATCAAGAGCTTTTTTAAGTTTGGTTTATTTCTTGTCAACCTTTGTTGATTCTGCTACTGCGTTTACAAGTCCTACTACGCCTTGGAGGTCGCTTGGGATAATAACCTTTGTTGAATTGCCGTCGGCTACCTTCTCGAAGGATTCAAGCTTCTTGAGTGTGATGAATGCTTCATCAGGCTTTGCTTCGTTGATAAGTCTGATTGATTCTGCTTGGGCTTGGTTGATTTTAAGAATTGCTTCTGCTTCAGCCTCTGCCTTCTTAATTCTTGCTTCCTTTTCAGCCTCTGCACGAAGGATTGCAGATTGCTTTTCTGCTTCTGCTTCAAGAATTTGACTTTCCTTCTTACCTTGAGCAACAAGAATGCTACTTGCCTTTTCGCCCTCTGCGCGAAGGATTGCTTCTCTTCTTTGACGCTCTGCCTTCATTTGCTTTTCCATTGCATCTTGGATTTCTGCAGGTGGCTTAATATTCTTAAGCTCTACACGGTTAATTTTGATGCCCCATGGGTCTGTTGCTTCATCAAGGATTGAACGGATTTTTGCATTGATTGTATCTCTTGAAGTAAGAGTGTTATCAAGCTCAAGGTCACCAATGATGTTACGAAGAGTTGTTGCTGTAAGATTTTCAATAGCTGCGATTGGATGCTCAACACCGTAAGCATAAAGCTTAGGGTCTGTAATTTGGAAGAACACAACTGTGTCGATTTGCATAGTAACATTATCCTTTGTAATAACCGGTTGAGGTGGGAAGTCTGCTACCTGCTCTTTTAAAGACACTTGCTTTGCAATTCTATCAAAGATAGGAATTAGTACATGCAAGCCTGTTTGCCATGTTTCCTTATACGCACCAAGTCTTTCAACTACATACGCTCTTGATTGAGGAACGATTTTGATGTTAGCAATAAGTATAAGCACAATTAAGCCTACTAATGCTAAAATAACCCATAATAACCACATAATTTTTTCTCCTTTTATGTTAATTTTTTAATTTCTTTCTACATATGCAGTGTTGCCTCTAATTTCCTTGAAAACAACAAGCTCATCCGCATCAATAACGGAATCATCAAGGCTTCTTGCAGACCAAATTAAACCGTTAATTTTAATTGTGCCCTTGCCCTGTATGTTGTCAATTTTCTCAGTTACAACTGCAATCTTATTTAAATTTAATTCAAGATTAGTTTCTTGCTTTTTGTTTCTCTTTAAGAATTTTTTTACAAATTTTCTTGTTAATGCAAGTAGTGTTGCAGATGAAAACACAAACACTATAATTTGCCACACAAGTGGTAGGCTTCCGCCAAAGCTTTCAAATATTGCAGTAAGTATAGCGGTTATAGCGGCTGCTAATGCTAACCAAATTGATACAAGCTGCGTGGTTGACATTTCAACAACTACTAATGCTATTGCCAGAGATAACCAAACCAAAGCCATATTAAACGCCCTCCTTTATTTGTTAGTCAAATGTTTGATTTGCTTTTGTGTAATAATTATATCACAGTTTTTTATGAAAATAAATAGCAAAAAGTGCAAAATAAGCATGTTTATTTTGCATTTTTTGCAAAATAAGGACCTTTATTTTGCATTTTCGTTAGAATTTAAAAAATCGGTATATATTTTAATGTTATGCTCTAATACATTTTCAAGCTTATATTTTTCCAAATTGTACTCAATGTTTTCCTTTTGAGTAGCATTTACAAGGCTGACAAATTGCTCCATATTATTATAATCGTAAAGCTGAATGCTTGGTAATAATTCTCTGTGTCCCTTAATATTGGTTGCAACAATTAGCATTTTTGCATGCATTGCTTCCATTATATTAAATGGTAGTCCTTCAATTTGAGATGCGCATACATAAATGTCGCTATCTAATAGATATTTATAAACATCATTTGTAAAGCCTGTTATTGTAACACGGTTTTCTAAGGATAGCTTTTTTATAAGCTTTTCTATGCTTTTTCTTTCAGCTCCGTCGCCTACTAATGTTAGTGTGTGATTGGGAAGGAATTGCAATGCTTTAACTAAAAACTCTTGATTTTTGCGCTTTGAAATTTCGCCAACAAAAACTAATCTTGTTTTATCTGTTGGTTGCTTTTCTATTTTCGGTAGGTCATTAAATTTTACGCCCATACCGTTACAAAAATGAATTTTATTTAAGCATAAATTGTTTTTAGTAGCAATTTCATAATCCTCATTATTCATTACAACAATATCGTTGGTTTGATTTTTAAGGATTTTTTCGCAAAAAAGATAGATTTTGTTTTTCAATTTTGAGGTATCCTTTGAAAAAAGATAACCGTGAACTATGTTTATGATATATGGGCGATTTTTCAGTCCCTTCATAGCAAGGCGGACAAAAAACGCGCAAAGTGTTGTGTGAAGATATACTACATCAAATTTTTCTCTTTTTAAAATTTTTCTTATTTTAGGGATTAAGAAAATATTTTTTAGTGAAAATACGCTTTTTTTGAAAGGGACATTAAAATCTGCTCCCTCTCCGTTTGCAAGGACAAATACCTCGTTTCCCATTTCCTTGAATTTCTCAATATAGGGAATATGGAAGTTTTTTATATGCGCCATATTTGACGCGGCAATAAGAATTTTCATTTTACATATTTTTCGTTTCTGTTAAACATTTTAAACGGTGTTAAAAATAAGATTTTTAAATCGCTAAAGATAGACCAGCTTTCTATGTACTTAATATCCATTTCAATTCTTCCCTCAATTGAGGTGTCGCCTCTAAAGCCGTAAATTTGAGCAAGTCCTGTAATACCCGGCTTAACCTGATGCTTAACCATGTAAAGAGGAATTGTTTTTGAATACTCCTCAACAAATTTAGGTAGCTCGGGGCGTGGACCGATAATTGACATTGAGCCAAAAAGCACATTAAATAGCTGTGGAAGCTCATCAATGCCTGTTTTGCGAAGGAATGTGCCGAAGCGTGTTTTTCTTGGATCATAATCGGTAGTCCAAGCATCATCGGATTGCTCATTTTCCTTCATAGAACGGAATTTATACATTGTGAAGGTTTTATTATTTCTACCTACTCTTTTTTGCTTAAAAATTATTCTTCCTGGGGATGAGAGCTTAACACCAATAGCTGCAAAAAGCATAATTGGCGAGGATAGTATTATCATAATAAGTGATACTATAATATCCATTGCGCGTTTTAAAAATGCATTTGCTATGTTATCAAGCGGAATTGCTCTTGTGTTGATAACAGGAAGGTCGCCTATCATATCAATTTGGCATTTAGATTTAAAGTATCTATATGTAATTGGGATGATAAGTGTGCGCACACCGTGTCTATCGCAAATATTTATAATGTCCTTGATTTCTATTTGCTCCTCGTTTTCTAAGGCGATAGCTACCTCAAATGGATTTTCTCTTTTAATTACTTCATCAAGCTCAGAAATTTTGCCTAAAATTTCAAGCTTTTTTTCATCCTTGTCAGTAACGCAGCCGATAACATGGTAGCCTAAATATGCGTTTTCCTCAATTTGTCTTGCAAACTTTCTTCCACCGTGGCTGCTTCCTACTACTATGATTTTTCTTTGATTTTTAGTAGATGCTCTTATTTTGTGAGTAAGCTTTGTTGTTATTGTTCTTTTAATTAATATAAGGACAAGAGATGCACTGTAGCAAACAGATGCAAAGATAAAGAAGCTCATTTTTTCTGGAGAGAAAATCATAATAAGCATAGTTGTTATGATATATGCAACTGTATGAGCTGTTACTGTCTTTAATAGCACCTTATGAAGATGCTCTTCGCGCTTGAGCGTGTAAACATTAAACATGAGATATATTAAGGATGTTACGGCAGTAACAGCTAACGCAATAAGCATGGCTCTTTTGCCGAATGGAGCATTGACAAAGCTGTTTAAATAGACGTAAACAAAATAGAGTGTTGCTAAATTGATACATAAATCCATAAAAAAGCTTATCCACAAAAGCACATTTTTATTTTTTTGTCCCATTTTCTACTCCTTTCTGATAAAAGCAATAAAACACTAATCCGAGGATTAGTGTTTTTTAAGTGAATTGCAATATTCAATATATTTGTCGCAAACCTCTTTTGAGTCTCCGTAAGCGCGCATATGTGAATCCTCAATCCATACCGCCTTCTGACAGAGGTTTTTAATTTGAGACATATTGTGAGATACAATAACGAAGGTAACTCCCTTATTACGAAGCTCATCAATTTTTGCAGCGCACTTCTTACGGAAGTTTTCGTCGCCTACTGATAAAATTTCATCTACTAAAAGTATATCGGGGTTTACATCGATTGCGATAGCAAAGCCAAGGCGCGCTACCATGCCCGATGAGAAGTTTTTAAGAGGCATATTCATATGATCATGAAGCTCGGCAAAATCAACGATTTCCTTATACTTATGCTCAATTTCTCTTTTTGAATAGCCTAAAATTGCACCGTTAAGATATACATTTTCTCTTGCACTTGCTTCATTGTCAAAGCCTGCACCGAGGTTAAGAAGGGGGGCAACCTTACCCTTAACCATTACGCTTCCTTCAGTTGGGCGCATAATGCCTGTTAAGATTTTTAAGAGTGTGCTCTTACCTGCACCGTTGTGTCCGATAAGACCGATTGATTCGCCTTTTTTAACTGAAAATGAAATGTTATCAAGCACCTTGTGCTTTTTTCTTTCCATTTTGCCTTTAACAAGACGAATGAAAAATTCCTTTAGATTATCTACCTTCTCGTTTGGTAGGAAGAATTCCATACTTACGTTATTTACTTCAATTATGTTTTCTTCCTTTTCTTCATCCGCTTGGATAGATTCTAAAATTTCTTGATTTTCTAAAATTTCTTTATTTTCCATTAAATTCACCATTAAATGTAGAATATATACTTACGCTTAGTTAGATTATAAACCACTACGCCTATGGCAAAGAACACAAGACCTATTAGATAAAGCTTAAAAAGTGCACCGTTTGCCGGTAGTGGACTGCCTGCACAGCGATAGATAACATCACGGAAATATTCAACGAAGTGGTACATTGGGTTAAGATTGATAACTGCTGTAATAAACTTTTCTGCCAAGGTTGTGTTGCCTATTCTGTCTATTTTATAGAATATTGGAGTTAAGTAAGTCCAAAGTGTCAAAAATACAGTGTAGAAGTGCTGAATATCTCTAAAGAACACGTAGAGCGCCGCTAAAATCATTGACATACCATAGTTAAAAATGAATAAAGCAGGAAGCATCAAAAATGCCATGAGTATATTCCAGCTAAATACTGCTTCTCCCTTTATCCAAACAAAAAGCATAACGCCTAAAAGCGCAATACAAGAAAACAGAAAGTTTACAAGGGCGCTCAAATTATTGGATAGTGGGAAAACATAGTATGAAATTTTGTTTTTAGTTAAAAGACCTCTGTTATTAACCAAAGAGGTTAAGGATTGGCTTGTTGCACCTCTCATCATATTGAATACGATGTTACCGCAAAGAAGATAGAGTGCGTATGTTGGGTCGCTTTTGCTATATCCTAAAATACTACCGAATACGAAAAACATTACGAGCATATTGAGGAATGGATTTAAAACTGTCCAAAATATACCGATAACTGAGTTTCTGTATTGGATTTTTATATTCTTTTTGACAAGCTCGCGTGTGATGTTGGCGTTTTTCTTAGCATCACGGAGCTTTTTGATTGCTCTTTCCTTAAAGGGCTCCTTATAAATGGGAGCTTTTTCTTTATTTTCCATAATTTAATATTCCTCCGATTATTGCTTAAATTAACATCAATACACCGTTTAAGCTTGTTATTCTCAACGCGCAAAATGCTAAAATGAAGTCAAATAAGCACATCATACAACATATATTATAGCATTATAAATACTGTTTGTCAAGTTATAGAGCCAATAACCTCATTATACATATAAAGGGAGCCTAAGCACAAAATGGATTTATTTTCTGATTTTGCATCATTTATTGCGCTTGATACGGCGTCCTTTACTGTGCTATGATATGAAGCACACACGCCTAAATTACTAAAAACATTTGCATAGTCCTTTGCATTTAGTGCTCTCGGGTTGTCTGGGGTTAGGCAAAAGACCTTGCTTGCTATTTCGCTAATTTTTGATGCGATAAAGTTATAATCCTTATCTGCCATAACGCCTGTTATGATGTTTAGCTTTTCGTTACCAAAATATTGCTTTATACTTTTTACCGCCTCACATACACCTTGTGGGTTGTGTCCGCCATCAAAAATAACGAGGGGAGTGTGTGAGATTATCTCAAAGCGTGCATGCCATTTTGCTTTTTCAAGTCCTTGCTTAATGGCGGTATCAGTAATTTGATAGCCTTGGTTTTTTAGTATGTTAATGGCGTTTAGTACATTTGTGGCGTTTTCAATTTGATATGTGCCAAGAAGGTTGATTTTTAGGTTTTTATAAGTGTCAAAATCAAAAAATGTGCCATCAAGTGTTTGTTTTTTAACAGTTACGGTGTTTCTTTTTGCCTCGTAGAATGGGGCGTTTTTTGTTTTTGCTTCTTTCAAAATCACTTCTTTAGCATCGTTATTATTACCGCACCATAATACGGGAATATTCTCTTTTATTATGCCTGATTTTTCTTTTGCTATTTGAGAAATTGTGTTACCTAAAATGGCGGTGTGGTCAAAATCTATGCCTGTGATAACTGATAAAATTGAATTTTCGATAATATTGGTGGAGTCAAGGCGACCACCTAAGCCACATTCAAGAATAACAAAGTCGCATTTTTGATTTTTAAAGTATTCAAAGCCGATGGCGGTAATAAGCTCAAATTCGGTGGGCTTGTCTATCATAGCATCTGCTATTGGCTTGATTTGTGTGGTGATTTCTGCTAAATCCTCATTGGAGATAGGCTTGCCGTTTATGGCTATTCTTTCATTAAAGAATTTGATGTAGGGGGATGTAAAAAGTCCTACTCTGTATCCCTGTTCCTTTAAAATTGAGTGTAGCATTGAGCAGAATGAGCCTTTACCGTTGGTGCCTGCTACATGGATAAATTTAAGGCTATTTTGAGGATTGCCTAATTTTTCGCAAAGCTCCTTTATTCTGTCAAGTCCCGGCTTACAAAATGTCCAAGAAACTGAATGGATATATTCTAATGCTTCGTTATAGTTCATTTTAACTCCTCTATATATCCTACTGTTTTTGAAAACGCTTTACTTTGTAAAAGCAAGCATAAAAGTATAATTTCAACGGTGGCAATAGCTATATATAGTGGAATGCGCCATAAAACAAGCACTCCGTAATAGCTATAAAGTCCAATTGATTTAATTATCATTGAGCCGACTAAGTGGGAAACGGATGATGATACAATTATTTGCATTTTGCATTTACGCTTAATTATATATTTTGAGATAAGTCCTGATAAAATGCCGATTACTGCTGCGCCTATTGTTACGACTATGTTTAAGGGATAAGTCTGTGGGGATAGCAAATAGCTTATTATGTCTGAGGATAGACCTACGACTCCGCCTGCTACTGGGCCTAACGCTATTCCCGTTAAGATGATGGGTAGATTTTCAAAGGTAATGCGAAATAGTCCATTACCGAAGTTGAGCACGGTTTTGCAGAAAATTCCTATTACTACACTAAGGGCAATCATCATAGCCATATTGGTAAGCAGTCTTATCATTTTTTTAGATTTTTGCATAAAAAAACACCTCCTAAAATGAAATACAGATTTTGCAACCATTTTGGAGATGAGTCCAGCGGGATGCAACATACGCACCGCAACCCTTCGGTTTTCGTTCAAGGGCAACTCCCCGTCCCTTTGACACTTGACGCACGTATATTTACTCTGTAAAATCTATGTGATTATAATATCACAGATTGTATTATTTTTCAATAGTTTTGTCAAATTTCATTTTTTTATGACACGATATTGACAAAAAACCTTGTTTGTTGTATAATATCTTTCAATTAACGCTAAAAAGGATATATTATAAATGGAAGAAATTTTACATAGCATTAGCCATGCGCTTTTGCATTCCTTGAAGGAGCTTTTGTTTACTGTTCCCTTTTTGTTTTTAGCATATTTACTTATGGAATATATCGAGCATAAGGCTTCCACTAAAATGGAAAACTCTATCTCTAAGGTAGGCAAATTCGGTCCTTTTCTTGGCACGGGGCTTGGTTTAATTCCTCAATGCGGATTTTCTGCCTCTTGCAGTAATTTATATGCTACGGGACTACTTACTGAGGGTACACTCATTGCAGTGTTTATCGCTACATCTGATGAGGCAATTCCTCTTTTACTTGCTGACAACTCTGTTCGTGGTGAACTTTGGAAGTTTATTGTTGTAAAGATTGTTTTTGGCGTTTTAATCGGCTTTATGGTTGATTTAATGCTAAAAATATTGAAAATAAAAAAGCAACCTGTTGAATTATGTGAAGATTGCGGATGCGAGGAAGAGGGCGGAATTGTTAAGCCTGCATTAAAGCATACTTTGAAAACTGCTTTGTTTATTCTTATAGTGAGCTTTGCTCTTGGAATTGTAATGGAGTTTGTGGGAGAGGATATACTACACAAGGTGCTTTTAACAAACAGCTATGCACAGCCGTTTGTGGCAAGCTTACTTGGTTTAATTCCTAACTGCTCTGTTTCTGTGGCACTTATTGAATTATACAGTGAAGGTGTTTTATCATTTGGTGCTGCTTGTGCAGGACTTTGCTCGGGTGCGGGAATTGGACTTGCTGTTCTATTTAAGACTAACAAAAGCTTTAAGGAAAATATGAGAATTGTGGGCATACTTTATGCTACGTCTGCTATGATTGGATTTTTCCTTATGCTATTTAATGTGCAATAAAACATAATAGAAAATGCTAACCTTAATTACGGGTTAGCATTTTTTAGTTTTTTGTATTTAGTGGCAAAAACTAATGTAAATACTAATGAAGCAATAGCACAGATTGGCATTACAACAATACCGATTAAACCATTACGCTTATTTTGTTCATTATAGTAATCTAATGAAAATATCATTTCATCACTTTTTAATTCCACTATTGTATATGAAAATTTTCCGCTATTGGGCTTGACATAGCAAGATATTATGTCGCCTTCTTTTATATTGTACAACTTTTGCTTCATTTTGTATGAAGCGGTTACCGAATCAATTATTAACGGAAATTCTTCTTCCTCAACATATATGTAATAACATATTCCACTTTTGCCTACATTTATTGTCTCAAAGCTTTCAAAAGTGAACTTTTTATATTCAACATCATCATAAGATAGCGGTTTTTGATTATACATATGGAGAGCTACAAAAGCAGCATTATAAACAATACAGAAACTACTATACCGACAATCATATCTGTTAGATAATTTTTCTGTTCTTTAATAAGCTCTTGTTGCTTTTTTCGTGTTGTTCTGCGTTTCATTTGTTGTTCTCTTTTCTAAATTTTACCGATTAAGCAAGCAACTCCTATTAATGCGATCAAGGCAATAATTGGAATGACAATTCCAAATATTATTTGCCATGCGAATTTATCTTTGCCGAGGTATGATTTTTTATAGTTGTATTTAGGTAAAGTTGCATAGCGTAATGCGTCAAACAGGTTATTTTTGCAAATTTTTATTAGAGGTTTTGTTTGTGCTTTGTTGAGGATTTTTTGAATTTGTTTTTCTATTTGAGAAAGAATTTTTTCTTCATCATAAAACTTTTCTTTTGGTTTGGCATACTTAAATACTCTTTCGCTTTTTGACACTACAAATGAGTAATCCTTACATTCCTTTTTTTCGACCTCGCCTTTTTTAATCGGGGAAACTGTAAGCACTATTACATAATACTTGTTTTTAAGATTTTTGCGTCTTTCGTATTTAGGGTTATTGATATGGTCTTTGTATGAAAAATCAGTATCTTCAACGACGCTTTCAACATATTTTCTGCATGCTTCACATTTAATTCCTTTTTCAAGTAGTTCGTTTTCGTATTTTTTTACTATTTGTTCTGCTCTGTCTATTAATTGTAGCTCCATTTTAGGTTGTTCTCTGTATCACTTTCAATTTTATTTTTTGCCTCTTTCTATATTAGAAGCGTAAAACCAAAGTAAAACACCGATAAAGGCTATAACAAAAATTACACCTGCAATAATTAGGGATTTTTTCTCGGTGTCTTGAAAAAAACGATGACTTAAAAATATTCCTATAAATGAGCATGTGGCTATAACTAACGCCATTATTAATCGCTTAATTTTTTCGTTCATTTTAAAAGCCTCTTATGTAGATTATCTATGTATTCAGTGTAGCATAAATTTTGAAAAAGTCAACTAACCTATGGTTTACATTTGTTAACCTCAGGTTAGCATTTTTATTTTTCTAACTTCATTAGCTTGATTGAGGCGTAGGATATGGCAATGAAGGATATTGCGCATAGAATGAAAAATATATGGGAATCTACGCTTATAAACATTGCGCCTAAGATTGCTGAGGAAAAGCCTAGTAGGAATGTTGCTTGGGTATTTTTGTGACTTATTTCTTTTCTTGCAATACCGTAAACGGCATTTATAGCACCTGCTATTTCAAACAATGTGAACACAATTAAAAGTACTGTTACATATGTTGATGGGTTTTCCTTTATAAAGTGAAATATATTAAGCATATTGTGGCTTGATAGTGAGCTTGTTACCTTTAATACAGGGAAAAATAATGATATCGGTATTAGAAGATGAAAAAGTAATATTATCCAAAAGTATTTTTTGCTCATTTTGTTACTCCGTTTTCTGTTTTTACTATGGATATTTTATCATATAAGAATTTTTATGTCAAGTTTGGTTATTATATATTTAAAAAAGACTTGATTTTTTTAATTTGTTATGTTAAAATGTGTGTGAAATAAAATAAAGGCTATGAAAAAGACAGTAGCATATTATGTAGGTTTCAGAGAGAGGAAGATGGTGCGATTTCCTTACCGAGTTTTATGTGAATACCACTTTTGAGCTGTGTGGCGGTAACAAGCTACACCGTATTTCTGCGTTAAGGAGTAATTAAGTTAAATTTAAGGTGGAACCGTGCTTTTATGCACCCTTATCGCATTTTGCGGTAGGGGTATTTTTTATTTTGTAAATTATTAAAAGGAGTATATACACTATGAAAATCATGTTAAACAACGGTACAGTATCAGAATGTACTGACAAGAATGAAGAGCTTCACATTATAAGACATACTGCGGCTCACATTTTAGCACAAGCTATTAAGCGTTTATATCCACATGCATCCTTTGCTTACGGTCCTGCAAATGAAAAGGGCTTTTACTATGATGTTGATTTAGGGGACACCAAATTAACTGACAATGACCTTGCAACCATTGAAAAGGAAATGAAAAAAATTACAAAGGAAAATCTTCCTATTAAGGCGTTCACATTACCTCGTGATGAGGCTATTAAGCTAATGGAAGAAAGAAATGAAAAGTACAAGATTGAGCATATTGGCGATTTAGATGCTGACGCTACAATTACATTCTATCAACAAGGCGACTACATTGATATGTGTGTTGGTCCTCACCTTTGCTATACTAAGGCACTTAAAGCATTTAAGCTTACAAAGATTTCCGGCGCATATTGGAAGAACGATAAGAACAACAAGATGCTTACCCGTGTAAATGGTACTGCATTTGCTACACAGGATGAGCTTGATGCATACTTAAAGATGGTTGAAGAGGCTGAAAAGCGTGACCACAATAAGATCGGTAGAGATCTTGAATTCTTTACAACCGTTGATTCAATCGGTCAAGGTCTTCCAATTCTTTTACCAAAGGGCTCAAGAGTTATTCAACTTCTCCAAAGATGGGTTGAGGACACTGAGCAAAAGAGAGGCTACCTTTTAACAAAGACACCTCTTATGGCTAAGAGAGAATTATTTAAGATTTCAGGACACTGGGACCACTATCTTGATGGTATGTTTGTTATGGGCGATCCTGATGATTATACAAAGGAATGCTTTGCACTTCGTCCTATGACTTGCCCATTCCAATATCAAGTATTCTTAAATAAGAAGCGTTCATACAGAGACCTTCCAATGCGTTTAGGCGAGACCTCTACTCTATTTAGAAATGAGGATAGCGGTGAGATGCACGGTCTTATTCGTGTTCGTCAGTTTACAATTTCAGAGGGACATCTTATTCTCCGTCCTGATCAGCTTGCAGAGGAATTTAAGGGTTGTCTTGAGCTTGCAAAATACTGTCTTGAGACTGTTGGTCTTTGGGAGGACTGCACATTCAGATTTTCACAGTGGGATCCTAACCGTACAGGCAAGTATGAGGGTACACCTGAGCAATGGAATGAAGCACAGGAAATTATGGGCAAGCTTCTTGATGAAATTGGTCTTGACTATGAGATTGGTATTGATGAGGCTGCATTCTACGGTCCTAAGCTTGACATTCAATGCAAGAATGTATTCGGCAAAGAGGATACTATTGTAACAATTCAAATTGACATGCTTCTTGCTAAGAAGTTTGGCATGGAATACGTTGACTCAAATAATCAGCTTGCAACTCCATATATTATTCACAGAACTTCACTTGGCTGCTATGAAAGAACACTTGCTTTAATTCTTGAAAAGTATGCAGGTGCGCTTCCACTTTGGTTATCTCCTACACAAGCGGTTATTGTTCCTATTAACTCCGAGTTTGATGGATATGCAAAAGAGGTTCAAGCTAAGATGCTTGAAAAGGGCATGAGAGTTGAGGTTGACTGCCGTAATGAGACTATGGGCAAGCGTATTCGTGAGGCTCAGCTTGAAAAGGTTAACTATGTGGTTGTAATTGGCGCAAATGAGGTTGAAAGCGGTACTGTTTCATTAAGAGCAAGAGGCGGTATTAACCTTGGTGTTATGAGCATTGATGATATGGTTAACAAGCTAAGCGAAGAAATTGAAAGCAAAGCAAGATAATAGGTGGTAACAGAAAAGGAGATTTAATATGATTGATAATTCTGCTTTATTTAAAATAGGCTACGGTCTATATGTAATTTCCTATAATGATGGCAAAAACGATAATGCATTTATTTGTAATACAGTTATTCAAGTAACTCAGACACCGCTAAAATTATCTGTTACAATAAATAAGCAAAACTATTCTCACGATGTAATTAAGGAAACTAAAAAATTAAATGTAAACTGCTTGACTGAGAATGTTAAGTTTGATGTGTTTGAGCGTTTTGGTTTCCATAGCGGTCGTGATACAAAGAAATTTGAAGGCTTTGAGTATTGGAAAAGTGAAAACGGTCTTGCGGTTTTAACTGCTGACCATATTAACGCGTTTATGTCCTGTGAGGTAACTGACTATATTGATTTAGGCACACACGGTATGTTCATTTGCGAGGTAACTGATGCTATGACATTAACTAATGATGAATCTATGACGTACAGCTACTATCATAAAAATGTAAAGCCTAAGAAAAATGAGAAAAAGAAGGGATATGTGTGCAAGATTTGCGGTTACGTACATGAGGGCGACACATTACCTGATGACTTTATTTGTCCTATTTGTAAGCATGGGGCAAGTGATTTTGAGAAGCTATAAAAAAATTATCACTGCAAGAAAATCTTGCAGTGATTTTTTATATTAGCTTAATTTCAATTCCCACAACACCGCTTTGGTTAATTTCCTCTTGCGGATAATATTGAGTCATATCGTTAGGGTGGGCGATTTCGTTTTCGTAATAGCCTAAGCGGGATTTGTCAAAGGATTTATAAAGGTCATCAAAGGAGCTAAAATGATGCTTGTTTATTACCTTTACTTTTAAAATTTCGCCTGACTCTGTGTTTGTAAATTCGATAATGTCGCCTATTTTGATTGATTGTCTTTTTTCATCGTTTAAGCGCATTTCAATATCCTTCATGCCAATTTTAATAGCCTTAAACGGCTCCGGCTTTAGCTTCATAAAATGTGTCATATTTACCTCTTATTTATATAGTTCATCGGCATATGAATAGTAGTATTCCTGAATTGTTTCATCCATATATTCAAATGCTTTTTCTTGTAAATCCTCAGGAATTCCGAAATACGCTTCAGCTATTGCGCCTGCCATAGCGGCAATAGTATCGCCATCTCCACCTAAGGATATTGCATTTCTTATGGCATCCTCATAGCTATCAGCTTCTAAAAAGCATGTGATTGCATGTGGTACACTACCTATGCATGTAACATCAAAGGAATATATAGGGCGAATGTAATCAAGGGTAAAATTAAGAACGTAATAATTGTCGCTTATATATTTTCTTATTTCTTCCTTGCTTTTGCCTGTACGGGCTAAAAATGTTGCGGCGGCTATAGCTTGAGCGCCGTATATACCGTCTCTTGAGTTGTGAGTTACCTCTGCGCTCCATTTGGCAAGCCTTTCTACATCTTCGAGCGTATCAGCGGCATATGCTACCGGGGAAACGCGCATGCCTGAGCCGTTGCCGAAGCTTTTGTATGGTCCCATTGTTTCATCAGTTAACCATTTATAAAATCTACCGCCATATCCTGCATCTAAATATTGATTGCCGATAAGTCGCATATAATAAGCTACTTTATCTTTAAAATCATCTTCATCGCATAAATTTGCATTTACGCATGCACATCCGACTGCGATTGTCATCAAGCTATCATCGGTTGGTCTGCTACCGCAAGTAAATAATGAAAATTCCTTTCTTTTTCTTGAGGAAAATTCATATGGGGAGCCAATAATATCGCCTAAAATTGCACCTAACATTATATTACCTCCACATCAAAGAGTAATGCTCTAAACTTATCATCAATATATCTATCCTCATGCCAATGACCGAAAAACCACTTTTTAAACTTAACCTCATACATAATCCATTCAAGGAAGCCTGTGAATTCAACATCATGTGGATCGGGTTTTTTGCCCATTTTTCTTATAATTTCGCTGGGGGCAGTGTGCGTAATTACGTAATCAACTTCAAAGTTATGTGCCTTAATGTTTTCTGTTGCTTCCTTGAATTCACTTTCATTCGGGATTTCCTCGCGCCAGAATGAATAGCCCTCTGTTCTTTGTGCTCTGTCTCTACTGTATGCACCGCCAAAGGTTAAAATCTTCTTGCCGTCAATTTCAAAAATTTGACCTCTCATTAAATGAATAACATTTTTTCTTATTCTGTGAATTTTTCCGCCGTTCCAAATTTCAACTGGGAATTCATTTAATGCGGCGTGGTTTTCATGGTTTCCGTCAACGAAGCAAATTGTATATGGTTTTTCTTCTAAGTGGTTCAAGAAAACGTTTTCATAGGAATCATTTAAAAATAGATACCCAAAATCTCCGCTAACTATTAAATAGTCATTTTCTGTCCATTCCGTTTCGCCCTGTGTGGCTAAATAGTTAAACCTGCCCTGCTCTCCGTGGGTATCTCCCGTTACAATAATCATAATTTCTCCTTTCAAATTAGTGTAATAAGGCGTTGCTTAAGCAACGCCGTTTGTATCCTGTTCTCCTACAATGGCATAAAGCTCATTTAAAGTTTGTACTTCATCATAGGTTATATATCTAATGTGTAGGGTGTCCCCGTCAAGCAACGCCTTGCCGCCGTATTGGTCAACCTCATCTTCTCTTTTTTCATCCTTTTTAACGGCTAAAACTAATAAATTGCTTGGCCAAAAGATATCTCTTATTTGCTTTCCTACTGCGAATGATTTTTTCTTAACAGTTACAAATGTATCAACGGATTTTGACTGTCTTACGCCGTTTATTTCATGTATTCTGTTTTCTATTACAGTATCATTTATAGATTCTGCTCTGAATATTTCTGTTATCATATATGCAATAGAAGCAACAATTACTACATACATTATATTTTCATAGCAGGATAGCGCTTCTACTGCAAAAATTATGGCGGTAAGGGGTGTTTTCATCATTGATGAAATACATGCGGTTATACCTAAAACTAGTATTACAGTATAATAGCTACTATCAAGTCCCATGAGCATAAGTGATTTTGCAATCATTGAGGATAAAACAGCGCCCAGTGCCATTATTGGTAAGAATAGACCGCCTGTTATACTATTTGAGCTTGCAAATAAAGTCAGAGTGGAACGAATAAGCAAAATCATGACTAGTGCAATTACCGTTACCTTATTATCAAGCAAAAGCTCCTCAATCAAATGGTGTCCTGTTGAAATATAATTTAAGGAAATTACGCCAAATATTAAAGTTAAAGCAAGAACTATAAATATTTTATATGCATGTGGTACTTTCTTTAGAAGTCTGTTAAATACGCTATATATTGCACGATAGTAATATAAAAACAATACTGCAAAGGCTCCTACAATAACGCCTATTAAAATCGGTAGCCATATATTTTTTATTTCAAGGCTTGGCAGATTTAGTTTTGGAAATAGATTTATATCAACGCCAAAAATCGGGGATATAATTTCCGATGTTATTCGTGAGAAAATGACAGAAACAGATGCTACAATAATTATCATTGGAGAGATACGCTGATGCGCTTCCTCAATAGCGAACATTATGCCTGAAACAGGCGCACCTGTGGCTACGGAAAAGCCTGCGCATGCACCGCCTGTCATGGAATATCTATCCCATGCCTTGTGTTTTTTCGCCATTGTGAACACGCTGCCTCTGCCTATTGCAGTACCCATTTCAACCGACGGTCCTTCGTTGCCAAGAGGTACGCCTACTAAAAAGCTTACTAAAGAAAGCACAAACGTGCCGATTAATGTTTTTAGCCATTTAAACGTAATTATTCCGCGTAAAATACCGATAGACGTTGGTATTCCGCCGCCTCTGATATTTGGGTGTGTTTTATAGATATATGCAAACAGGAATGATAATCCAAATGAGACTATAATTGCTATTGGCAGGATGTATAAATGCTCCTGCATATAGGAATATCCCTGTGCGCTTAATACTATTATGCTTTTAGCTATGAATTTATAAAGTGTTACAACTATTGAAGTTAAAACGCCTGTAATTGAGCCGAAAATTAAGGCAGGAAATATTAAATTTAAAAAGAAATTTCTATATACCGCTAGCTTTTTCATACTTCCTCCGTGTTAGATATACTGTATATATTCTAACACATAGCGTTTTTAAAATCAATAAAAAAACTCACACTATGTGAGTTTTTTTATCAATATATTTTTGATAGAGTTTCGCCAATGGAATCTCTTATTACAAACTCAGCCATCCCGTCATATGGTGTTGGTGTTTTATTGATAATTATTAGATGCTCTCCTTGATAATTATCAATTAATGATGCTGCAGGCTGAACAGTTAATGAAGTTCCACCAACAATAAGCACGTCAGCGTTATAAATAGCTTCTGCTGCATCGTAGAATTTTTTTGTGTTTAAGCTCTCGTGATACATTACAACATCAGGGCGTACAAAGCCATGGCAATCCTCACAGTACGGAACTACCTCAGCATCTAAAATATAGTCTAGGTCATAGCTTCTGCCACAATTTACACAGTAATTGTTAAGGGATGTGCCGTGAAGCTCTATGACGTTTTCGCTACCTGCTTTTTGATGTAAGCCGTCAATGTTTTGAGTAATTACCGCCGTTAATTTTCCGTTCTGCTCCATTCTTGCAAGCGTTTTATGAGCATCATTTGGCTCAGCATTTGGGTAAAGCATGCTGTTTTTGTAATATTCATAGAATTTCTCAGGCTTATAGAGCATGTATTTTGGCGTTAAAATCTCTTGTGGGTCTATTTCATTTTCTTCTGTATAAAGACCGCCTGTTCCTCTGAAATCGGGTATTCCGCTTTCTGTAGAAACTCCTGCTCCACCGAAAAACACTAAGCTTTCGGCATTTTTAATTATTTCCTTGATTGCTTCAATGTCAGACATGATATCACTCCTTTTTTATAATTATATCACATCAAATAAATTAAATGCATTTAGTTTTTCCAAGCTATGTGCGCATAATAATACATGAAAATAAGACCAAAGCTGATTAGAATACCGCCGATTATATCGGTTATCCAATGGACTCCCGATAAGAGTCTGCCTATTACCATAAATGCGGTAAATAATGCAATTATCAGCGTTATAGCGGTTTTTAGTGTTTTAGCTTTAATGCGACTGCGAAGCTGCATTATTGCGGTGATCATTACCGTAAGAGTGAGCATTGTAGTTGATGATGGATAAGAGGCTTCTAAATAGCCGTTAATTAACACAGGGCGATAGTTTATAACTACATATTCAAACATAACATAAACGCTTATTACGGCTGTATAAAATACTCCTAATGATATGATGCTTCTATCTACCTTTAAAATGCTTTTTCTTTTTATTAGTTGGATAAGACCTAATACGGTAAAGCAAAATGCGGTAAATATTGGCACAAGTCCCAACCAGTCGGTTATTACGTATAATGTCATATTTACGCCTGTTAAGCTGTGTATCATGCCATTAAGTGTGGCAAAGCCTACGTGTGAGTCCTTTGGTCCAATTGGGGATACGTCAACGTAGCAAATTAATATTGTCCACATTATAAATGCGAATATAAAAGCTACTGACGTAAATAAGAGTGTTTTGTTTCTTTTCATTTTAAATACCTTCCTTTATTTTATAAATACATATTATAAGAAGGTATTAAAAAATTCAAGAAACGATGCTTCACACCTATGATACGACTAGTATCATTACTTTTTTAGTGTTGCTGCCTTGATTAAAAGCAGTAAAAATGAAAATACTGCGGCATAGGGCTGTGAGCTTATTATAAAAAGCAATACTGATAATACGGTAAGAGCAAGTGAAATTTTAATTTTTGATTTTAGCCAAATTGATATTTGACAATTTTGAAGTGATAACATCATTACGCCCATTAAAGATGTAACAGCTACCAATATGAAGTATAATATTTTAAGGTAGCTTTGCACTCCAAATAGTGAAATTAATGATAAGGATTGAATAGCTTCGCCAGTTTTGTTAGTGAAAAATGGTAAAAACAGAAGCAATAAAAAGCTTACGTCAATTAAACCGAAAATTAAATCTCTAAGATGTGTTTGCTTTTGCTTATTTTCCTGCTCAGCGATTTCTAATGCTTCATTTGAGGATAGCAGATCATCAATAGTTACAGAGAAAAACTTTGCTATTGCTTTTAGTGATTCTATGCTTGGATATCCTCTGCCTGACTCCCACTTAGATATGGCTGTTCTTGACACATAAAGATGCTCTGCCAGCTCGTCCTGTGTCATATTTCTTTGTTTTCGTAATTCTTGTAGCTTTTCGTTAAATTCCATAGTCATATCCTTGCAGTATTAAATACATTCAAAATCAATGCTTGATGAAAGTAGTCCTTCGCCTGAACAGGTAACGGTGGCTTTTCCTTGCGTGCCGTTATTACGAACACAGCAAACTATCATTCCTGAAAGTGACTTTTTATCGGGGCGAAGGAAGGTTTCTGTTTCTCTTTGGTCGCCTGCATCTGTGGCATAAACTTCCACTGAGCCATTTGCGCTAAATGTAAGGCGATTGCATGCATTAGGACACAAGTTGCCGTTTTTGTCAACAATTTTAGCAGTTATATAGTTAAGGGATTCGCCATCTGCATTGATTTCCGTGTAGTACTTTGAGAGTTCAATAGCATACGGCTTTCCTGCGGTAAAAATTGTTTTTCTTTCTACTTCTACGCCGTTTTTATAGCCAACTGCGCAAATTTCACCAGGCTCATATTTAGTATCGTTCCACATTAAACGGAAGCGTTCAACATGAGATATATCGTCGTTTCCGTCAATTTTATGTGTGCGAACGCCTTGAGAAACGCCGTTAATAAATAGCTCTACCTTATCGTAGTTGGTATATATGTGAATTGGAACGTTTTGTCCTTCCATGCCTTTCCAACTCCAATGCGGGAATATATGGAGAGTTGGTGTGTCTGTCCATGCAGATTTGTATAAATAATAGCGATTTTTAGGAAGTCCTGCAAGGTCAACCACGCCAAAGTAGCTACTTCTTGATGGCCATTCGCTATAATAAGGAGTTGGCTCTCCCAAGTAATCAAAGCCTGTCCAGATAAATTCGCCCATAACATTTAGGTTATCCTTTTGGTTTGCTAGCTCTCTTTCAGGGAAATATGCCCACGGCGGAGCGCAAAGACCGTAATCGGATATAGTTAAGTCATCATTTTTAGATAAGCTTATATCAATCTTTGCTGGGAGCTTATAAACACCTCGTGTTGAAATGCAGGATGCGGTTTCGCTTCCATAAAGCACAATATTTGGATATTTTTCCTTTACCTCTTTATATAAGTGAGGCTTATAATTAAGTCCTACAACATCTACATAAAACGCTATACGGTTATCAAAGCAATGGGGATACCAATCAAGTCCTGCGGTTGTGGGACGTGTGGGGTCGATTTCTCGGGTTTTATCAGCAAGCATTCTTGCAACCTTCCAACCATCCTCTTGCCATTGCTCGCCGATTTCGTTACCGATTGACCACATTATTACAGATGGGTGGTTACGGTCGCGGCAAACTATTGATTCTACATCCTTGAGAGCGTGGTCGTTGAAGTTCTTAGAATAGCCGTTTTCTACCTTTTTATTTCTCCATTCATCAAAAAATTCATCAATAACTAAAATTCCAAGCTCATCGCATAGGTCAAGTAGCTCAGGTGCTGGTGGGTTATGGCTTGTACGAAGTGCATTAACGCCCATTCCTTTCATGATTTCAAGCTGGCGAAGTAATGCTGAACGATTAATTGCTGCACCAATGGAACCCATATCATGGTGCAAGCATACGCCGTTCATTTTTAGATATCTGTCATTAAGGAAAAATCCATCTTTTGTAAACTCGGTTTTTCTAACGCCGAAGCGTGTAGTTATGCTATCTCCGCTAGCAAGATATATTTGAGCTGTATAGAGATTAGGCTCATTTACATCCCATAAAATAGGGTTTTCTATAAAATATGATAGCTTGTTATCAGCAGTTGATATTTCTGTTATCTTTCCGTCGGGTGTGGTAATTTTAGCTGTAAAGCCTGTTGCGCCTTCATAATCAACCGTTATATCAAAAAGTGCAGATTTTTCATCCACATAAATTTGGCGTACCCACACGCCGTTATATTTTATATAAGATGACGGTTTAGTAATTAGTCTAACATTACGGTAAAGTCCGCCGCCACTGTACCATCGTGATGAATCAGGGTAAACGATAGCGTGAATTGCAAGCAAATTTGTGCCTTTTTTAACATAGTTGGTAATATCTACCTCGAAGGATAGATATCCAAAGTGGCAACCGCCTACTTTTTTTCCGTTTATATAAATTACACTTTCGCGCATTATGCCATCAAATTCAATAAAAGCCTTTTCAACATCATCAATTTGGAACCATGTACGATACACGCCCTCGCCTACGATGGGAAGTCCGCCTGTTCTACCAGTTTGCTTTTCAGGCTTTGTCATTCCATCCTGTACAATCATTGAATAGGTGGCATCATTATCCTCAGAAAAATCGCCTTCTATTCCCCAGTCGTGAGGAACAGATACATTTTTCCAGTTTGAATCATCATATTCGGTGGAAAATACGCTTTCATCCACCTCATTTAAGTTATACTTTTTAAATTTAAAGTTGTTTTTTAAAATAAAAATGTTTCGCATTGAATTATCCTTCTATTAAATATCTTGTATTGAAAGTATATCATATAAAATATTGAAATGCAATAATATTGCAATATTTTGAGTGATGTGAGTTGTAATTGTAAATGAATTTCTAACATACATGAAATAGAATAAAAAATCACGCCGTAGGCGTGTATGAAATCTGCAACTTGTTACGATATGGAATCAGACCGCAGGAATATACACGCTATCGCGTGATGACATATGCCTACGGCAATTACATACACCCTACGGGTGATTACATGCCAATCCTTCGGATTGGATAGAAAAAAGACCGTCTAAAAACGGTCTTTTTTCTTGGCTCCCCCTGCTGGGAAACGAAGATAAAAACAATTGAGTATTGTTTTTATCAAGTTTTCTCCTCAAAGCAAGGAATAAGGCGAGCTTTGAACTAAGCGAAGACTTATGACTATGCGACAGGAGCGGCTGCGAAGCAGGAACCAGCATTTGCGAAGCAAATTCGCTTGGCGAGACGCCCACTTTTGGAGACATAAAAGAAAAGACACGAATTTTGTTCGTGTCATTCTTGTATGGCTCCCCCTGCTGGGCTCGAACCAGCGACAACCTGATTAACAGTCAGGTGCTCTGCCAACTGAGCTAAGGAGGAATATTTGAAAAATGTTGGCACTGACTTATTTTCCCGGCTCGTCGCCA
>JBGVPY010000084.1:0-39539 GCA_045127235.1 Eubacteriales bacterium
AAGAAAACTTGCAGCAAGTATGCCAAGACTCGAACAATGCAGAGAAGCATTGATATATCATTCAATGCGTGATGAGGAGTACAGAGTAGGAATGAAAGAGTATGCAATAAAGTTAATAGATACCTTTGAATCAATATCACTTGTTTTGGCTAACTTTGAAAACACAGAATTTTTGGAGAATACTTGTAGAGGATTAAGAGAACTAACATTCGAATATTAACAAGAAAAAGCCTTGAAAACGCTAAGTTTTCAAGGCTTTTTGGTCGAAGTGCGGAGGTTCGAACTCCGGGCCTCATGGTCCCGAACCATGCGCGCTACCAGCTGCGCTACACCTCGATTTTGGTAAAATATTAAGTTTTTTGCAAGTGGTCAAGTCTGTGGTCAAAGTGAAATTTTGCGAAAAATATGAAAGATGTAAAGTGCGAAAAAGTCAATTGGTACAAGGCATTTCAGGATTTTGAAAAAGTTCAATAGCAAGAGTGGCTATTAGGTCCCGAACGATGCGCGATACCACCTTCGCTACACCTCGAAATGGTAAAATTATTAGATTTTTTTGTAAGTGGTCAAACATGTGGTCAAACCGAGGAATTGATGATTTTTCGACATTCGGGAGAGCCGAAAAAGTCAGTGTTTGTGGGGGCTTTCGGCTCTTCTCTAAAAATCTACGTCGAGAACGGTGATTGAGTCCCGAACCATGCGCGCTACCAACTGAGCCACACCCCGTTATAAGCACTAAAAATTAGTGCTTTTTTATTTTAATGTTATTGAATCAATATTCAGTAAATCATGAGCAGCGATCGTGCTGTCCGCTGGAATAATCTTTTTAGCTCCGCATTTTTTACAATTAACGGAAACAAAATCATTCATTACATCAACCAAAATATCCCCATCATTATTTTCACAATTACAGTAAATTTTGCCTTCCTCATGTAAGTCTGCAATAACAAAGCGAACAATTTCCATAATCTGTGGGTCAAGCACGTTAAGGTCATTTTCCTTAGACTTGATTTGCTCAATAGCATAGTCGCCAAGCATTTTTGAAATTTCATCGTTGGAATGCTTAATAGCCTCACTTACCTTATCCTCAGTGCCCATAAAGCAAATATCAATACCGCATAAAGAACAAGGAATAATAAATGAATCGCTATTGAAGAAAACATTCTTAGATAATAGATACTCATGAGGACGTGGGCATGAAACGCAAGGAACAGTTAGCCTAAATCCACCGTCGTTTGTCTTTTGAATTGTCATATGGCTGCCGCCACAATCGCATTTTAACTTAAAAAGCTCGGCATTTAACGAAAAAATACCAACAACACTTGTTGGAACGCCACCGCATGATGGACATCTATATGCAATAGTTGTCTTTTTTGGCTCAAGTATCATTTTTTACCTCTTAAATATAAAAAATAGTTTATTTTACTCACAAAGTATGATATACTGTATTCGTGCTAAATAAACAGTCAAAACTAACATTGACATTATACTATACATTTTTTAAATTGTCAAGAAAGGAATTAAAATATGTCAGCTATTTATGATAGAGAAACCGATTCAGTATATATCAGCTCAGCTGAGCTTTGTGAATTTGTTTCCCGTGGCGGAGATATAGGAGCAAAGGACTCCCGCGGCAACAAAAACGGCGGAACAATCGTTTCTCACAAGCTTTGGCAGAAAAAACCGAATATTTTAGATTCCTATGCATTTACCACAATTTCCGACGGCACAAAAATCACGGTATTTTCCTATCCCGAATGCTTACATAAAATGCAAAAGGGTTATTCCATAGACTATATTTATACCGTTGACTATTCTCTTGATATAATTGACAACGGTCAGCTTGAAATTGCCTTAAAAACTGCCGCATGCACAGGCTACATAATGTGTGAAAGACTAGGCCTTACAGAAATAGAAGCAAATGTCAGTTTTTACAGAGAAGGAAGCGATGAAGAAAGAAGCTTTTCACAAACTATAAGCTACGAAGATTTAAAAGGCAATTTTGAACTGTTAATTGCATTATTTTCCCCATTTGCAAAAATAATAAAGGAAAAAGGAACAAATGTCGTTGACCAATTAGCCTCTCTTCGTTTCCCATTTGATGGCGGTCCTCGCGAGGGGCAAAGAGACTTTATTATCGACACATTTCGCGCCATAAAGAGCCGCAAACGATTAGTGGTGCAAGCACCAACAGGCATCGGCAAAACCATGGCATCCCTCTATCCCGCATTAAAATCAATAGGCTGCAAGGATGCTGATAAGGTCTTTTATTTTACAGGTAAAACAACAACTGCCCTTGCCGCATTAAATGCTATTGATATAATGCGAAATCAAATCCCTGACCTTCGCTCAATACATATTTCCTCAAAGGATAAATGCTGTGTTAGCTTTAAGCCTGGAAGTAGGCGTAAATGTGAGCCTAGATTTTGTCATAGGACAAAATCATACTTTGATAAAATCAATGTTGCGATACTTGACCTCTTAGAAAATTATCGCACATATACCAAGGAAATTATAGATGAAATCGCTCAAAGATACGATGTTTGCTCCTACGAGCTTTCCCTAGAGCTTTCCGAATGGTGCGAGCTTGTGGTGTGCGACTATAACTACCTTTTTGACCTAAATGCATACCTTCGAAGATATTTTGAAATTACTCCCGAGGCAGACTATATTTTCCTTTTTGATGAATCTCACAACCTACCCGACAGAGCCAGAGAAATGTATTCTGTTACGCTCCTAAAAAGTGACTTTGAAAGGATAAAAAACAAATATCCGCAGGTGGATGAATTTACAGTTGCATGTCAAGGAGTTCTTTCCGAATTTGATACATATCATCAGCTTGCCATGAGCGAGAAAACCGAAATAAACGACACTCTGTGCGGCTTTTATATCAATTCTCAGTTGAATGATGATTTTGTTTTGCCATATCTTGATTTAATTGAGGGCTGCAAAAAGGTATTCCGCAAAAAGTTTGACGATGATGAGCTTAACGAAATATACCTAAACCTTAAAAAGCTCCGTAGCGTGTGCGAAATTTACGATAAGCGCTTCACAACCTACATTGAAGCCATAGGCGATGAGGTAAAGCTTCGTATTATGTGTCTTGACCCATCATACATGCTTGACACATGCATGAAAAAGGGAATTTGTTCAGTCCTATTTTCAGCAACACTAACACCTCTTGAATACTTTTCTGATGTGTTAGGCTGTGAAAAATCAAACACTCTGTCCCTAAAATCTCCCTTTGACCCCGCAAATCAATGCCTAATTTGCATTAGCAATGTTAGCACGCGATACGATGACCGTGATAAAAGCGCACTTAATGTTGCCAACATTATTCGTGCCATGATTGCCGGTAAAAGCGGAAACTATATCGTATATTTTCCGTCCTATTCCTATCTTATGCAGGTTATGGAAATATTCAAAGAAAAATATCCTAAAATTCCAATAACCGCCCAAAGCCGAAGTATGTCCGAAAAGGCTAAAAAGGACTTCCTTAATAGCTTTGATGAAAAAAAGGAAGGCACGTTAGTAGGCTTTTGCGTAATGGGCGGAAGCTTTTCTGAGGGTATTGACCTTCGAGGCGAAAGACTTATCGGCGCCATGATTGTAGGCGTGGGACTACCTACTGTAAGTAGCGAGCTAAATATCGTTAAAGAATATTTTGACAAAACCCGTGAAAACGGATATGCCTACACATATACCTATCCCGGTATGAATAAGGTTTTACAAGCAGCAGGCAGAGTTATACGAAGCGATGACGAAAGAGGCGTAGTGCTTTTAGTGGATGACAGATTCGCATCCCCGGAGTATAGAATGATAATCCCTGAATATTGGAATCATATGAAATACCTTACAAACGCCCGAGATTTACTAGACACTGTAACAAAATTTTGGAAAAAATAATAAAAAAGTATTGTAAAATATAATCGTTAGTGCTATACTATTAAATATTTTATATTTTATACTATTTGAGGTAACATTATGGAAAGAATTACTATCAAAGAAATTTTTGCAAATCCTGACGCTTATGCAGAAAAGCAAATTACAGTTGCAGGCTGGGCAAGAACAATTAGAGCAAGCAATGCATTCGGCTTCATTGAGTTAAATGATGGAAGCTATTTTACAAATATTCAGGTAGTTTTTGAGGATGAATTCCTTGATAACTACAAGGACATAGCAAAGCAAAATGTAGGAACATCACTTATCGTTGAGGGTAAGCTTGAGTTAACACCTAATGCTAAGCAGCCATTTGAAATTAAAGCTACTAAGATTGAGGTTGAGGGTGCATCAACTCCTGATTACCCACTTCAAAAGAAGAGGCACACCTTAGAGTATTTAAGAACAATCGCTCACCTTCGTCCAAGAACAAATCTTTTCAGCGCAGTATTTAGAGTTCGTTCTGTTGCCGCTTTTGCTATTCATAAGTTTTTTAACGAAAGAAACTTTGTTTATGTTCATACACCAATTATCACAGGAAGCGACTGTGAGGGCGCAGGCGAAATGTTCCGCTTAACAACTCTTGACCTTGACAATTTACCAAGAACAGAGGAAGGCAAAATCGACTTCTCAAAGGACTTCTTTGGTAAGAGCGTAAACCTTACCGTTTCAGGTCAGTTAAGTGCAGAAACATACGCTATGGCATTTGCAAACGTATATACATTCGGTCCAACATTCCGTGCAGAGCGTTCCAACACAGCACGCCATGCAGCAGAATTCTGGATGATGGAGCCTGAAATTGCATTTGCAGACTTAAAGGACGATATGCGTCTTGCTGAGGATATGATTAAGTACGTAGTTAAATACGTAATGCAAGAGTGTCCAAAGGAGCTTGAATTCTTTAATAGCTTCGTTGATAAAACACTTCTTGACCGTTTAAACAACCTAGTAAGCAATGACTTTGGTCATGTAACATACACAGAGGCTATTGAAATTCTTGAAAAGAGCGGTAAGAAGTTCGATTACCCAGTTAAATGGGGTATTGACCTTCAAACTGAGCATGAAAGATATATTACTGAGGAAGTATTTGGCAAGCCTGTATTTGTAACAGACTATCCTGCAGACATTAAGGCGTTCTACATGCGTCTTAACGATGACGGCAAGACAGTGGCCGCTATGGATATGCTAGTACCTGGCGTTGGCGAGCTTATCGGTGGCTCACAAAGAGAAGAAAGACTTGACTACCTACTTAAAGCTATGGAAAAGTTCAAGCTTAACGAAGAAGACTACTGGTGGTATCTTGAGCTCCGTAAGTACGGTGGCACAAAGCACGCAGGCTTCGGTCTTGGTTTTGAAAGACTTATTATGTACATTACAGGCGTAGCAAACATTCGTGACGTTGAGTCTTACCCAAGAACAACAGGTAGCGCCGAATTCTAATTTGGAACTAAATTAACTGCGAGATACTGCGTTGCTTCTCGCTGACAACCTCAATGTACGCCCAGTACATTATCGCCTGTCAGCTGTGGTGCGCCTTGTCTCTCTTGTTCCTTTAGTCCCAAATGCGAGGAACTGCGTTATACTCCCTATCCCCTATATCCTATACCCTATCCCCTATAAATGAGGAACGAATTTATGAAGAAATATACAGAACTTACAAAAGAAGAGCTTTTAGCACTCCAAGCTGAGCTAAAGGCAAAATATAAGGAATATCAAAGCAAGGATTTAAAGCTTAATATGGCAAGAGGAAAGCCTTGCATTGAACAGCTTGACTTATCAATGGGAATGATGGATGTGCTTTCAAGCGCATCTGACCTAACCTGCGATGATGGTACAGACTGCCGTAACTATGGCGTTTTAGACGGCATTAAGGAAGCGCAAGAGCTTCTTGCCGATATGATGGAAGTACCATATGACCACATCATTATCTACGGTAACTCAAGCCTTAACGTAATGTACGATACAATCGCAAGAGCAATGAGCCACGGTGTTATGGGCTCAACTCCTTGGGCAAAGCTTGACAAGGTTAAATTCCTTTGCCCATCTCCTGGATACGATAGACACTTCGCAATCACACAGTATTTCGGTATTGAAATGATTCCTGTTCCAATGACTCCCGAAGGACCTGATATGGATATGGTTGAAAAGCTAGTTAGCGAGGATGAATCTATTAAGGGTATTTGGTGCGTTCCAAAGTACTCAAATCCACAGGGCTACTCATACAGCGACTTAACTGTACGCCGTTTTGCAAGATTAAAGCCAGCGGCTAAGGATTTCAGAATTTTCTGGGATAATGCATACACTATCCACCATTTATACGATGATGAGCAGGATAACTTAGTTGAAATTCTTGCAGAATGTAAAAGAGCAGGCAACCCTGACTTAGTTTATAAATTCGCATCAACTTCAAAGATTTCATTCCCAGGCTCAGGCATTGCAGCACTTGCAACCTCAAAGAATAACCTTGAGGAAATCAAGGAGCAATTATCTGTTCAAACAATCGGTCACGATAAGGTAAATCAGCTTCGCCATGTTCGTTTCTTCGGTGATATTCACGGTATGATTGAGCATATGAGAAAGCATGCTGACATCCTTCGTCCTAAGTTTGAGGCTGTGCTCGAAATTCTTGAAAGAGAGCTTGGCGGTCTTGGTATTGGCGAATGGACAAAGCCAAAGGGCGGATACTTTATCTCCTTTGACTCACTTGATGGTTGCGCTAAGGATATTGTTGCTAAATGTAAAAAGGCAGGTGTTGTAATGACAGGCGCAGGCGCAACATACCCATACGGAAAGGACCCACACGATTCTAACATTAGAATTGCACCATCCTATCCACCACTTAGCGACCTTATTATCGCAACAGAGCTTTTCACACTTTGCGTTAAGCTTTCAAGCGTAAATAAACTTCTTTCCGAAATGAACTAAAAAATAAACACAGTTGAGTAAAATCAACTGTGTTTTTGTTATTTCAAAATCTCAATTATAAGAAAAATCGCAAATGCAAAAAGCCCAATGAAAATCAGCCACTCAATTACAAGCTGAAAAACGCTTTTTTTGAGGGGAGTGTCGCTTAAATCGTCATTTTCATCATCCTCGCTTATTTCGTAATCCTCTTCATTTTCCGTGCTTGTAACTGTGTAATCGTTTCGGTAATCCTCATCAAATTCCCATTTTTCTCCCTCTTTTAGTGATGTGTCATCATCGGGATTATCATAAAACACCTCACAATCCTCATCAAGCATATCATCACTTTGACTTAATTCTGCAAGGGAAAGAGAAGGCGGCACATAATTTTCACAGGACGGATTTGCACATCCACCCGCTTCCTCAAAGCATTCTAAATGGTATAAGCCATTACATTGATTACAAGCCACAATTTTATCATTATTTTTCAATTCCTTATCACAAATTCCGCAAATTCTCATAGCTACCTCAAATAAGTTTTTTAAAATTGTATCACATTTAAAATCTAAAATCAATAACTCTTGCAATTTTTACTTATTTGTAGTATATTAAATGTATAGAATTTTACACTCTAAGGAGAAAAATATGAAAAAAGTAGCATTACTTGGCGATTCAATCAGATTATGGGGATACGGCACAAAGGTGCCTGAAATGTTAGGCGAGGAATACGAGGTTTATCAGCCCGAGGATAATTGCCGCTTTGCAAAATACACGCTTCGCGGAATTTTCGATTGGGGCGAGGGGCTAAGAAACTCTGACGTTATTCACTGGAATAATGGACTTTGGGACTGTACTGAAATTTTCGATGATGGAGTATTCACAAGCGAAGAGGAATATATCGAAAATATGACACGTATCGCAAAGCTTCTACTAAAAATTACACCAAACGTTATTTTTGCCACCACCACACCTGTATGGGATGAATTTGAGTGGACACATAACGATAAAATCGAAAGATTTAACGAAATCATCGTGCCAAAGCTTAAGGAACTAGGCGTTAAAATCAACGACCTTCATTCGGTAGTAGCCGAGGACATCCACGGAAATATTAAAGAGTGCGACAAAATCCACTTAAGCGAAAAGGGCATTGATATCTGCGCAAAAGCCGTAGTAAAAGCAATTAAAGAGTTTGAATAAAATATTAACTTTCAATTTTGTTTACTTTTTTGGCTATCTGTGATAAACTGTATTAAATTTCATAATAAAGGAGAGTATTATGGACAAGATTTTATATATGTTTAAAACGTTCTTTACACATAAGGACTATACTGACGATAACATGCTCATCGGCACACTTTTTACGCCAATGCATTTCGTTGTATCTGCAATTTGGTTAGCCCTTGTTATCGGACTTGCTATCCTGCTTTTAAAAAAGGGAAATGACAAAACGGTAAAAAAGGTATTTACTATTTTGTGGATTGCGCTTGTTACCTTAGAGATAACTAAAATCTTATGGGAAACCTATTCAGGACCAAACGTGAATTTTGAAGTTTTCGGCATGCTTCCATTATATCCTTGCAGTATAATGATGTATGCACTTCCATTTGCAATTTGGGGTAACGGAATTATGAAAAAATGCGCATACGGATATATCTGCACCTTAGGTTTACTTGGCGCTACCGTAAACTTTTTCTATCCTGCAACCATATTACCAAACTATTCTGTAATTTCATTTGCAGGCTTCCACACAATGTTCTACCATAGCACAATGCTATTTATTGCACTTACAGTAATTTTAAAGGGCTACAACAGATACAAGGCGGAAAAATGGATTGACCTTTTATATCCGTCAGTAGTATCACTTGTATTTTCAATTCCTGTTGTAATTCTTGACTACGCATTAAAGGTTGACTATATGTGGTTTAGAGGTACGTCAATGTTCTTGCCTGCCATCTTTGGCGATACACCAAAACCGATAGTAACAGTAATAATCTACGCGCTTTATATAATCGTGCCTGCATTATTCTTTTTACCATCGTTTATCAAAAACCAAATATCAAAAAATCTTGCAAATAGCAAGATTTTTTTATTGCACAACCGAAAAAATAATGATATACTTTAATTGAGGTGATTACATGAAATATTTATTTTTAGATATTGATGGCGTATTAAACTCCCATAAATACGATAAAGAACGGGACATAATGAACACAAGCAACATTGACAGCACACGCCTTGATCTAGTAAAGGAAATAGTCGATAAAACAGGCGCAAAAATCGTTTTAACATCCACATGGCGCAAGCATTGGGAAAAAAGCGAAGCCTTTTGTGATAATGTAGGCAAGGAATTAAACGAAACATTTAGAAGCCACGGACTTGAAATTTATGATAAAACGCCAAGCATTAACTTTCTTGAACGCGGCTTAGAGGTACAAGCATATTTATCAAATCATCTTGAAGACCTTGAAGCATTTTGCGTTGTTGATGACATGATGTATGCGTGGGATAATCTATCCCCATTTTTCGTAAAAACTAACCCTAGAATTGGCTACGGTCTTGAAAAAAGACATGTTGAAAAAATAATTGAGCTTTTAAATTCCAATAAAGGAACAACATTTTAATGAAATATAAAAATATAATTGAGGGAAAATTTCTAAGCCGCCCCAACCGCTTTATAGCATATGTGGAAATTGATGGCAAAACGGAAGTTGTCCATGTAAAAAATACAGGCAGATGCAAGGAGCTTTTAACCGAGGGCGCAACAGTCTATTTAGAGGTATCTGACAATCCCGAAAGAAAAACCAAATATGATCTTATAGCCGTATATAAAGGCGATAATCTTGTCAATATGGACTCACAAGCACCAAACAAGGTATCACTTGAATTTTTTAAGGAAAGCGACCTCTTTTCTAAAAACGCCAAAATCAAGCCGGAATACAAATTTGGCGCATCCCGTATCGATATTTATGTAGAGGATGGAGACAGAAAAGCATTAATTGAGGTTAAAGGCGTAACCCTTGAAAATGATGGAATAGCATCCTTCCCCGATGCTCCCACAGAGCGAGGAATTAAGCATATAAACGAGCTTATAAATGCAACTAAGGAAGGATATGAAGCATATATCCTTTTCGTTATCCAAATGAAGAAAATTAAAGAATTTACGCCAAATTACATAACCCATAAAGCATTTGGAGAAGCGCTTCAAAAAGCAGAGAAATCAGGCGTTAAAATCCTTGCATACGATTGCATTGTAACACCCGATACATTAAAAATTGATGCGCCAATTAAAGTAAGGCTAAAATAATATATCAAATAAACAAAACAAAGCATATATCAAAGCAAAAGTTTGTGCAAATTTTTATGTATTTTTTTGTAAAAAAATATTGCAATTTTATCAATATAGTGATAAAATATTTCCGTAATATTTTTTAAAAAAGCAAGGAGCAAATTATGGAAAAATTATACCAAGGCAAAACAAAGGATGTTTACCAACTTGAAAACGGCAATGTTCTCTTAAAGTTTAAGGATGATTGCACAGGTAAGGATGGCGTGTTTGATCCAGGCGAAAACAGCGTAGGACTTACAATTGAGGGTATTGGTAAAGCAAATCTTGAAACCTCTGTTTATTACTTTGAGCTTTGCAAGAAGGCAGGCATCAAAACACACTATGTTTCAGCAGATATTGAAAATGCTACAATGGAAGTTCTTCCAGCAACTTGCTTCGGTAAGGACCTTGGCGGTAACGGTCTTGAGGTAATTTGTCGTCTTGTAGCAACAGGTAGCTTCATTCGTAGATATGGCGAGTACATCAAAAACGGCACCGTTTTAGAGGGTGGCTATGTTGAATGTACATTTAAGAACGATGAAAAGGGCGATCCACTTGTAACAGGCGAGGGCCTTGTTGCATTAAAGGTTATGACTCCTGAAATGTTTGAAAGCTTAAAGGAGCAAACTCTTAAAATCACAAAGATTGTTGCTGATGACTTAAAGACAATCGGTCTTGACCTTTGGGATATCAAGTTTGAGTTTGGCTACAATAACGGCGAGGTTATCTTAATTGATGAAATTGCATCAGGTAACATGAGAGTTTATAAGGGCAACGAAATTGTTGATCCTGTTGAGCTCACAAAGTTAATCTTAAACAGATAATTATAAATTATACCGCACTTATGCTTACCATAGGCGCGGTATTTTTTTGTTGGAAATATTATTAATACTCCTATAATATTTATGATATTATATGCATGGAAAATTCAGTTGCGATATGCATACTGAAATATAAAGACTTCTACGGTTGAAATATTAACAAAAAAGGAGAATTATTATGAGTTACGATTACAGTATTATAAAATACCCAAGAACACCACACATCCAAGGCTCAAGATTACAGCCAGGCGATGAAGATTTAAGCCAAGTGCCATTTAGCCACATCTTTAATAAGCATATCGTTATTGAGGAAAAAATTGACGGAGCAAACTCTGCAATTTCCTTTGATGGCGACGGCAATTTGCTTTTACAAAGCAGAGGCCACTATCTTAGCCTAAGCGTTGATGAATATAGGGAAAGACATTATAACCCACTTAAAAGATGGGCAAAAGCAAATCAAGACATCTTTTTTGACGTGTTAAGTGATAGATACGTAATGTATGGCGAATGGATGTACGCAAAGCATACAGTATTCTATGATGCATTGCCCCATTACTTTATGGAGTTTGATATTTACGATAGAGAAAAGAAGGAATTTCTTGACACAAAGCGTAGAAGAGAAATGACTGAAAAAATGGGAATTGTATCATCTGTGCCAGTTATCGGCGAGGGCTTCTATACTAAAAAAGAAGACATTCTCTCTCTTATCGGACATTCAAATTATATTACAGATAATCACATTGAAAACCTAAGAGAAATATCAAGAATGCACGGACTTGATGTTGAAAGACAAGTAAACGAAACAGACAACTCAACCACAATGGAAGGTCTTTATATTAAATTAGAGGAGGACGGTGTTGTTAAGGAACGCTTTAAGTTTGTAAGACGCGAATTTGTTCAACAAATTTTAGCATCCAACTCCCATTGGCAATCCCGCCCAATCGTACCAAATAAATTAAAGGAAGGCGTTGAATTTTACGTATGACAGTAAAATTACAAGAAATATTAAACAATTTTCCTAAAACAAGGGACGATAAAATTCCATGGGAAAACCTTGAAAAAACCACACTCTCCCCACTATTTTTAGGTATGGCTAAAACAAATCAGCACCTTGAATATCACGGCGAGGGCGACGTTTTAACCCATACTAAAATGGTGTGTGAAGCGCTAATCAAGGATAGCGAATATTGGACATATAGCGAAAGAGAAAGACAAATCCTACTTCTTTCTGCAACGCTTCACGATATTGGCAAAATCAAGAAAACAAGATTGATTGATGGAATTTTATCATCTCCCCACCACGCAAATGCAGGAGCAGTTATGGCTCGTGAATTTATGTGGAAGGAATTAGGACTATCGGGAAGTAAGGAAAAACAGGAATTTCGTGAAAGCGTTTGTGCCTTGATTAAATACCATTCCTACCCACCCTTTGCTATTTCCAATAAAAACCCTAACCAAAAAATGTTAAAGGTAGCTTCAGTATCAAAAATCGCACCTGAATTTTCCATAAGAAAATTATGCATGCTTGAAAGAGCCGACATAAACGGCAGAATATCTATTTCAAACGATGATCACCTTGAAAAAATAGAGCTTTGCAAAATGCTCGCGCAGGACTTAGGATGTATAGATAAGCCATATCAATTTAAGGATGCATATACTGAAAGAGCTTTCTATAAAGGTAAAACAGATTACCACGAAAATCAGCTTTTTAACGACACATGGGGCGAGATAATTATGCTTTCAGGCTTGCCCGGAACAGGTAAAGACACCTTTATAAAAGCAAATTATAGCGGTATTCCCGTAATAACACTTGATGATATAAGAAAAGAATTAAAAATCCTACCAACCGATAATCAAGGATTAGTCGTTGCCACCGCCAATGAGCGTGCTAAGGAGCTTTTAAGAAAAAAGCAGCCATTCATTTGGAACGCAACAAATATTACAACTGACATAAGAAGGCTGCTTATCCCGCTTTTTGAGGACTATGGCGCAAGCGTTAAAATAGTATTTTTAGAAACCGAATGGAACGAAGGCATACGCCGTAATTCCTCACGAAAAGCGGAAGTCCCAAAATCCGCCATTGAAAAAATGCTCTCACGCTTAGAACCCCCAGAGCCATTTGAAGCTCAAACCGTAGAATACCACACAACATAAAGCTATTATATCAGCTCCTTATAATCCTTCGCACACCTTTTCAGCCCATCCTCAACGCTACTGAAGTTAACACCGTATTTTCTTGCTTTATCGCAATTCATCCACAGATTTTGGCTTGATGGAGTGTCGATAATTTTAATATCCTTGTTAATATATTCTAAAAATTCCTTGGTAATTTCATACATACTTTTTGTAGTCTCACTGCCGTAATTATAAGCGCCACCGGGAAGCTTAATAACATTTTCAATGCTCTCTGACACCTCTTTTACATATGTTACACCTCTATACTGTGTTGAGCTGTATTTTACCGACTCCGTAGCATTTAAAATTCCCATAAAATAGTTGGACTTTTTAAGATAATAATCATACATCCATTCTGCACGAAGCATAACCGCATCAGGGTTGATATCAAGCACCCTGTTTTCCATTTCTAATTTGTGCTTAGCATAAGTGTTGCTTGGGCAAACCATATCCTCTGTAAAGGGATAATCCGCCTTAGTACCGCTATAAACCTGATCCGAGCTAAAGCAAACAAGCTTTATATCCTTACAAGCTCTTGCTAAATAAATGGGAATTTGCACATTGGCAATATATGAGGCTTCGTGATCCTTCTCACACTCTCCAATGTCAGAAATCGCCGCTGTATGTATAATAGCATCAGCTCCGCTTTCAACTACAATTCGCTTAATTTCATCCTCATTAAGCCTCTTAAGTGACGGACACGCTATAACATCCTTGCAGTCCCTCATAATCCCACCGCCAACAAAACCACTCGCCCCTGTTACTAAAATCATAATTTTCTCCATTCAAAATAAGATTTTACTATTTAATTATACCATAAAAAACCGAAGCTTACAACCTTACCCTACACGAATTTTACTTTAATAGACAAAAAATTACATAATTACATAAAACCACTTGAAAATCAAATATTATATGTTATAATATTATCATGTACAAGTAGTACAAAAATCTAACAAGGAGAGAAAAATATGAAGAAAAAGTATGTGCCTGCCGAGCTTGAAATTGTGATGGCTGAAATATGCGACGTTATCACATCATCAATGATTCTGCCAGAACCGGAAGGTCCGGAGATCCCAGCTCCAGATGTTGATGGCGGCGGACATAATCCAGATGGTTGGGTAGGAATTTAATGCACAGCCAAAAAAATATTTTAAGAGAAAGAAAGGACAAGAAAATGAAAAAGTTTAACTTAGCAAAAATTATATCTTTAGTTTTTGTTTGCGTAATGCTTGTTGGCGCACTTGCAATAACAGCGTTTGCAACAGAAGATGAAAAAGTTGAAATCTTAGCAGCGAATGTTTACTATGGCGATTATTATAAAATCGCAGTTGCTGTTAATGCTCCAGAAGGTGCAGTAGTAACTGCAACAAACAGCAAAGGCGTTGCAATTGAAGTAATTCCATTTGCAGATCAACCAACAGTTGATTATAATGGCGTTACTTGCAAAAACTACATTCTTAAAACAGGTGTAGCAGCGCAAGCAATTGATGAGGTTTTCACATTTACTGTTACATATGGCGAAAAAACAGCATATAAGAATGTTAGTGTACTCCAATATATTTATGTACGTAGCCAAATGTTAAGCGAAAGCGATGCAGAGCTTGAAATGCTTCAAGCACTCCTTAACTTCGCAATTAAAGCAGATATTTTCCTTGATAAAACCCCTGCAGATAGCAGCTTCAATGCATATCAATATGTAAAGGTTACAGGCGCAACTGTTAACGGTGTTAACCCAACAGGTATGTATGCAAAGGGCGCAACACCATTTGCAAATCTTGATGCAATTGAATTTGATGCAGAAAAATACGAGTTATCTATAAAGGTTAACGACGCAGCTTCAACTCTTGATGCTCTTAAAGCTCTCGTAGTTGCTGATGAGGCAATCAATGTTGTTGTTGAAATCGTTGAAAAAACACATGTTCATAACTACACACCAAAGGTAACAGACCCAACATGTATCGCTGCTGGTTACACAACATATACATGCGAGGAATGTGGCGCTTCACACACAGATAACAAAACAGATGCTCTCGGTCACATTGATGAAAACGAGGACTTCAAGTGCGAGCGTTGCTCACAAAAAGCTCTTCCAGCAGCTGACTCTGTTCTTACACTTGAACAAGCTATTAAGCTTGCAAAGCTTTATGCTCACAATACATATACAACAGATAAGTATTATGTAACAGCTACTATCAAAGACGTTTATAATACACAGTATGGTAATATGTATTTGACAGACGGCACAAACGAATTTACAGTTTATGGCACTTATTCAGCTGACGGTAAAACAGGCTATAGCTCATTGTCAGTTAAACCAGTCAAGGGCGATACAGTTACTATTTACGGTATAATAGGTACATATAGTAATGCAGCACAAATAAAGAACGGTTGGATTACAGAGCATATTGTTCATGAAGAGTGTGAATATACTGAAGTTGTTACCAAACCAACATGTACTAAACCTGGCTATACAACATATACATGTATTTGTGGCGATAGCTACGAGGATAACCCTGTTGATGCGCTTGGTCATAACTATATTGATGGTGCATGTGAAAGATGTGGTGCAGCTGAGCCTTCTGGTGATGTAACTGAAAAAACAGAAATGTCTGTTTCAAAGTCACATACTGATATTGCGAAAATTGCAGGCGTAACAGTAGGTCAAAACACTGGAAAAATTTCAGATAAAAAAATTGATCTTAACGAGGACATTACTATCGTTTGTGCAAAAGGCAAATCAACATCAGATCCTTGTGTTTATTCTGAAAGCATTAGACTTTATCAAGGTGGTGCAACATTAACTATTAATGCTGCTGAAGGCTGTACAATTAAAACAATAGTAATTACTCTTGCTAATAGTACAGCGGGCGACGGACCTATCTCAGTAACAGGCGGAACTGCTTCAGCTCTTGTAAATTATGTATACACTATCACAGCTAACGAAGGTGCAACAGAAATCGTTGTTACAACAACTGGTACAGATAAGAACTCAAGACTTTATGTTGCTGACATTGAAGTTGTATATGAAAAATAATTTATAAATAGAACATCTATTTAGAACCACACCCTCGGGTGTGGTTCTTTCTATATAAAAAAGCATCTTGGTTTTCGCCAAGATGCTTTTCTATTTAAAAAACTTTAATCGGAATAAACGCGCAGATAACTGCAAAAATGATTGCAGGAAGCAAATTAGCCACCTTGATTTTCTTGCCAAATACTAAATTTATACCAACACAGAAAATTAAGATGTTACCAACAACTGATAAATAGTGCAGAGCAGTGTCCGTCATAATCGGCTTAATAAGCACCGATAGAGCAGTTACCGAGCCTTGCAATATAGCCACAGGAATTGCAGAGAAAATCGCACCCTTGCCAAGTGATGAAGCCATTATCATAATAATTATAAAGTCAAGAATTGCTTTTGTAACAAGCACCGTAATATCGCCATAAAGACCGTCATTTATTGACCCTACAATCGCCATTGCCCCTATGCAAACAGTAAACGATGCACTCACAAATCCCTCAATAAAATTGTTGTCCTTAGTGCTTTTTTTTTCTCTCTTAGCCAAGCACCAAATCTTTCAAATCCACCCTCAATGTTAATTATTTCGCCCAAGAGAGCGCCAAGCGCAAGACATATAATTATCAAAAAATCTCCGCCATATGTAATCTTGCCATCCACCACGGAAAACATTCCCTTAAGAGCCCCCGCCGTGCCAATAAATATTACCGCAAGACCACATGCCTTGCAAAGAGTATCCTTGTGTCTTTCCTTAATAAATCGCCCAAAAAGAATACCTAATAAGCCGCCAAGTATAATAGCGCCCACATTTATAACCGTACCAAGTCCGTACATTTTTCTATCCTCTCAACCTAATATGATTAAAAGTATAAACCTATTAACCGTTAAAATCAATCAAAAATCAATCAAAAATCAATATAATTTCTTATCTTTAAGATATTTTTCTTCAATTGCTTTAAAATCCGAAGTGTGCAAATATTCGCACATATCAGGGTGATATTTGATAGAATTTTCAAAATTTCTTTCATCAAGACTAATAAGAGCAAGTAAACATCCGGTATCGCGAATAAAATCTATATCATCCTTGCATGAGTCCCAAGTGTAGCAAAAGCATCTTTTCCCACGCTCAGCAAAGTTCTTTACAGTATTTGCAAAATTCGCCCCACGGTCAATAAATCTTGCATCAGGGTCAATATCTAAAATAGCATTAATTCCAGCCATTCCCGACCCATTTAGCGCATAAACCACCTTGCCAATCATTCCACATTTTAATACCGTTTTAGCCACCATCTCGGCAATTTTAATGCCGTTTTTTAAGTCAATATTTACATATAATCCCGTATGATATGCTAAATCTAAAACTTGCTCTAAAGTAGGCACTCTTTGTACCCCCCATTTTTCATCACTTGACAAAATAACGGAGCAAATTACATCGGAAGGTGTGTCCGCCACCACATATGAAACCGCCTCGCCTTTATCATTAAAGCCCCTAACAGTATCATCGTGATTAACAATCAACACCCCATCAAGAGAAAGCCTTGCATCAGTTTCAATCATTTCAGCGCCATGCAAAAAAGCATTATAATACGCCGCCAAACAGTTTTCCTTTAAATCCCCTTCCACAAAGCCTCTGTGCGCAGAGGTAATCCAATTCTTTTTATGATTCATTTTTATTTCTCCTTATTACTTAACGGAAAACGGACCGTTTATTACAAGAGTGTCAATTCCGTTTTCATTTTCAATAAATTCCGCCGTATTAAGACAAAACATTCTCGGCTTAAAATTGCTTGAATTAATATTATGGCAATGATACGCGCACATAAGAGTCCCATCACAAGCCTTAAAAAAGCTATGGTGCCCAACGCCCCTAAGATTACCGCTTCGTATCAAAATAGGATTACCTTCATATCTTTCAAACGGACCGTAAGGACTACTTGACACCGCATATCCAACCCCATAATCAATACATCTTGTGTGATTACAAGAATAAGTAAGATAGTAAAGCCCCTTATGCTTTAATGTAAAAGGCCCCTCGGCAATAAGACAATCCAAGGTTTCCCAAGGAGAAGTCGCCTCTATAAGACAATTCGGATATTCTTCCTCAATCCCTGATAAATCATCCTTCATCTTGGCAACAAAAATTCTATTTCGCCCATCAAGCCTTACATAGTATAAATAAACCGTTCCGTCATCATCAACAAAAAAGCTTCCATCAATAGCCATTCCCTCACGAAGCCAACGCTTATTTTCCTGCTTAAATGGACCTAACGGATGGTCAGCAAAAGCAATAGCAATATGCTCCTCAGAGGCATAAACCATATAAAATTTACCACGGTATTCTAACACCTCAGGCGCCCAAAACCATTTTTCGCCAATCGCATCGCCCCTCTTTAGCGCATATCCTTGCTTTTCCCAATTTTTTAAATCCTCGGATACATACACAAAAATACCGTCGCCCTCATCCGTATCGGTGCTAAAATCATTAGCTCCCACAAGCTCCCTGCCATTTTCAGTAGTGCAGTACATATAATATTTTCCCTCATAAAAGAGCACAAACGGGTCCGCACCCTTAAACATCGGATTTTTAAAATTATTGTCCATAAATCCCTCACAAATCAAGCCAAATTTAATATACGAAATCATTGTACCATAAAACACGCTGTTTTTCAATTATAAAAACATATAAAAAAGAAAAGACACTCATCAAGTGACTTTTCTCTTTACAATATAAATGCACTTAAGCCCCAACTCGATACAATGCACAACTTTTTTGTGAAATGGTGCATACTTTTACAGTTTGCAATCTCACAACTTTTTTATAGGAGAAAAATGGGGACGTAACGGACAAACGGCAAGGTTGTCACCCTGCCGTCTATGGTATATCACTGTTTCTTGCCTATACTTATTATCTCTCAAAAACCTTGGTTATAAGACCGTAATCTTTTTTACTCATATCATCACCAACATGGTACATTTTTTTCGCTGCATAGTCATCCCATGGATGCTTTCTCATACGTAGCAGAATCTGTAAAGAGCGGAGAACCGAGCCTTGGCTGATAAGCAGCACTCTCTTATCGGCATATTTCTCATTAATATAGTCAATAACGTCTACGCAATTTGCAATAACCATCCCCCATGACGTACCGTTAGGCGTTCTGGCAAACACATTATTCTCCAACTCACGGGCAATAAAGATGGGATTGTATTGAATTTTTTCTATATTTTTATATTCCCATCCGGTGTTGACGATGCCATGAAGCTTTTGCAATTTAAAAGCTTCAAACTTCTGCGGATATGACATAATAATCTCCATTGTGTGGATCACTCTGGGGACTGGACCATAAAGTGCTACGTCAAAATTATACGAATCCAGTTCTTGCGACTGTTTTTCGACGCTCTCAATTCCATCAACAGTAAGAACAGAATTTTGAGAGGTGTCACTCATAAACTCGCGTTTGGTCACAGCAAGCGTTTCAGCATGACGAATCAAATGGATAGAAGCACACTTTAGTTCAGGAACCGAGGTTCCGTCAATATAGCTGATTTTACCGGTAATCTGATCTACTTTGATGCCGTATTCTAAAAGCTTATTGATAATATATACTCTCTCTGCCGCTGGAATAATATTAGTATCAAACATTCTATGGTCCTTTCTCCACTTACCTTAAACATGTCGAATTACTTAAACTATAATAATCGTGTAATTTTTTCGGTAAGGTTGTTTTCTATAACGTAATGATAAACTGCATTTGGAACCATGTCTTTCCATTCTATACCGTTTACAATCTTTTGTCGAATTTCTGTGCTGCACATAGCCTTTTCTCGTTTGTCAAATAGCACCTCGGTATTATATCCCAAGCTTCCCAAACGACGAAGCTTCTCATATCCCCATTCATCATAGATGGTAAAAAAAGACGTTGCTGTTAAAGGAACATAATTATGTAAAATTTCCGGATGTTCAATCGGAAAAGGAAAAATCTCGAAATCCTCTCGTGGAATGCCCGCCTCTAGAAGAGCAAGTTTTATCATATTAAAACGCTCATAGTAAGTGAAGGGATTGGAAGAAGCTTCAGCACGATGAGGGTCAATATCCTCGCGAGTCAAAACAGTATTCTCAGGGGATGTAATACCAATAATCAACTTCTTGCAACGCGCCTTAGCTAATAAGACATAATTCAAATGATCATTATGAAAGAGTTGAAATCTTCCGTGAATTAATCCTAATTCAATCATACTAAAATTCTCCTTATTTTAAATTATAGGTAGTGTAACACATTTTTTTAATAATCTCTTTTCGTAAATATGCTACAGTAGAAATTGCAACTCCGTTTTCAAAATATACATCAAAAACCTTGGAAATATCTTTCTGGTATGATGTATCATCACAAACAAAGTAACTTTTTTGCTCACGAAGAGATATGATATTAAGCATCCAACTGTTTCCCCCATAAAACCACGACCGTATTTCGGGAAGACGTGCAAGAACGCGATTCGCATCCCACACACAGAGTTGGGCAATTTGCTGTGGCAAAAACGTTGATTCACTGAAAATTTTCAAATCTCCCATCAAGGCGTTTTTTAAATCTGCCTCTACAGCTTTCTGTACCTCTGTGAAATAATTAGCACACCAATCATAACCAACGTCATATTGTTTGCAAAGAGCATCAAAAACGTCTTTATCTTCTTGTGTGGTATTAGATGAGGTAAGATTTAATGTATTATCAAGTATAGCAGCTATCAATAACCGCGCAGTATACGGAGACATGCTATCCTGCAATCCACATAGCTTCCATTCACGGTAAATCAAAGTAGCAGCAGCACCGATAAACTCAATATGAGCGCTGTCGCCGATTCGTTCGGCCCAGTAAGACTCAAACCCCACATGATGATCATAGACTGCCGCAACACGATCCAACGGAACAACATCTTTAATATAATCCGGATCGGACACGTCTACGATTATATAAGAGGTCTCTTGGTCGTGAAAATTGGAGGGCAGAGTACGCAGAAGTTGACTGTTCTCCATCAAAGAGGGACAAACGCTATAATTAGCATCTGCAATAGAGTATGCAAACGCATTTTCACCCTTTAAAGACAGGAGTTCTGCCATAGCCACCGCACAGGCATAAGCATCAATATCAATATACCTTGATCCGGCAGTTACGATTGTAAGAATACCTTGACTATTTTGTCTTCTAATTAGCTCTTTCCCCAAAAAACAGGATGGCGTGATTTTTTGATTTTTCATATGTGATACCCAATAAATTTCTAACTTATAATTATCAACAGGGAACGATGAAGAAGTTATAAAGAAGCTATAATTTGTTTGATGCCTTCTTGAATCGTTTGCCCCTTCTTAAATACACTTGACGTACCAACAACCAGCATATCAGCTCCTGCACGATACATATGTGGAATGTTTTTAAAACTACAATTTCCATCAGCTTCTATGATAATATGGGAATATCCCATCTGATCCAGCTTATCACTCAGTATTTGTATTTTTTCGATACACCCCGGAACTAACGATTGACCAGCAAATCCTGGATTTACCATCATTAGCAAAACCATATCTATATCATCAACAAACTTTAAAATATCATCGCATGATGTTTGAGGATTTATTGCCACTCCCACCTTCGCACCGGTTGAACGAATATGATGGATAATGGGATTTAAATTTGCAACACTCTCATAATGAATTGTTACAATATCGTTTTCTCTTAGAACTAGCCTGTTAATAATAGATGCTGGATCAACAGCCATAATGTGAATGTCAAATGGCAAGGTTGTCCCTCTTCGCAAATCATTTACCTGATCCATAGAAAGCATTAGATTTGGAACAAAGTGATTATCCATTATGTCGCAATGAATATATTGTATTCCCGCCTCTTCAATTTCATGAAGAACTTGTCCTATTCGCAAAAAATCAGCACATGCGATAGAGGCGGAAAGAATAATCTTATTTTGTAATACTTCTTTCATACGTCGAATTCCTCAAAATTTTAAAGTTGTATTATTACAACATAGAGTCTCAATCTTCAAATGGATCTTTAAATCCACAATTCATTATATAGTCGAGTACAGAAAGGTTTGGGATGAACTCGCCCCACAGCTGTGGATATTCACACGGGTGATAATCGGAAAATACTAAATCCATATCTCTCTTGTGAAATGCCTCTTGGGTTAGATACACAGAAGCCCCTGTTCCGGAATAGTAAACAGTACCTCCAAAAAACTCTATTATATTCACCACTTTTTCTTCTTTTTTACCCGGAATATCATAATGAGACGTTACGTCAAACGGAATATTCCATCCCCACATTTTGCACAGTTCAGTAATAATTGACATATTCAGTTGGCTCAAATGAGAGTATTTTCTATTTAAAATCTCCATAAACCAAGTGTTGACAATGGTGTAATACGGAGCTTTTCCATAGGTTAAGTAAAGCGTTTTTTCCAACTTTTTTATCCAATCTGATGAATAATCAATGGTAACGTCTTTGATTAAACTAGTGGAGGAGCGATGAACAGGAACGTGAATCAAAAGCTTTCCCTGAGACGTTTTAATATAATTTCTATGTTGAGCTACACCATTTTGATTGGTAAACTGCACGTCGTCAACGAAAATGAATTTTTCGCACTTTTTAATCTTATAAAAAAGTCCTAAATATGGAATAAAATTTGGCTGATGCGCTGCAATAATCATAGCGTCCTCTCTTTCTTGTAAACAATACCTGCAACCAACAGTGAATTTTCTTCTGTTTGAAACTTTCTAAACACACTCATTAGTAATTCAAAGCACGAATATCCTCTAATACCTTTTCTAACAACTGCTGTCCGTGTAACTGCTCGATGTCAATTCGAATCGCATCATCTGCGCAAACCAACGGTGCCAATTCTCGAGTTTCATCCTTTTTATCACGAGCAATGGTGTCATAATATAGCGCATCTCGTTCTTCCTGATCGAACGATCCGTGCTTTTGGATTTCCCCCATTTCCCAACATCTAATTCGATAATCAATAGATCCGTATAAGAAGTATTTCAAATCAGCATTAGGAAGAACAACGCTTCCAATGTCGCGTCCCTCTATAACAGAGGAATGGTCTTGCTTAGAAATTCTGATATAGTTGTTAATGGCGTTTCTAATCAACGGATTTTGTGCATATAAGGCAACATTATGATTAATGTCTCGATTGTTTTTCAAATCCTGTATAGTAATAGTCCCGGATGAGTCTTGAATTCCTCCATCGCTCAAAAATTTAGCATGAGTCAAAAACAGTAAATCCTCAACTTGAATATCCGAGGGAGCAATTGCCGCCTCCATCATACGAAGTGTTACAAAACGATATAAGATTCCGGAAGGGATAAATATAATTCCAAGTGCGGCAGCAATGTTTTGCGCCAACGTACTCTTTCCACAGCCGCAATATCCGTCGATCGCAATCTGAATATTTTTTTTCTTCATAGCTTTTTCCTTTATGTTAATAAAATACTGAAAGCAAAAACGACAACAAAGACGTATGCATCTTAATTTTTATTTATCCAAATAATTTTCGATTGAATATCTTCGTTTTCGTTGATATATTTCCAAATGGAGTGTCGATTAATTTTACCATTTCCGGTAGTTGGAAGAGTATCCAAAATGATATATGCCTTAGGACACTTAATGTGTTCTAAGGATTGGCGGAGATTCTCGTTTATCATTTGTGCGATTTCCTGAGAAGTCATATTATCACAATACTTTCGATTGGGAACAATAACCGCACAGATTCTTTTAGTTTCGTTAGCCTTTCCAATATAAGATACCAAAACTCCTTCAATACGAGCATCCTTTTTTATGGCATCTTCTATCTGAATCGGAGAAATCCAAATTCCACTAATTTTCAAAAGATCATCATCCCTACCCAAGAACCAATATCTTCCTTTGATATCTTTTCGGAAAACATCTCCTGTGATATATTTACCATCAAAAAATTTTCTTTTAGTCTCTGCATCATTACCATAATACCCATGGCTAACATTAGGACTCTTTACTACCAATGTTCCGATAACGTCTCCGTTATCACACGATTCCTCGTTAATGAATGACAACTCACAATGCTCCAACGGATATCCAACGCTTCCGTATTCAATGTCATCCAATCTGTTGGAGATATAGAAATGTCCAGCCTCAGTTCCGCCAATGCCTTCTAATATATCGATACCAAACGTTTTTTTCCATCTGCTTCCAATTGAATGTCCCAACGGTTCTCCGCCGGAAACACAAAGTCTCACTGAAGAAAGGTCTAGATGGACATCGTTATTGGCACAATAATTTAAAATCCGTTCGTATATCGTAGGAATAGAATACAATACTGTAGGACGGTATTTCTGAATATTTTCTAAAATCGTTTCTATAGTAGAAAATCTATTGTCAATAACAGCTTTAGCCCCACTGGTTACTGCACCGTAATTAGTATTAGACATGCCATACATAACGAACATTTTAGATGTGGAATAAATGACATCATTGGAATTCAAATGAAGAATGGCGCTGTTGAACATTTTTTCCGAGTTTTCAATCAACGATCTCTTACAAATAACAGCTTTGCTTTGTCCGGTTGTTCCGGATGTAAAGAAAATAAATGCACTTTTTTCGTTATCCAATTTAGGAATCGGTGGACATATACAATCATGCTTTCGAAGGGAATTCCAGCAATACGATGAAGCGTCATTGAAATCAGATTCAGCATCCAACAAAATGTATTGATATTGGGCAAACTTAGGATGTGCTTGAATCCGTTGATATATCGATTGACTGATTGCAACGGTTTTTACGTTAGTTTGATCCAAAAGAGCAAATATTTCTTCATCCTTTAAAAGTGTACTCAAAACAACCGAAACTGCTCCATAATGAAAGGTTCCCCAAAAGGCTTCAATCATTTCAATAGAATCGTAGGCCATTAAACCAACGTTCTCTCCAACAGTAACGCCTATTTGTTCTAATAATGCCGCAAAGCGTTTAGAATATTTGTACAAATCACCTCTGGTATATTCACCGAACGAACCAATAAAAACGGGTTTTGTACTATCCTGCGGAATTAATAATAACCTCTCAAATTCATTGTTGGATCGAGACAGTTCCTTCTTAAATTGTGCAGAATCCAAATACAAAGGAGCCATGCTGCAAATACCATCTGGATATAAAGGCAGACGGTTTCCCTTGGATAAATGATAAATTGTGTGATATAAACGTTCTCCTGCATTTTTACCCGTCCATTCTTCCGTCAATGTACGGTATGCATTTTTACGCACCTGTCCCATTTCTTCAAAATGATCAATAATATATGCTAAAACAGATTCCAACTCTGCCGGATTTTCATGCTCATACAGAAAACCGTTCTTTCCGTTTTCGATCAAATAACATGAAGCACCGGAAGCATAAGATGCAACAGTAATACATCCTTCGTTCATGGATTCAGAAATTACTGCACCCCAGCCTTCTGCATAATTACTGGTACACAAGCAAATATCCGCTTCATACATTTTTTCTCTTACAGTATACCAAGGAATATTGTCTTGGAATGTAACATATTCTTGAATGTTCAAATCGGAAACCGTTTTTTTCAGCATTTCTAAATGTTCGCCACTGCCTATGTACGTCAAGTTAACGGGGTATCCGTTGGTACGCAACGATTTTAATACCGGCAAAATAACTTCAGGCATTTTATTGCTTTCCATATTGCCGATCCATAGCATTTCGTAGCTATTCTTTTGAACACAAGAGAATTTATCCAAATCGTGAATAGTTGTTGGTGGGAAATACCCCCATTTCAACAATCTATGTTCCTCAAACCCCTGATAATGAACATCGTATGCAGTATATGTTCCTGCACAAAGATAATATAAATTTTTGTCCACGTACTGACCATGCTTTTTATACATTTTTTGAATCACGTCAGGAACAGTCATTTTCTCAAAGCCGTCTTTATATAAACGTTCCTTCATCTTGAAAGAAAGCTTACTTGGATCTTCAAATCTTAAATCCTGATATCGATAGCTGCCGCCACCAAAGATTACTACGTCGCTGTTTACAGCCAGTGCAAGCGCTTTTTCTTCTCCGTCCGGATCAGTAACTGCATTAATGCACCAATCCAATTTACGTCCCCAATCCTCATATCCTTGATCAATTCGAAATTGTGGAAACGCCTCAGTTTCAATTAAATAAAAATTGCCATCTGTCAATTCATACAGACGCTCACACCATGGCAAAACGTGATGAGTTGCATATCGTGTAAAAAAAGAAATTACCATTCGTCAATATCTCTCCCGCTCAAATCAAGTATCGATAAGGTATAAACCCTTCGGCGTATTCAACTCCAACCTCTCCCCCGTAAGCACAATTATACTCCATTGCGATTTTTGCAAAATCAATGCCTTTGGAGAAATTCTTGTCTATCTGAGAACGGAATACCTCTAATAATTCACGTTTGGCAGAAGCCTCCTCACTAATGTCTACGTAAATCTGCGGGTTAAAGTTAACTGCACTGTAGGAACGATAGTACCACAGTTTCGGTACATTTCTGCAAGCAGCTCTGGTAGATAATGCTGTTTGGATATGATCCTGATGCCAATCCTCGGGATAATGTGTTAAAATCAAATCCGGATTTATTTCGCAAATCATTTTTTCAATAAAACCGATGGTTTCGGGGCAGAACCCGATCTCGCCGTCCTTGAATGCACCAAAATGCAATGAATCAAACTGCGAGAGGCTTTGAGCTGCTTCCTGCTCAGCAAATCGTTGCGCGCCATTTCCGTTATTTCCTTTTTCCCCCTTAGACATAATCAAGAAATGTACCCTTGCTCCCAACTTTTTCTGTTTTAACAAAAAACCAACACAGCTAAATTCAATATCGTCCGGATGAGCTCCTATAGCTAGAATCGTGTTGAAAATACAATTATTTTTATGTTTCATATCTATTACTCCTTTTATACTATCCGAGCGCATCACTCTATATTTGCACAAGCGATAACACAGGCACATCCGCCTAGCTCCAGCAGTTCTTGCGGAAAAACGACCACTGAAGTACCATAGTTAAGCTGTATACCATTTACAAATGCCACGCCCAACACCGTTACACAAACCGGTATAGTTCTATGATTTTCAAAAACTTCAACACAATCCAAATATTGTACGGTATATCTATCTTCCACATGGGTCTTTCCCACACAATTTTCTTGAACGCAAACAGTCTGTTGAGGTTGCAAATATTCTAATCCCTGTTGAATTTGCAAAGGACGAAGCTTACCATCAGCGTCACGTCTGCCGTAATCATACAGGCGACAGGTAATTCCGCCGAGCTCCTCGATTTCATAAACGATACTTCCCGCAGTCATTGCATGAAGAGTGCCACCTTGGATATATGTATAATCACCCTTATTGATAGAAACTTTATTCACGTAACGCATCAGCGTTTCGCTTTCAATGGCATCGCTGAGTTCTTGTTTATTCTGTGTGTTACAGCCACTATATATCGTACCTTGTGTAGGTGGAGTTAGAAATATCCATGATTCATTCTTATCGCCTTCTATCCCGCGTGGCGGGTGAACTTGTATACTCAAATCCAATTGAGGAGTAACAATGGCAACAGCATATGGAAAGCAATTCTTATACTGGGGGTTGCTTTTTAAATACGCGCCTAACGTTTTTCCCTCTTCCGACTTTGGATAAATAATTTCATTATCAAATTCTCCGTAAGGGACACAGGAATACAGGTGCCCAATGTTGTTATTTTCGGGATAAAACTCTTTTAAAGCGTTGCCGCCCCAAATTGTAGAATGAACTTTAGGTTTCAAAATAAGCATTTAGTACCCCACCTTTAGTTATCTCGTATTAAACGATAAATTTCACATGCTTTTTTTAGTAATTCTTCTGTTTGTTCAAAATTCAGCATACAAGTGGCATCGCAAAGAGCAGAAGCAGGGTCAGGGTGGATTTCCATAAACAAACCATCACAACCGGTTGCTACAGCCGCCAATGCCAAAGGTCGAACGTATTCATTTGCCCCCAACGTTCCTGCGTTTTCACCTGTCCCTGGAAGCTGTACGCTATGGGTAGCATCAAAAATAACTGGATATCCGTAAGTTTTCATCTTAGCTAATCCTGCCATATCTACCACTAATTGATTGTAACCAAAGAAAGTTCCACGCTCACATAAGTAAACGTTTTCCTTGGTGTAATCCTTTAGTTTTCGAGCAGCTGCTAAAATATCGTTTGGTCCCATAAACTGAGCCTTTTTAATTTGTACAGGCAGCCCTGTGGCAGCCGCTGCACAAAACATATCGGTTTGTCGAGAGAGATATGCCGGAATTTGAATGATATCAGCTACCTCGGCAACCTTTGACGCCTGATGAGGCTCATGAAAATCAGTAATAATTTTTACACCGTAGCGTTCCTTTACACGACGAAGCATTTCAATACCTTTTTCCAATCCGGGCCCGCGATATTTGCCTAAAGCAGTGCGGTTAGCTTTGTCCCACGACGCTTTAAAATAATATTCGATACCCATCTTATCCGTTAAATGCGCCATAAATTCTGCAGTTCGTTCCAAAACATCTTGAGATTCAATCACGCAAGGTCCTGCCATTAATATCATTTTTTTCATTCGGCTCACGCCCCTTTCTATATTCCTTTTATACGTGTAACACATGCTCTGCCAGTTGACAGGCAAAAGTGTAGTCTTCCATGGTGTCAATATCGACTCCTTCAATAATATCCATTGTTTGGATATAAGGTTTGTATCCGATTCGACGCTTTTCATTTTGCCAAAGCTTTTTGGAAAAAATGAAAAAAGCACTAGTTTCTACATATACAGACTCCAAATCCTGTGTTCTTGGAACATCGCTGACATCATAATTAATAGGTTTTCCTTGATACCAAGCAAAAGTTTTAAACTCTCTTGCAGCAAAAGCGGAATCATATTTTCCGGAAATAACCTGATTTAATGCATTTTCTAATGATTCAACTTTAAGAAAAGGAGATGTAGTGCAAAGCGCAATATATAAATCTGCATCGGGCACATCATTCAAAAACGCAGTATAAGTATCCTTCGCCTTAACCGTATCACCATCTAGCCACGGATCACGGAGCAAAAAACGCGCCCCTTTCGGCATATACTCAGTTACCCGTTCATCACTGCAATATACGTACACTTCGTCAATACTTGGAATCTTCAAAGCTGTTTCCAAAATATGACTGCATAGTGGCTTTGAACCAACAGGACGTATGTTTTTATAAGGTACACGCTGACTGTTTAATTTGATAGTGGCAAATGCAACAACTTTCATTTTTTATCCATTCCTTTGATTTTCAATATTAATTCGGCGATTTCTCTAAAACATCCATTTCCACCGCCATGCTTCGTAACGTAATCCCCGTGAGAGCGAATCTGTTTTCTGGCCGTACGTGGCACACATCCAAAACCTACTGCATTGATTGCCTCTACATCAAACCAATCATCCCCGATATAAGCTACCTCTTGAAGGAAAATATTTTCTTTTTCGCATATCTCCTTGATTGCGGTCAGCTTGTCCAAGGTTCCCTTATATAAGTAATCGGTTTTCAAGCGTTTCGCTCTATTGTCTACAATACTAGTTTTTTCTCCGGTGATGATAGCGGTTTTGATGCCGTTTTGACCGAGCCGTATAAATCCAACACCGTCCAAAACCTGAAATCGCTTAATTTCCTCGCCGTTTTCCATATAGTACAAGCCCCCGTCCGTCAATACACCATCACAATCAGTAGCCACGAGCTTGATTTGCTTTATAATATCTTTGATTTTTCTTTTCAATTTTGTTAACCATCCCAATATTTATTGTTCGTTGAATGTTTGTAACAACCCCCGTGCTTTTGAAAGCTGAGCATTGCTTTCTGCATCCGTAAGAGCAAATCCTCTTTGGTCCACCAACATGATATATTTGCGAAGACACTCCAATGCTGCTCCGACCTTTTTTTCCTCCAAGTTACGCATAGCAGAGTAGTATAGCCAAGCCGTATCTTCTTGAAGAATGGAATCCAATAGGGAATTTCGAGCATCATATCGACCGGTTTCGTGGTAATAACGCAAAGCAAAGGCACGATCAAACAAATTATTGCAAACATCTCTTTTTTGTAGGATACTCATCACAAGCTTATCAATCATCTTTCCGATTTCCATCTCAGCTTGATCGTTTGTCATTTTCTCAAACACCGAGTCATCATGCTCACGAAACCACGTTTCACAAAGTGTGTAATCATCAAATCGATTTTCATATGTACAAACCTTATACAAAAAATATCCCTTGATTCTTTGCAATCGTCTGAATGCTCGATTGCCAATCACTTTTTCTATCGAAGCCCCGTCCATCTGGATAGATGGCAAAACTCCATCTATGCCATCCAGTCTGTCTAAAACGTACAATATCAACGAGATGAATGACTCTGTTGCATTACATGTATCACTATCAATGAGTTGGCAATACTCGGGGCGAGCAAACGAAGGAGCGTCTAACGCCTCAGTTAATTGAGTATATGGAATGGTACAACCGGCCAAATCCATAAATCCTTCTAAACGGCTCATTCTGTTTTTTCTGAATTCCGCTGTTTCAATACTAGGAATTTGAGATAGATGATAATAGGGTTTCCCTGCACGCACAGCTTCAATATGAGCGGAAGAATAGGTGTACAAAATTGTATCTGCCCATGCAACCAAGCTTCCCATATCTTCACTGTGATTTAACAATAGTAGATTACATGGCAATGAGCCGCAAAAAAAGGATTCGATATATCCATACAAATGATCGGAGTTTCTATGTCTCCCTTCCGATCCCTCATATCTTAAATATCGAGGTTTAACTATAAATGCAGTATCGCTGTGATGCATCACAGCATTACAAAAAGCTTCAGCCAAGGCACGTCTGCCCTGCGTACCAAAGGGGAAGTGTCCTGATTCTACATACAAAACATGTTTTTTATACGGTTGGCTAAAAAACACGTCATAATCACCCTTTGAAGATGTAAGCAAAGAAGCGTCAGCCTTTACGCACCCAGTATAAAAAATAGCCGGACAAATATCGGGTGGAATATTCTGTCGGTTGGATTTGCCGCTGACACAAACAATGTCTCCGTATACGTTTTTACCGTCATACATTGCCGTATCATCTGCTAAAATGATCCCCTGGTAGGATAGAACCAGCGAAAGCGGCATAGCCTCATAGCACGTTCTTCCACACAAAACAATATTGTATTGTGCTATGTCAACCTCGTTCATTTTTTCCCATACAATGGTGTGGGGATCCAAGTGATCAAAAAACACTTTCGTCGACAGTGTATTTTGACCGGCACACCAAATATCTGCAGAAACTCCTTTATCCTTGAGCGCACAATAGATACGCACAAGAGAAAGGTTTTCAGCGTCGCTGCTAAGAGCAATTAAAACTTTTTTCATCATATGTTATGTATTCCGTATTTATGAGCAATGGCGTTTTGTTACAAAGCGCTTTTACTCGACCTCTAAACACTTTCTTAGTACACGATATCTGCCACAAATTAATTCTTACAGCAAGGAATCCAAATAATCCCAATAATCCAAATACTGCCGAACGATGGACTCCACCGAAAGCGTATCTTTGATAAGAACGGATTGATTTGAAAAATTTTGTCCTATTTTCGGATTATTAGCAAGTTCTATCATAGCAGATGCCATCGCAATCGCATTTCCTACTTCTACCAAAAAACCGCTTTTACCGTGTTCTAAGAACATACGAGCTCCGTAGGCGGGACAATCAGTAGAAATGGTGGGTACTCCCATACAAAGTGCTTCCAAAAGCACATTTGACACTCCCTCGTAGTCTGAGGATTGAACAAACATAGCAGCATTGCTTAGTTTTTTGTGCCAATCCAATGAAAAACCGCAGAAATCAACCAAGTCCGAAATTCCCAGGTTAACAGCCTCGCTACGAAGACTGTTTTCCATGTGTCCTCTTCCATATATTTCCAACCGATAATCCGGATGACTTTCACAGAATATAGCAAATGCTCGTAGTAATAAGTGAAAATTCTTTTGCTCATCCAGACGTCCTGCGGTAACGATCACCTTTCTGCGTTCCCCGCTGAAGGGGTTAAATGGTAAATCCATTATTGGATTATTTATAATAATGCTTTTTTTTCGGACACTTGGAGGAAAATAATCCCGTTCATATGGAGTTTGAAACACAAAACCGCTTCCAATCTGAACTAAAAGATCAAATATTCTATCACGTTCCTCACGTTGTTCTGAAGATTTTGGAGAGCTGTTTGGGTCGTTGGTCATTTGTGCAATAATGCGAAACTCACACTGTTTTCTCATTTCCAGCGCGTACTGATATAACGGTGCGCTGGTAGAACCAATTACCACTACATTCACTTGATTTTTCTGTAAAAGCCGTCTCGCTTTATCTATTTTCTCGCGATTATGCTCCACGGAAAGATCAGCGCGATCAATATCCATATTCAGTAATTCTACACCCAAAGGCAGCTCATAGCTTTCTGCATGAAACATCGTTACAATCGTTACTCGGTGGCCTTGAGCAACAAATTCTTTCGTAAGCGTTGCCATTACCCGCTGCGCTCCGCCACCCTCAAAAGTTTTTACAAAAAAGGCAATACTCCTCATATTCTGTACACATTTTACACCGCATTGGCAATTAACGGTGTTAACCCTTTCTTTCATAAATTATCGACCAATGATACCGAACCCTTTAAAAATGCCTCGTGCTGTGAGTGTGAAAAAATTTTATTGCTCCAAACGGCACGCCACACCTATAGTAGATCTTTATACAAAGGATTTTGATGACAATATCCGAACAAAAAGCAAAACGGAAAGATTCAGCCGCTCCACCAAGAGAGAAGTTTTCCCTACCTGCTGTCAATGAAACGTCAGAATTTCCAGGTTACGCCTGTTTTTATAATCTTCGCTGGAATACCGCCTATTATAATATGGTCGCTATCAAAAGATTTGGTTACGATAGAGTTTTTTGCAACGATAGTATCATTTTGAAGAGTTACCCCCTTTTGAATAGTACCGCGCATTCCTAACCAGCAGTTGTTTCCAATGTGAATATCTTGAGGTTTATTATATGCCTCGCCATCTTCGTTAATCATTTGATGTCCATCTCCGGATCGGATTTCGGTATCAGCAGTCATACCAAAATCATCACCAATAATTATTCGTGTACCTCCGTGAGCTGTTATATCGGCACGTCCTCTTATCTGCGCACGTGCACCAAGATGTATTTCGTTGCCATCTCCCTTTAAGCTAACAGAGAACACCGCCCCAAGGCTAGATTGATTTACATTGGTATTTTTACCGATGAAAAGCTTATTATTATCTCCGCGAATGTAAATTTCTATTCCATAAATTTTACATCCTTCTTCAATAATAATTTGATTATTCTTTCCGGTTACAGCAATTTGTGAATACTTTAAGATAACGGAGTTATCAATACGAATATCGTTTTCTTTTTGATATTTCACTCGATAATATAATCTATTATGAAGATCCTTTAGTGAAAATCTTCTGCGAATTTTATGATTGTAGCCGGTTGTGATTAACCTGGGCCTAAACAAACCAAACATATCGTTAAACATTGTGTTACCTCTTCACCCTTTCAGTGCAATTACACTAAAATAGGATTTTTAATATTTTTAATATTTTATCATTAAAGGTTTTCTATTTCTTTCAAGCGTCTCTGAATACGTCCGTAAGAACTGTTTTTAGATACCGGCATACCGGACGATTGACTACAAAGCTCAAGACCTTCCATTGCCGCTAACAAAATTTCTTTTTCTGTCATCTTAGTAAGATTGATATTTAATTCTTTTCTTTCTCCCAAAGATTCGATATATGCCAGTTCATCAGTAATAATACCGTTGGCTACAGCTTCGTCGTAAACCAAAGAGCCGGGATATGGCTGAAGGAATCCGGGTGAGGGGTACACTCCAACATCTGCACAAGCCTTGAAGGTGTTCAAAATGGATTCCCTTGTTTCAATAGGGTATCCGATAATAATGGAAGTCGCCACCATGATTCCGGCTTTATGGAATATCTTAGTTTGAAACTGGAATTGTTCCACCGTAATATGTTTATTCATCAATTTTAATATATCCGGATCAGCATTTTCCAATGAATATCCCACTTGCCAACATCCGGAACGTTTCATAAGCAGAGCAATATCAATATCTGATTCATCATCAAATAAATTTGCTCGACAGGTAGCACACCAAACGATGTTTAGCTTTTTTTTCAAAATTGCATTACAAAACTCAATTACTTGCTTTTTATTATAAAAAGTGAGATCATCACAAAAATTAACGTAACTGATTCGATACCGTTCGGTTGTTTCCTTCAAAAAATCTATCATTAAGGGGATGGAATACTTTCTATATTTCATATTTTTAAAGCAGTGATAACAGAAAGTACAGTTAGCCACGCATCCTCTTCCCGTAGAAAAATCAAACGGTCGAAAAATATCTTTGTCTGTGGGATACGGCTCTTGAAAATCAGTAATAGAAATTTCAATATATTTGTTTAAGTCGAACAACGAATAATCAATGAAACCAAGGCTGTCCAAATTGGTAATAGGCTCTCTTTGAGGCGTCAACACAAACTCCCCTTGATCATTCAAATATGCAATTCCGGGAGTGTTTCTCCAATCCTCATTCTTCTCAATTTTTTTTAGTAATTCCACGTTTGTGATATCACCTTCGCCCAAGCTTGCGATATCCACCCGGGTATTGCGAAGGAGAATTTCAGGAATTGATGATGCTACAGAATTTCCAACAATAATAATAGCTTTAGGATTTACCTCTTTGATCCATTCGGCATACTGTCTTACTCGTTTAAATCCTGTAATCAAGGTGCCCATCATGTAAACGTCGTAAACGTTTGCTTTTAGATATTCGTGAACCGTCTCATCGTCGTTTCGATATAGTTCGTTATCATAGATATCAAATGCAATTCCTGCTTTCTTAAGCGCAGTTGCTATGTATCCAATACCAATAGAAAAATATCTTCCTTTGGATTGTGGTCTCAGCACCACGTTCAAAATTAATGACTTCATTCAATATATCCCTCCAACTGCCAACTGCTATCAAGCAAATTTTGATACAATAGACATTCTTTTTCAAATGCTTTTTGAAACAACTCGATTGCCCTATCAATCAATGCAGTATCTGTCAGAATAACACCTCTGGATATTTGCATTTTTATTATTCCATATTGTTTCCATAGCAGGTCAACTTCTTGAATCCACTTTGCTTTGTTTTCAAATGAATTGCTTCTTAATTGAATAACGCGCCAAATAGAGTATAAGAAGTCAGCGTGTGCACCAATAAGTTCACTCTCATAAGGATAAATAAATCTGTTTCGTATGGCAAACAGCTCATCTTTTTTTGCTGCAATTTCCTGCTGAAGCATAGCTTGTCGATCAGCTTCCAACTCTGAGGCTGGAAGTCTGCTATTTACCTCTTGTATTGTTTCTGCACGTCGAGACGCCAACTTTTCTTTAAAAACATCCATTTGCTTAATAATAAAACCGTAATGACCTTCCTTGTCAGCTAGATATTCACGCATGTTGTATTCAAATTTTTTTTGAACGTCTTCTAAAAGGCACGAGGTGTTTTCACATGTGATACGGTAGTATATAAAATAATTGTCATTTCCAAACTGTTCTTTTTCAGAATCCGAGTCAAATATATGGCAGCTTTTGATACCATATGTGAGCGCTTCCAATTCTTCGAAGGGGATGACTCTTTCAATATAGCAAACATCAGTGTCTGTATCCCTTGTTCGCCAATACTCTTTAGACCAATCCTCGTCCACAAAATGATATCCTTCTTCCAAATAACCCTTGTAGACCATGAAGTGGGGATGATCTTTTTTTCCTGCCAATCTCGCGCCGGTTTGGTACTTGGTATTAACCAAAAAAACCGCAACTTCATTGTTATCGCTGAGGATTTTTAACTCCTCGCGCAAGGAATCACCCTTTCGATATACTCTCTGAAAATTTAATCCGCTTTCTTTCATAAGATAGCGATAGTATGAATCTTTTCCGATCCCCATCTGGCTATCGGCACGTAAGTTGTCTCTTCCTGCAAATTTAAACAAAATAAAGTATAGAGTAGCGTGAGGAATTAAGGCCTCTGATGCAATTGCAAGTGCCTTGTCGTGGCAACTAAGTACCGACCAATTTAATCGGTTAACAAATGCATTTTCGCGAATATTAGGATTCAGTCCCATAACAATCTCCTTTTTACATAAGTTTGCCCGAAGGCTGGGGATGTGCATAAACAGTACTACTGTAAATGTTGCAATACAATAGAAATAAATTTATTCAGGGTATTATTTTCTGAAAAATCGATATTTTCTATATCCAGACGAACGGATAATTCCTGTTCTATTTCGCAAATAATAACCAACAAGATTAGAGAATCAATTCCAAGGCTGCTAAACTCACGGTCGGGGTTCTCACGGATATCCATACTATATCGAGAAAAAATTTCTCGAACCTTATTTTGTGGCAAATCCTCGGTTTCGCAACAATTTTGTGTTGCAGTATGCTTTTGGCAATAATCTGACACAATTTCTCGACATCGTTTTGCGTCGGTTTTGTCTGTACTGGTAAGCGGTAAAGATTCCATACGAATAATTATTGCTGGAATTTCATGCGGTTGAATTTTACCGTTGAGATAATCCACAATCTCTTTTTCGGTTACGGCACCGGTATAGAGTAATGCTAGGCGGCAATTATCGAACTCATCAGAATAGGGCGTCAAATATGCAGAAACAATTCCGGGAACGTCCAATATTTTGATACGAAGTAAATCCGGCTCCACCCAATATCCGCGTACTTTAATTCTTTGCTCCTGTCTGCCGCAATAGACATAGCCAGATTCACTAATCTTTACGATGTCGGACGTATTGTAATATACGTTTTTTTCATTAGTAGGGAAAGAAATGAAATGTGGATTTCGACGTCGTAGAGGATGCAACTCATCATAACGTTTTCCCTTTCTGCCGATCATCAAAAATCCCGTTTCTCCAACTTTAGAAAGAGCATTGCCGTCTTGATCTATCACAAGAATATCGCAATTATGACATGGTACACCCAACACTGGATCTAAAGACAACGTATTTGTTGCTTCGGAATCTATCATATGATACATTGCCTGTTGCATTTCAGAGCAACCGTAGGAAACCACCAAACGAACTCTTTTAACCTTGAGCTCATCTATAAATTCGTTGGTTAGATAAGCTCTTTCTCCACCGGCAAATACAATTTTTAAGGAAGACGGGAAACGCTTAATTAAGTAAGGTGTCTTAGCAATTATGTTTATAAGCGATGCCGGAAAAAACACCGTATCGATTTTATATTGTTCGATTGTATCAAATAGAATATTTAGATCTTTCCTTTCGCGCTCCTCGAAAAAATATAGTGGCAGTCCGTTAAAAACAGATCCTAATAGAGATTCGATTCCATACGAATAATCAACCGTAAGATATTGTCCAAATTGCGTAATGCCATTTTTTTCAATCAACTCGTTTCGGTATGTTTGGATGCAGTCTGCAATATCAAACTGTTGCAAAACGTTCAATTTCGGCTCGCCGGTTGAACCGGACGTAAATTGTATTCTGAAAGAAAGATTTTCTCTTTGCGCCGCAGTTAGACGTCGCTTGATTGGACGACCGTTGTTTTTAGATAAATATTCCTTGAGATTCTCACGGCGTAGCTGACACAAAAACGCTTTGGAATCGAGATAATCCTGTGGTAATGTAGAAGCATCTTCACATACAATGGTAGAAATGCCAAAATGCTCCCGTATCGCATTGAATTTATTTACCTCATCTGGCTGCAAAAACACAAACATTGCATTTATTTTTATAAGAGAAATAGCGCAGACAGATTTCAAAATGTTATCTGAGCTAATAATCACCGTAACGCTTTCATTGTTATTGGTGTGCTTTGAGAAAACTCTTGCCAAGGAGTTCGTAATCCGTTCAGTTTCGCTGTATGACAAAATGTATCCTCTATTGTATAGGAATGGTTTTTCCGAATTCAAGTTGTGATTATTATGATAATATAAATCAATTAAATTTCTGTATTCTTTCATAAATGTTGGTTTCCTACTCATTCCAAATTTAAATTGTCTTATTAAGCAATACCATCGAAACTAAATCGCATTAGTAAGTGTAATCAATTACTCTTTTCGGTAACTCCATAACCTCAATGGTACCAAACTAAGATCATTTTCTAAAAAATTTTAGGATTGTTTATTATCTGCATAGTACACTACGCAGTATATAAACACACTGCAAATACGTATTTTACGTTTTTAACTTTTAATGTGATTTCAAGCCTTGCACATCCAACTTTCTAATTAGAACGTCGCGATATAAATGACTCTTTCTTCATATAAATTATCATGCTATACCAAGCATATTTCCTATGAAAGGAAGCCAAAACGCACAAAGGATTATCATTATGATTTGAAGAAATGCGGTTGACTTAATCATATCGATCATTGAGTAATATCCTTTGGAATATGTAATTAGAGGTACGGTATCAAGGGGCAGTAGATAGCAGTTTCCGGCACAAAGAGCCGCCGTAAGCATAATCAAAGCAGGACTTTGTCCAGTCCCAATCGCAATCGCAATTAAAGGTGCCGCCATAATAGGAATCATTGACGAAGCCACTGGGATAATGACAAGTGCAATAAAAACAATCAATGCAATAAACGCCAAGAGAATAGACGCTCCTACATCCATTACAGGAATGTTGTTTGCTATAGCGGCAGAAACGCCATTGTTAATCATTGCGTTAGCGATAGAAATAACACAACCAACAAGGAAAAATGCATCCCAGCTATTCTCACGAATAAAAGTTTTTACATTCAACACCTCAATACCGGGAAGAAACATAACGCAGCAACCAAGCATTGCTACGATCATCACATTAATTTCTTTAATCCAGGATGAAGTTATCCATAAAAACAGCATAACAATGGTAATAATACAAACTTTAATTTCCTTCTTGTCCATTTTCTCTGGAATATCCATGGAATCAATAAACCTGTCAAGCTGTTCTTTCGTAATTTCTGCAGGCTTATATATTTTCAGCATTATAAACCATGCAATAGGAAGCATAAAGATTGCGAGAGGAATTCCGGCTGCCATCCACTGAACAAAAGTCAACTCCATATTTGCATGCGCCTCTAGCTGTGATATTGTAATCAAATTAATCGACGATCCTGCTGGAGTCATCATACCGCCTATCATAGATGATACAGGCATAGCT
>JBGVPY010000085.1:0-6919 GCA_045127235.1 Eubacteriales bacterium
ATACGGCAACTATGAGAATGCGGAAATATAGCTTGTCGGGAGAAGGGTTTTTATCTGCCATTCTACCGCCCCAGATATTGCCCAGCGCCATAGCAATCATAATAGCGCCTATTATAATTGTCCATACGATTTGCGAGGATGAAAAATAAGGGGCTAAAAGTCTGCTTGCACCAAGTTCAATCGCCATAACTGACATTCCTGAAAAAAACTCAGTAAGATAGAAAAACCATTTCTTTTTTAGCATATTAAATCCTTTCTGTAAATCCTTGATTTTATGTTTTTATTTTAACATAAATGGAATAAAAAGTCAAATATGTAAAAAGACCCGCTTGAAAGCGGGTCTCTTTTAAGGTTACTTTATAAATTCTCTTTTGTTTAGCTCATATAGGACTACTAGCCTTGTCATTGATTTAAGTGGGTAGAGTGTTTCGTTTTTAAAGACCTCGATGACCACGAAGGCACGCTCATTGTTTATGTGGCTATGGTTGTAATCTGTTTCCTCGGCGGTTATATAGACTGTTTTGCCATCGGTGTGTAGGTCCTTAAAGCCTCTGAAGCAATTTGAGCAAGGTGTCTTCATGTAGATTACTAAAAGATATGAGTCCTCTCTTTTCCATGATGAAAGCTGCGATATGCCGTAATATCTGCCGAATTTGTTTATTTCCTCTGTTGAACCAAGAAACCATGAGGTGTTTTCCTTTATATTTAAAAGCTTTTCAGATTTATATGAGGAATATCTGTCTAGATAGTCATCCTCTTTGTTAAATTCCCAATCTAATTTGCCTGTTTTTTTATTATGCCAATAGCCTACTGAATATTTATTCTTTGGCACTTTTAAATAAAAGTTATAAACTGCGCAAGCCTGTGTAACATCAAGTCCATCAAGTCCATCAAAGCTGATTTTTGCGACCTTACGTTCCCAATCAAAATACAAATCGTAAAAGCCGTATATATCATAGGGCAAGCCTGACTCTATGTGCATACCTATTACGAAAATGTAATAATCATCAAAAAAGCTTTCCTTTAAGTCCTTTGTATTACTAAAGCTATTAAGGGCAACATCATAATCGCCTATAATTTCGTAGTAGTATCCAAATTCAAAATCGTGTCCTTCGTTACCGTATGATGGAATATTTTCCCCTATGTAGTCGCCAAATTGTAATTTTTCGTAATATTTTTTAACATCAATCAAGGTGGGATTTGCGCTATTTTGATTGCCGTTTTCCATGTATTCATTAAATGGATTTAGTATGCTGTTTAAGGTTAGCTCTACATCTCCACGGATTTCGTAGTAATCTCCATCAAAAAGCATGCTTTCTGTTACTACGAATGATTTTTCCCCATCGTAGATGTCAAGTCTATATGTTTGTGCGCCAAGAGGTATTTCCTTGCCTACATTTACGAATGTAACATTATAGATACATTCCATTATTTCTAACACGCTTGCTTTATCCGTTATTAAATACTGCTCATATTTGCCGTTAGCGTTGATTGTTACATTTATTTTATCCGCTGTTAAATTCAACTCGGCAAGGTCAGGAAAATCGGTTATTTTTTCGATTTTTGCTTCCTCTATATCCGTATCGGTGTCAATTATTTGGCTATCGGTTTCCGTATCGGTGTCAACACTAACGTTACCGCATGAAGCAAGCATAAAAAGTAAAATAAAAAGTATTAAATTTATAAATACGTATCTTTTCATATACTTGCTCCTTTCTTAATAAGCTTTCTATGATAGTTTATAATATTAAGACTAAAATGTCAATATATATTTTAAATTATCCACTCGTAGATGCTTATATAAACCGTGAAGCGGTCGCTTAACTGAGTTGTGTCAACGCTTATGTTGTAAAAGCACATATTAGGATCCTTTGCTATGTGGTCATATTCATGAAAAGTAAGATGGAGGTTTCCACCCTTGATTTCTATTTCTGTTACGATAAATTTACTGTCAGGCACATTGTTAAGATAGAGTAAAACGCTATTTTCTTTAGAAAAATAATATTTGCTAAAGCCGTATTCCTCTACCTCGGTTGAGTCTCTGTTTACTATACACGATATATTTTCGACAGGTATAAGAGCTTCTTTATCGTGAATAAGCCAATCAATTCTTTTTTGCTCGATTTTGCTATGATTTACTGTGATATTTTGTATGCCCTCCACATATGATATGATGTCTTTAGGGATTATTAAGTAGTTATATTTGAAAAATTCCTGCTCCCAATCAGGATAATCCATATCCTCCGGCTCATTAAACCAATTAAGAGTTATAGTGTACTTACCGTTTTCGTGTTTTAAATTACGAAAGGCTATTTCAATTTCTCCGTAATAAGTATCGTAATAATGGCGGTGTAGCACCATTATATAGTTATTTTCAAAGGTTTGTGGCGTTACCTCGTTGGTATTAAAATATTGAAGCATTTGCTCGTAGGAGTTTATAAGCATAAAGTATGAGCCTATTTCCTCGGGGAAGAAATATTTTTCTTCATCTGTTGATTCAAGACTACGAATTTCGGAATATAGAGCGTGGTCAAAATCTACATAGTCTATTTCTATATTGGAAGCGTACTTTGTTTCCGGCTTTGGAAGATTTGGAAGATAGACATAGTTTATATTTGCATATACCTGAAAGTCTTCTGACAAGCTTTCAGTATTTATATAAAACTCATAGAATATTGCATCTGTGTCTTCCTTTGGAATAATTACATCCTCGCTATATGTGTACATTTCGCAGGTGAAATAGAAATCGCCGTTTTGTACTTCCCAATCTATTATAGATAAATCACATTTTAGCTCAGGAATATAGACTATTAATACCTCGTTATTGTAGTAGCTCATTTCCTCGTAGGCGCTTACCTTTAAGCCGATTTCATTTGCTATTTCTCTATTTACTATAAAAGCGGTAGGTCTATTTAAAAACAGTCTTTTATTTTCGGTGGTTGCATAGAAGAAATCTTTTTTATTTATTTGTGTATGGTTAACTATTATTGACCTTGTTCCCTCAAAATATTCTATTTCCGCTTTTGGAACTACTATATAATCGGTTGTTCTAATCTCCTCAGCATATTCCCTTTGCATATGTGAGCTTGCTGATAAGGAGTAATCTCTTGAAATATAATAGTATCCGCCTTGAGCTTTAAAATCGTAATAGCCTAATGATATGTCATAATGATCTCCTTCAATTGTGTAAGAGCTTTTAACAGCCACAACATAGTTATCATCAAATAAAGATTTGGTTGCGTTTGTGTCTGCATATTTACTAAGCTCATCTAAGGAATCAAATATTCTTACATATTCACAAAAATCATTTGGGAAAGGGGCGCTTACATAGTGATAATTTAATTTTGTGTAATAGTCTCCTTTTGTGTCCATACCTGATACTGTTACATTGTAGCGATTTATTTCATTATAATAATTGTCGCTAATATCGGGGTTGCCAGTATCTATCGTTGTGTCGGTACTTGTGTCTGTGGGATTTTGTGTATCGATGGCTGTGTCGGTTGTTTGGCTACTTGTGTCTGTGCTTGGTATTTCATTATTACAGGAAACAAGCACAGTTAGTAACATAAGTAATACTAAAAATAATGATAAATGTTTTTTCATAATGCTTTCTCCTTTAAATTGTTTACTTTGTCAATTACAGTTTAGCACATTTAACCAAGTTTGTGTTGATTTTTAATTACTTTTCAGTTAATTTTCACAAAGCTTTCACATTGAGATAATTTTCTTTTATGATTTTATGTAACACTAAATAAGGCTTTACATATCATTATAACAGAGAGAAAAAACACGGCGGTGTTGATTACTCTCAAATTTGAAAAGGACTTTTTCATAGATTCTTCTTATGGAATACGGTAATAATATGAACTGCTTATGTAATCTTTTTGACAACGAAATCGTTTGGGTAATTGTAATTGCAGCTATCATTCTTTGTTGCTGCTGTAACGGTTAACTCTAACATATTAAGGCGTTACCTTTAATCTGTTTGGGCTGCCCATAGCATAAAAAATGCACTCCGTTTGGAGTGCATTTTATTTTTTTATTATTCAGCTGTTTCGTCAGCAGCTACTTCTTCAGCAGCCTCTTCGATTACTTCAACCTCAACCTCTTCCTCAGCAGCTTCTTCCTCGGAGTTGTCCTCGAGTAAAGCTCTCATTGAAAGTGAAACCTTTTCCTTTTCGTCGTCGATTTCCTTAATGAGCGCAGATACAGAGTCGCCCTTTGTAAGTACGCTTGCAACAGATTCAATCTTTCTGTCAGCGATTTGGCTAATGTGGATAAGACCGTCAACGCCTGGAATGATTTCAGCGAATGCGCCGTATGTCTCGATGTTTCTGATCTTAACGATTACAACATCGCCTACATTGTATTGAGATTTAAAAATGTTCCATGGCTTTGAGTCCTCTGTCTTGTAGCCGAGAGAAATCTTCTTGTTTTCGTTATCAATAGATTTGATGTAAACCTTGATAATTTCGCCTGCCTTTACTACGCTTGATGGAGCAATCTTGTTGTTCCATGTAAGCTCTGTCTTATGTACAAGACCGTCAATACCGCCAAGATCTACGAATGCGCCGTAGTTTGTAATGTTCTTTACAGGACCTTCAAATTCCATACCAACTTCAAGTGAGTTCCAGAATGCTTCCTTTGCAGCTTGCTTTTGCTCGTATTCAGCCTTCTTTTGCTCGTTGATAACTGCTCTAATTGAGCCGATAGCCTCTCTCTTGTTATCCTTGATTTCAACAATCTTGATTTGTTGTGTTGTGCCCTTGAGAACGCTCATGTCGTCGCCCTTCTTAACACCTGTCATTGAAGCAGGAACGAATACTCTTACGCCGTCAACGTCGCAAACAACGCCGCCCTTAGTAATTTCAACAACCTTAGCGTCAACGGTTTCGTTTGTGCTTGCATACTCAGCGATCTTAGCAAGATTCTTTACACTATCAACCATCTTCTTTGAAAGAATAGCAATACCATCTCTGTCGCTCTTAGAGATAACCTTTGCATCAACCTCATCGCCGATCTTGAAGAGATCTGCAAGATTAACGTCGTTAGAATCTGTGATTTGATCTTTTGTGATGATACCTGTAAGCTTTGCACCGAGGTCAAGACGAATCTCAGTGTCTGTGATTCCCATTACAGTTCCGGTAACTGTTGCTCCTGTATATAATTTCACGCTCTCCATTTCTTCAAGCATTTTGCCAAAGTCTTCGTTTTCGATTTTTTCGATTTTTCCCATGATTTCGCTCATAGTTTCTTTTACCTCCTGAATTAAACTGTCAGGCGTGGATGCACCTGCAGTTATGCCTATATTTTTTGCGTAACCGATTTTGTCCAATGGAATATCACGGCTTGTTTGTACCCAATAGGTGTTCTCACAATTCTTTTCGCACACCTGCGCAAGCTTTGAGGTGTTTGAGCTTGCTAAACCGCCTACGACTATCATCACATCGCATTTGCGGCTCAGCTCGTCCGCTTCCCTTTGTCTAATATCAGTAACACTACATATTGTATCAAAAATTTTTGCATTTGTACAGTATTTTTTTAAAATTTTTTGACATTTTTCCCATTCTTGTAATTTTTGGGTAGTTTGAGAAGCCATATTGACAATTATTTCATCAAAATCCTCTCTTTTTTTCATTTCTAAAAGAAAATTTTCAAGCTCCTGCCCGTTTGAAAATACATATCCGTCTCCATCCACGTGGCTCATGATAGATAAAACCTCGGGGTGATCGTTTTTACCTATTAAAACGAAAATTTCTTTTTTTACCTTTGTGTCGGAATTTTCGTTAGCAATTTTATGTATTTTGGTAACATATGGACAAGTACAATTAACAAGCGTGAAATTTTTCTCTTTTTCATCACAGCTTTGTAGCTTTTCGTATATTTCTTTTTCAATTCCGTGTGTCCTTACAACCACCGTTATTTTTTCGCCGTTTTTCGCTCTTTCGTATATCTTATCAATTTGGTCGGGGGATATTTCAAAAACTCCGTTTTCTTCCAAATATTTGATGTATTCCTCGTTATGAATGAGCTGACCTAAGATATAAACAGATGATTTGTTTTTTTCCTTTATTAGCTTTTCAACAGTATCCGTTGCCCTACGAACACCGAAGCAAAAGCCTGCATTTTTAGCAACCGTAATCATTTTAACAGCTTTGTTGTATCACTTTCTAATAATTTACATGTTTCATTAAAGGCGGTTTTGGTAATCGTTTCGTATTGCTCCTTGTTTGTGCCTTCAAGCATCAATTCCTCGAGAGGAATATACTCTCCGATAATAAATTCTGTTTTTCTAAAGAATTTAAGCTTTCCCTTTTTAGTTTTGATAGCAACAGGGAGTATTCCAACATCTGCTCTTTTTGCTACCATTCCTATTCCGTCCTTTATTTCGGTTTCCCTTGGGTTTTTATATGGGCATCTCGTTCCCTGCGGGAAAATACCGACACAGCTTCCGCTGTTTAATATTTCTATGGTTTTCTTAATAGCGCCAACGTCTCCGCCCTTACGGTCAACAGGGAACGCGCCCATAGATTTTACAAACCAATTAAGTATTGGCACCTTAAACACTTCCTTTTTCGCCATAAAGCTTACTTGTCTTTTAAGGCTTGCGGCTATTACCGCAACATCTAAAAGCGCCGTATGGTTACAGCACACAATGTAGTTTTTGTCAAGAGGCTCATTTTCGGGGTTTACCACCCTAACTCTTAACAGCCTTTTAAAAAGCCCTGCAAAAAAGCGTTTTATTTTTGTGTAGAATTTATTTTCCTTTTTTTCTACTACTACAATCTCATTTTTTGGCATTTTCAATTATTTCTATTACCTTTTCAACAGTTTCGTCAATGTTCAAATTTGAGTTATCAAGATGGATTGCATCCTTTGCAGGTATGCAAGGGGCTGCCTTACGTGTTGAGTCGTTTCT